>DATKRV010000012.1:0-10624 GCA_035532075.1 Acidimicrobiales bacterium | reverse complement strand
GGGATCCCAAAGACCATGTCGACCAGTCGGTGCCCACACTGTCTGCCGATCAGACCGAGCGTGCCCGAACGGTCGCGATACAACACGAGGTCCTCGCCAAGGATGCGCACGCTCTGTACCGGGTTCTCGTCGAGCTTCGCGGTGATTCCGACCGGGTGCCAGTAGCGCCTGAGCAGCGCACCTCCTGGGGTGCCCGGACCAACTTGAGTCAGCTTCGCGTTGTCTTCCGGCGTTATCGCCATTACCCGCTCCTTGTAGGACTCCCGAGGTGTTTAGCCTAGCGAACTTTAGGTTTTTGGGCAGAGTTCGGGCAAAACGGATTGAAATTGCCGGTGAAATGCGTTATCAACGCTCCGTGCTGAAAAGGAGGGATTTGATCACAACGGGGAGCGCGCCGCTCGGTTCGATGATCGTGCCGATGTCAACGAAGTCAAGAGGTGAGAATGTCAATCCGTCAAGGCACACCAGCGGTCGGTCAATTTTGTACTCGCTTCGAAGCAGCCGGCCGATCGTGGCTCCAATGTCTTGGTCGATCAGCACGATGAGTAGCTCTTGGCCCGATGACGACAGGGCATGGCTGAGTCCTTCAGCAAACGCACTGAGCCGTTGAAAGGAGGGCTCACCGCTCCAGGTGAACGAGAGTGCGAGGCGATCGCTCACCCGAAGTCCGTAGTCCGCGATCGCACGCCCGATCGAATCTGCTACGCCGGTTGCATCGTAATCTTCGCCGGACCGTCGATCTCCAAGTTCGGCATGAACGACCGGAACATTGCGCACCGGCAACATCGACGGTTCGCTTACGAATACGGTGCTACCTGACAGCTGTACAGAACATTGCGAGGCTCCAGCAACCGTGGCGCGAATGCCTTCACCTGGATCGACTACCGGGAGCGTGATCACGCCATTTTCAATCGCGCGCTGGATCTCGCTTCCTATGTGCGGGCCGAGATCGCCGTATGCCACGGTCTCTCGACGATAGATGTATTCGGATACTCCTCCGGAAAAACTCACCGCGTCGGGACGGAAATTTCGGGGAAGAACACGTGTGAGACGGATCTCGCGTTCAAGGGTGTTGTGATGATTCGCAGCTGCAAGATCAACAATTACGCTCACCTGCGCGCCAACAAACCGATGCTCATTCACTTCGGTGAGCGTCTCGCCGAGGTGGATCCGGAAGCCAGCGTGGCGGGCGATCGCAGAACTGCCCGCGGACGAACTGAATATCTCGCGTTGCGCGCCCAGGGAAATCTGTCTGCCGCCAACCATCACCGCTGCAGTCGCGATGACGATCCCGTTGTCGATCAACGCAAGCTTGGTTGTTCCGCCTCCAATATCGATGTGAAAAAGACGTATCGCGTGTTCCTGGGAGTACTTCACGGCTCCCGAACCAAAGGCGGCCAACGTGGCCTCAAGATGATGTCCGGCGCTCACACAGACGAAGTCTCCCGATTCAGCGGCAACGGCGTCAGCGAGCGATCTAGCGTTATATTGTCGCAACGCTTCGCCGGTAAGGATCACCGCTCCGCTGTCGATCTGGCTTGGATGAAGACCCGCTTTTTGATAACTCTCTTCGACAAACAGCCTGACGAGGTTGGTATCGATTCTTCTGTTGCGATAGGGCGTTAGTGCAATCTCTGATCGCCAGAGAATCCTGCGATGGACAATCTCGAACCTGCTCGAGTGGTCTTGGGTCTCCCTCTTCAGATGTACCTTTGCGAACATCAAATGGAACGTCGATGAACCAATGTCAATTCCGACCGTTGTCAGTTCCACGTTGTCGTGCAGATAGATGTAATCCTGAATCTCTGCGCTCGCGCCTTGAGTATTTACCTCATGCATCGTGCACCTTCACGCAAATAAACAGCCAGACCGTCGCGTTCGACGGATCCCTTGCTACACACGAGATGAGGGAACCGTCTAGGTACGGTCGAGCAAGGCGGGAATAACGGTGCCCACGGGAATCTGAAACGGAAGCTCCCCTGAATCGATGAGCTCGTTGACGGAGGTCAGAAGCTGGTGCTCAATATCGATCCGTTCGCGGAAGGCGCGCGCCGCGGTCAGCTGTCGTTCTGTCGTACAGGCCCAGTAGGAAAGTGCCTCACTCTCGAAGTGAATGTTCTCCATCGCGTCAGCAACGACTGCCTCGAAGACCATGAGTGCGTCATGGGGAACTTTGTAGTTTTCGCGAAGCGACTGGGAGATTTTGGGAAAGTACTCAATATAGAAACGATCTGCTGCATAAAGGTTCGCGATTCCGTCCAGCCAGGACCACTCCCATCCGCGCGAATAGAGACAGAGAGTCGAAATGCTGAAATAACTCCGCGTAAAGGTCTGCCACGAGGTCACTTCATCTCGCTCAAGACCTACGCCGAGGGCAAACCTCAGCCACAGCTCCTCATATGCCTGGTTGGTCCAGCTTGGTACGACATCATTGACAATGACTCGGCCCTCTACTTCGACCAGTTTGCGGAGCATGCCCTCGCGTGTTTTAGGTTCATTTGTCTTGATGAAGATCCCTCCAGTGCTGAAATACAACGTGTCCCAATAGCAATACATATCCTTTATCCAGCACTTCAGATTCTCGAGATCAAGCGAGCCAGAGATAATCTGCTCGTAGACGCGGGGCACGACAGCTGTCTTGCGTCCAAAGTCGCTATCGAGAATCTCGAGAAACGCAGTCGAGGAAAGTGCCGACTTGTCAAGATCTGCTGGTCCAAAGGGAAGCTGTGACATAAATGGGTTCCTTTAGGATGAATGGGATTTTACTGCTGGCGATCGATTTACTTGATGCGGGCGCGCTGCTGGAGGCGAAGGATGAAGACCTGTCGAATCTGCTCCTGAAGTCTCGGAGTTGTGCAGTACTCCTTGATGACCCGTTCATTGAATTCGGCGTGTTCAACGTCGATCCCAGCGTGTTCCTTACGATTCAACAGCGCCTCTTCAATGCGTGGCATTCCCCATTCGCGAAATGTCTCTGCATCTTTTTCAATCGCTGCCATCTGCTGCTGCGCGAAAAGACGATTCTCCCCTTCGCCGACGAGGCCGCTTCCGATCGCGACCGGAAACGGGTAGTAACGGTCTCTGCTGACATGCCAACCACGCCAGATCAAAACGCCAGGATCAGCGTCAGATCTCTCGGCATCCTCGATCTCTTCTTCGGTGAGGCCAAAGGACTGCGATTCCCACTTGGCGAGGAGCGGATGGCTTACCTTCGTCCCGCCGAAGGCTATCTCACCACCTTCGTCAACGAGCTTGCGCAATTGCTTGCGACGCATCGCCTTGTCCGTGCAGTTGATATAGCGTTCGCCCTCGAAGCGATGGTTGATGTCCCCTCCCGAGTGCGAGCGGAGTTTCGAAGCGGCGAGACCAGGAAGTTCATCCTTGCTCTGAATCGTCTTGATCCGGTAGGGATACCTCTTGTAGTGCTCCTGGCGAATTGCCTCAAGCGCGTCGATCAGCTCGTCCGCGCTCAGTACTTCCGATTTCGTATCTGTCACTGGCATCTGGTCCTCCTGTGCACCAACGTAGGCCGTGCACCGTCATTCCGTAAGGTTCCCACGACAATCTCAGCGAAGGGATCCCTCCTCGACCCTAGACGCGACCCTCCACTTTCGCCAACATGTGTTCTGAAGGAGCCCGCTCTACTGATTCCGCATGGCGCTATCATCGCTTACAACGCGAACGGAAATGAACATGACAGAGAGACTTCGAGCGGGAACCATCGATGAATTTGTCTCGAAGGGAAGTCTCGTCGTCAAGAACGGACGCAACGAGATCTGTATCATCAGCGACGGCGAACGGTTTTATGCCTTGGACAACAGCTGTTCGCATATGGGAAGTCAGATCCATCGTGGTGAGATCAAAGATGGATATATCGTCTGCCCCTGGCATCGGGCTCGTTTCGAGCTTGCCAGTGGTAAAAGCCTGGATCTCTACGCATCGGACATCAAGAGCTACCGCGTCATCGTTGATGCGGGGGTGCTCTTTGTGGATCCGGTGCCGCTTTCGAACGAACAGATGGAATAACGCCACTTGTGCCTACTCCCAAATTGCAAAGGCCATCCCTGTTCCCGTACCCGCAGGCGACCGATATCCAGGTATGTAATCAATCACGCGCATTTGCAGATGCTCGAGGGATCCTCCAGCCGTGATCCAATTGAGTACCTCCGAGGTGCCTGAGCGAAAGAACGATCGCGACAACCTGGCGATCGCGTCGGTATCGTGTTCGCCAACGGCCCTCAGTACCTCTCGATCAAATTCCTCAAGAACCACAAAATGACTCAGGCCACCACTCCCGACAACGGCCACGCGAAGATCCTGATCAAAACAGTCCACCGCATTCTTGATTGCCTGACCGAGTCGATAGCAGCGCGAGGGAGAGAGCACATTCGGAGGGATATAGGTGTTGAGAAGTACCGGGATAAATGGAATCTCCTCATCAAGCCTGAGTCGATAGCGCACGAAATTGAACGCATGACCGATGGATCTTCCTGTGGGTTGATGTTTGATCCGAGTCACGTCAAAGTCATGCAGCGCGAGCTGCGCGGTCAGGTGCTCTGCCAGACCTGCATGAACTCTGTGTTCATAACCGCTCTTGCTGTGACTCGCCCAGTGCGACTGGCGCATACCCTCGCTCAGTCGCGCGAGGTGTTCATCTGAGATCGGCAGGTCTCTCGCGATCCCTCCCGTAAAGATGCCTACGGCAGGAATGCCCTCTGGACCAAAGAGTTCGTTTTGGTCATCGCCAACAACGATAACGACATCGGGACGCGTCGCGCGCAAGGAGAGTTCAAGGATGTTCAATCCTGACTGGGCACGCTCATGTTTTTCTCGATAGACCTCCAGATCAAGTTGACACAGCACCGAAGGCGTCGCCTCTTTCGCAAGTTCCTCGTAACGATGCACCTCACCGTCTCGTCCTATGAGCGAGAGATTGCGCAGATCACGTCGCGCGTGATCCTCCCAGAGACCAGGATCCATCGTCATCTGTGGGGTATGCGAGGTACCGATTCCCAGAACGATTTGCGCCACGTATCCCTCCAACTGTTCGACGACGGGTAGATCCAACACGTCACGACGAGTCTACGATCAACGTCATCTCCTCTCTGCTTCTTTGAGGGCACAAGAAGGCACCTCCTGCTGGGAATCAAACCCCCGCTAGCCTCTAAGGAACATGCAGATCATCGAGGGCGCCACAGGTCACCGGGGAACGTTGATTCGATGCCCCCAACGCGTGGATTTGCACGGATCGACCGCGTCGCGCTTGGTTGTATCTGCAGATCTGGGTGTGAACCAGGAATGGAGCCTGCCGGCGTATCTTCACGTCGCTGCTATCTCCCCTCGACGATGAGCATGTTCTCGCTTCCCCCAAATGAGGAAAAGACGGACTTCGTTCGCTCAATGTTTGACTCGATCGCCTATCGCTACGACTTCGTAAACCGTCTCATCACGCTCGGGCTTGATCGTCACTGGCGTAAGCAAGCTGTAGGAGAACTTGGGTTAGCTCGAGAGATGCTTGTGCTTGACATTGGATGTGGAACCGGTGACCTCACTCGCGAAGCTTCAAGAGCTGGGTTTGTGTGCATTGGCATCGACCTGTCATACGAAATGCTGGCGGTAGCACGAGCGACAGATGCCCGATTCATCGAGGCCAACGCGGAGTCACTTCCAATCGCGTCTGCGTCGATTGATGGCGTCATCTCTGGATTTGCGCTGAGAAACTTCACCGATTCACACAAGGTCTTTCGAGAGATCGAGCGCGTTCTCCTTCCGGGGGGCAGACTCGTCATCCTCGAGGTGGATCTTCCGTCAAACCCCTTTCTCCGGTTCGGTCATCGAATCTGGTTTCACCAGGTCGTTCCAAAAATTGGAGCTTTGCTGAGCGTCGCTTCCGCCTATCGCTATCTTCCTCAGTCCGTTACCTACCTTCCAAATCAGACAGACCTCACGGCAATGCTCATCTCCTCTGGTTTTGGGGACGTTCGATACCGGCACCTGCAGGGCGGCTTGGCTCAGATTGTCGTCTGTGCCAAACAGGGTGGGCCGGTATGAGTCCAGCCAACAATCCCGACCCACATGAGGAGGTCGCCTCGTTCGAGATGCGGACACGAATGATCAATCGTGACTATCTCATCGCGGCGCGTGAGATTGCTCATCGGTCCGGATGCGTCATTGAACGCGATGGTCTTGCAATCTTTGCGCTCGGGTGTGCGATCGAGGTAAATCTGGCTGACGGCATCGCTCAAGAACCGGATGTGATCCCGCGTCTTCTCCATGCAATTGCATCACGTTCACCAAAGTCCGAACACCGGCCAGTTGTAGTAGCCGCCTTTCCCTACGATCTTCGGGCGCTCTGTTCATTCTCGGTCGCCGAGATCACCGTCGTCGACCGAGAAGGGAGCCCTCCATTTGCCATCTTCATCGGCAGACAAGGACAGATTGGGGAGATTTGGGCTCGCGACCTCATCGCAGAGGCGGCGGCTCAACATCGGGATGAGCAGGGTTCCCCGGAGAATTTCTCCCTCGACCCAGTCATTGGTCATGAAAAATTTCGGAAAAAGGTAGCCGACGCGATAGTCGCCATTGAAGACCAGCGCCTCAAAAAGGTCGTGCTTGCGCGAGAGGTCGTAATAAACGCGGATCGGCCATTTCTCCAACATGAACTGCTTGGACGATTACGCGCCCTACATCCCTCGTGCCTCTCATTTGCCATTCACGGATTTGTCGGCGCAACCCCTGAGCTTTTGCTGAGAAAGTCCGATCATCAATCTATATCCATCCTTCTCGCCGGAACGATGGCAAGGAGCGGTGATCCCGAGGAGGATCGAAGACTTGCAAAATCCCTACTTTCGTCGCGAAAAGAACGCGAGGAACATCAGTATGTTGTCGATGAAATACGCGACAACCTGAGATCTTTCACCGATAGCGTTTCTGTACCCGACGGGCCACATATCCTTGAACTCCGCAACGTGATTCATCTCGCGACAACGATCATTGCGACGAATATTGCCTCCTCCGTCACCTCGCTCGAAGTCGCCTGCAAGCTCCATCCGACGCCGGCGATCTGCGGAACTCCGCGGCTGCAGGCAGCGGCATATATTCAAGAACACGAGGGACTCTCGCGCGATCTCTACGCCGGCTTGGTGGGTTACATGGGCGCGGATGGCGATGGTGAATGGTGGATCGGTATCCGCTCTGCAATGATCGAAGGAGCGACGGCTCGTATGCTCGCAGGAGTCGGTATAGTCGCGGATTCTGACCCTGCTACCGAATTCGCCGAGACCCAGCTCAAGCTTCAAGCGATGCTCGCCATCCTCGTGCGGCCCTAGTGATTCACCTTAGGGGGTATGACGATCGAACAGCAGGCGACGCAGGCCCCACTTCGTCACAAGGGCGAGCGCCTCGGTTACGACCGAAGAGGACATTTTTGACTCCCCGTGAACCCGGTCCACGAAGCGGATCGGCACCTCCCGAATCACCGCACCGGCTCTTTTTGCTCGAAAGGTCATTTCGATCTGAAATCCGTATCCACTTGCCGTTACCGTGTCAAGTTCTATCTCCTTGAGGATTCGCCCTGAATAGACACGAAATCCAGCGGTCGAATCCTCCACGCCAAGATCGAGCATCCATTTTGCATACAGGTTCCCGAACCGAGAGAGCAGGCGGCGTGAAAGTTTCCAGTCTGGAATCGAACCGCCCGGAACGTAACGCGAACCAATAACGAGATCGGCTCCGTCGGTCATCGGATGAATCAGCGCCGGCAACGAAGCCGGATCATGGGAGAAATCAGAGTCCATTTCGATAAAAGATTCATATCCGCGATCCATCCCCCAGCGAAAACCCGCAAGATATGCGGGTCCTAGGCCACTTTTTTGCGGGCGGATCAAGACGTCGATCGAACCCAGCTCCCTGCTCATCGTTTTCGCGACATCAGCGGTTCCATCTGGACTTGAGTCATCGACAACGAGAATATTTGCAGTCGGGAGATTGACACGAACCGAGCGAAGGATCTGCTCAATATTTGCGCTCTCGTTATAGGTCGGAAGAACAACGAGAATTCGCACGGGGATAAACACTAGCCGCGGCCCCGTTATGCGTCAGGGCTGGTACGGAGGCCCTTGCGGATCAAATATCCGCGCGCCGAAAACTCCCGAATCATCACCTGAACCGCCCCAGCTGCCGGCAAGGCGAAGATAGCACCGCAAATCGCACCAAATGTCGATCCTATGATTGCGCCCGTCTCGGCGCCAAGGATCACGGACAAGAGCACCCATAGAGGGTTCAGTCTGAGAGTTCGGGAGATGATCAGTGGGTTGAGAATGTGGTTTTCAATCTGCTGATAGATCAGAAATACGACCAAGACCACGATCCCCGCTGGAACAGAGTGTAAAAACGCAACCCCGACTACCGGAACGCCAGCGAGAAGTCCTCCAACGAGTGGCAAGAAATCAACGAGAGCTGTCCAGATCGCAAGGACGCTTGCAAAGGGTACGCCGGTTGCAAGTAGCGCTACATACGATACAACTCCAGCAATGACAGAGGTGGCGAAGTTCCCAAGCATGAAGCCAGTGACCTGTTTTGTCATCAGATAAATGACCCGTCTCACGTCGCTCGCGTGATCCTCGCGAAAAAGGCGCAAGAAGCCAGTGACGACCCTTGGAGCCTCGAGAAGGATAAAGAACGACAGGAACAAGACGGTGATCAAACTCGTGAATCCGCTGAGGACGGTCTTCCCGACCGCAAGCGCCGGTTTCCCTAGTCGGGCTACGTAACTCGACAGGGCCGAAGAATGGCTGGCGAAATACGTTGCGAGATGAAACCGCGCAATCAAATGCCCGACCGTGCCTCGGCCATTCTGTGCCTCTCGGACGAGAGAGGGCAGCGTATGGGCAAAATGCGTAGCCTGAGTGATCACCGTGTTGAAGAACGTATAGCCGACCCCAAACATGAAGATCAAAAGGACCAGATAGACCGTCATCACTGCAAGGGTTCGGCGCATGCCGAGTTTCGTCAACAGGTTTAAAGCCGGATTCAAAAGCGCGGCTATGAAAAAGGAGATCAGCACGAGCAAGAGAATCAAACGGAGTCGCCACGCGAGAAGTACGACAACTCCAAAAGCAAAACTGATCGCGAGGACTTTCAGAGCAATCGCGATGATAACGCTCTCTAGGGAGCGTGACTTTAGTTGCTCGTTCGGCATCGCTCTGCCTCTCTGTTTCTACCATCGCTGGCGATACTCGGTCCCGGGCGAAAAGAAAGATCCCAAGTATTTTAGTGAAGATTGACCAGTTGGAGAGGGATGCTTCAATGACCCTTGCAAGGGTTCACCTGTTGAACGGTAAGTCGTGCAAGCATGGTGAAATGGAGCGATCGAACGAGATTCAATGAAGGGCCGAATGTGGAGAGCTGCCACCAAACACCGCCTTAGGCGGGGATTCCTCATTTTCGCGGTACTGCTTATTATTGAATATCTCGTCGTTCCGAGACTTGTGGTTGCGAGCAAATCCCTTTCACTTCTTTCAAATATAAATTTCTTCTGGTTGCTTGCTGGGATCGCGCTAGAGGGGCTGGCACTGTTCTGTTACGCGCTGTTGAGCCGAACGGTGTTGCCCAGGAACGCGCCCAACCTCAATACGATCTTACGCGTTGACCTCGCTACAACTGCGGTTGCACATGTTGTCCCCGGTGGAACCGCAGGTAGTGCCGGACTGGGTTACCGGCTTTTTACGGCGTATGGGATGAGTGGCACTCAGGTTGGATTCGCAATGGCGACGCAGGGTATGGGTTCTGCAATCGTGCTCAATATCATGGTGTGGATTTCTCTTCTGATATCAATTCCGCTCGCCGGCGTACATCGCATCTATATCATCGTGGCTCTTGTCGGGATGCTCGCAATTCTGGCAATGGCAGCAATGGTCTACGCCTTTACGATTGGCGAGGAGTCAGCGGCTCGATTCATTCGATCAATTACAAGACATATTCCTCGTGTCAACGAGGACCGACTCGAAGAGGTTGTGCGCCACATCGGCGTGCTATTGCGAGAGCTTGGCAAGGATCCGCAACAACTCAAGGAGGCGATCCTCTGGGCCGGATTGAACTGGCTCCTCGACGCGGCATCGTTGATGGCATTTCTGGCGGCGTTTCATCGTTTTGTTGACCCCTTCGAGCTCTTTGCCGCCTATGGCATCGCGAATGTTCTTGCGGTGATTCCAATTACGCCAGGTGGTCTTGGATTCGTTGAAGCTTCCTCGATCGGTCTTTTGGTGAGTTTTGGTGTGCAGAACAAGGTGGCAACGCTCGCGGTTCTGGGCTGGCGTCTCGTCAACTTCTGGTTGCCGATCCCCGTGGGCGCTATCTGCTATATCTCGTTGCGCGTTCAGCGCGGAGCAGGCTTTGAAGAACGAAGACGCGCACTTCTCAAGATGCCAATCGATGCTCTGCCGCTTGACGACGGCGAGAACCCTGCCCCCTAGTCCATCAAGTTGCTAGCCCTGATCTTTCACGAGAATGTCTGAGCGGGACCTCCGCTCATTGTCCGACCCGTCGTGGTCGGTGATCCGTTGATTTTCATTTCGCACCGGTCGTCTCGAGCTTCAGTTCGCGTGATGGGTCGTTTCTGACCCAG
>DATKRV010000011.1:0-38314 GCA_035532075.1 Acidimicrobiales bacterium | reverse complement strand
GCAACGATGGCTTTTATCGGGCCTCTCCGCGACGCAATTCGTCGAAACTTTGCCGCCAGGTAGGTGTTCTTGCTGTGAGCAACTGACATTGCCGCGACACCGAGCGCACCCTTCAAATCGGGATTGCCAGGCCGAGTGTGGGTGGACTTCACCCGTCCAGCGGACTCATTGGACCCGGGGCATGTCCCGGCCCACGAGGCGAGGTGTCCAGCGGTTGGGAACCGGCTCATGTCCGCACCGGTCTCGGCGATGATCACATCGGCGACGCCTGTCGAGATTCCCGGGATGGTGACGATGAGGTCCCGGGCGAAACGAAAGGGTTCCATCACCACCTCGATCCGTGCAGTGAGCTCGGCAATGGCACGGCTGTGGCTGTCGATCAGGTCGAGATGCATCCGGATGAGAAAGCTGTGGTGTTCGCTGAAGCGGCCGGTTAGTGCTTCGGTGAGCTCAGGGATTTTCACACGCAAACGCCGCTTCGCCAGATCGGCGAGGGTGGCTGGATCGCGCTCACCTTCGATCAGCGCTTCGAGCATCGCCCGTCCCGACACCCCGGTGATGTCACTCGCCACCGACGACAGCTTGATACCGGTGTCTTCGAGCACCTTCTCCAAGCGCTGGATCTCCTTCGCGCGATCTCGGGTGATTGTGGTGCGCGTGCGTGTCAGGTCACGCAGCTGTCGAATCGGCTCGGGCGGGACGAACGAATCACGAACAAGGCCGTGCTCACCGAGCTGAGCTGGGCCAGCCATGCCGCGTCGGAGACATCGGTCTTGCGGCCGGGCATGTTCTTTGTGTGCCGGGCATTGACGAGCATCACCTCGAACGGCCCGTCTTCCAACAAGTAATAGAAGGGCTTCCAGTAATCTGAGGTTGCTTCCATCACGACAAGCGTTACCTGCTCGTCAATAAGGTGCTCTCGTAATGCGAGTACTTGACTGGTGACTGCACCCCAGGTCGTCACCGTCGATTTCGCCTTTGGTCGATCAGAACTCGCAACTCGGACACAAACTTTCGCGTCGCGTTTCGAGATGTCGATCCCGGCACAGCGGGGATGTACAAGATCCACCGTTACCACTCCCTTCTCGGTATATGGACCATCAATAGGTGTCCATCCCGGAGAGGGCTTAATAAATAAGAAGTCTGACGCTCGTGCTCAAGGCAACAATCCACGGTTCTCGTGGGAGCCCTCCACCACCATGCTGAACTACAGGCTCAGCGGCACTACAGAGGCTTCGGTGTCCAGCCGGTACGGACATGGCCATTGTGCACCTTTGCCAAGGGCGCCGCAACGGGCGAACGCGACGCATCATCTTCGCTCGCCATGGCGGGCCCAAAGAAGGCCCTGTGTTGCTGAGCTGGGAATATGAGTGGGGCCGGAGGGGATCGAACCCTCGACCAAGGGATTATGAGTCCCCTGCTCTGACCACTGAGCTACGGCCCCGAGGAGAGATGTCTCGGTCAGAAAGCTTTTATGAAATGTACTCGCACTTTCATGACGACGATCTGCCGGTTGAGAAAAGGCGCCACCACCACCCTTTGAATTGAGTGTTCGTTCATTTCAAGAAAGACGCCCGCATGCTATTTCGTCATTGGCACATTCGAACGGTGAACGCGCGTAACTGTATCAATTACTTTGACTGTGTTCTTTTGAGGCGGCTCGTTGCCCGAGAGTAGCTGCGGCGACGATGCCGGCGATCAGCATACCTATGCCTGCGGTGAGGAGCGCCTCTTTTAACCCGTCTTGGAATGCGTTATAGGCAGCGTGGATGACCTGGACCTCGATCCGTGATCCACCACCGGTGACTCCCGCAGGAACCGAGCCAGTTTCAATCGCGCTAATGATGATCGAGATGAAATTTGAAGGGATTCGCAGCTCCTTCAGACGGTGAGTGAGATCGCCGTTGAGGTGCGCATTGACAAGCGCGCCAAGAACTGCGACTCCAAACACGGCGCCAAGTTCACGACTGGTGTTGGTCGTCGAGGCGGCCATTCCAGAATGCGCTGGTGGCACCTCGCTTAACACGACCGAGGTCATGGGAACGACACTCAATCCGAATCCAAATCCAGCGAGGGCTAGCGTCGCCATCAACCACGCTGAGGGCTGACTTGACCCAAGCAGCACTTCGGAGAGAAGGATTCCCGCGCCGCCAAGAAGGCATCCCTGAGCCATCGGAAGCCCTGGACCGACTCGGGCTACTTGGCTTCCTGCAATGCCTGCGGCAGCGATCATTGCAAGTGCCATCGGAAGAAATTCAACAGCAACACGATCCGGGGAATACCCAATCACGGCCGTGAGATAGAGCGCGGTAAAAAAGAAGATGGAGAATATGGAGAAGAAGAGGATGAATGCGACGACAATCGCGCCGGTAAAGCGCGGCGATTGGAAATACATCATGTCAAGCATTGGAGATGGAGTCGAGCGTTCGATGCGAACAAATGCCGTGAGTGCAAGTACTCCGACAAGAAATAGGCTGACCACAAGAGGTGCGCGATAGCCCACGGTCTCACCGAGTGTGATCGCAAAGGTGAGCGAACCGATTCCAATTACTCCGACGACAAAGCCCGAGATGTCAAGGCGAGTTGAGACTGGATCGACACTTTCTGGGACTGTCCTTGACATCAAGAGGCCGACGCACAGCGCAGCGCCAACGTTGAACCAGAAGACCGCGCGAAAAGTCCCGATCGCAACTAATGCGCCACCGATGACTGGACCAATTGCTAGCGCAAGTCCAGAGACGCTCGCCCAGGCTCCAAGCGCTCGAGCGCGCTGCTCAGGTTCTGGATAGAGATGACGCAACATTGAGAGCGTTCCTGGCTCCGATGCGGCAGCACCGATACCCATCACGACTCGGGCAGCTATTAAGAGGCCGGGGCTTGACGCGAGGGCACCGAGGAGCGATCCCGCGCCAAAAATTATCAACCCGATAAGCATCACGCGCTTGCGTCCGAAGCGGTCTGAGAGGGATCCCGCAAGCAACATAAGGCTCGCGAAGGTGAGAGCGTAGCCATTGACGATCCATTGCAGCTGCGAGACTCCGGCGTGGAGTTCCGACTGGATGCTCGCCAGTGCGACACTGACGATTGTCGTATCGAGAAAGGTAAGAAAGAGAACCGCGCAGAGCGTGATCAATGCCAAGAGGTTTGGATCCCGTTGTCTTTCCTGGTCGACCGAGTTCACCTGTCTCGCTTCCTTCTGACCAAATCTGTCTTTGAACTCCTTGTGTCCGGTCGGTTGCGTTCGCACTATCTCAGTCGGATGCGCGACTGTGCCAATGCGATCGATCGGCTCCCCGGAGGGTCATCGGCATCCGGACTTGCGATGACTGCCAGAGAGCGCCTCCGCTATTCGCCCAGAATCGGTCGATTCTCCCCAGCTTGGCACTACTCGGCACTCTTTCGCGGTTTCATCCGGACACTCTGTGGCTCAGCAGAGGAAAAAAATAAATCCCCTACCGTTTTTGCGCGCGAGGGTTCATAATGTGTGCATGAGCGAGAGCCAGAATGTCTTGACAAAGGCCCGACTCCTCGGTTTGGGCGGGGGTCGGCGCATCGGCCTCGGAGTCGGCCTGATAGCGGGGGCACTCTTCCTTTCTGCCTGTGGCGGCAGTTCGACCCCATCGACAACGACGACAACTGTGGCTCGTCCCTCGAACGCCGAGACGACCGTCGCGATTAAGGCCGACTGGAATGCATTTTTCAGTGGTTCGACCTCCGCTGCGCGAAAGATCGCGCTACTTCAGAATGGTTCTGAGTTTGCTCAGGTGATCAACGGCCAGGCGAGTTCACCGTTGGCGAAGGGCGTGACCTCAACGGTGCTCGGTGTCTCCAAGATCACCTCGACGAGTGCACAAGTCCGCTACGACATCTACATGGGATCGACGAAGGCTCTCGCAAACCAAATCGGGACAGCGATCAAGCAGGGCGGTTCGTGGAAGGTGAGCGACGCAAGTTTTTGCGTTCTTCTTGGTCTTGAACAGACGAAGGTGCCGATGTGTCCGACCTCGTAGTCCGAGTTTGATCGGTACATTTCTCCCAAATTTGACGAGCCAAGGAACAACGAGTGTGCACAACGGCCCCACAATCAGCTGGGTGGCTCTTCGCCGTGCACACCGGGTTTCTCGCTGAGAATCAGCGGATTCAAAGCCTGTCGGACGGCCCATCGATTAGTCTCTCTGGACTGGCGTTTCTCCGATCGGATGCTTGGACGATTGGGCAGCCAGTAACGATCGATCGCCGGCGTTTTCCATGGAACGTCCGGGGGAAATTGGGGGTGCCCAGGAAATGCGTCTAGGTCTTGAGGGCCGTATTGCGTTGGTTTCTGGGGCTACCGCGGGCCTTGGTCTCGCGGTAGGTCG
This sequence comes from Acidimicrobiales bacterium, assembly GCA_035532075.1. Lineage (GTDB taxonomy): Bacteria > Actinomycetota > Acidimicrobiia > Acidimicrobiales > Bog-793 > CAIVND01. Next base: position 33,956 of record DATKRV010000011.1, on the reverse strand, counting down.
TGCGCTCGCAAATGAGGGCGCGCGCGTGATACTTGCGGGCCGCCGGAGGGAGCTTGCTGAGAGCGAGGCGACCGCTCTTCCCGATGGTTTCGGCGTCGAGATGGATGTGCGAAATCCCGAAAGCATTCGAAATGCGATCATCTCGATTGAACAGAGAGTTGGTCTACCAGATATTTTGTTCCTCAATAGCGGAGGGCCACCGCCCTCCCGGGCGGTCGAGCTCGATGTGGATTCGATTCAGGTAGCGGCCGAACTTTTGCTCTATGGACCGATGCAACTCGTCAACGCGTGCATGCCAAAGATGAGAGCCCAGCGCTGGGGACGCATCGTCGCCACCGGCTCGACCGCCGTGCAGCAGCCGATCCCGTTGCTAGCATCGTCGAGCATATTTCGGGCTGCAACCGCGAGCTATCTCAAGTTGCTCGCGGAAGATGTTGCTGCCGATGGAATCACCGTGAACATGGTCCATCCCGGACGCATCGCGACCGATCGTACGATCCAGATCGACCAGACGAGGGCAGAGGCTACCAAGACGTCCATCGAACAGGTCAAGGTGGCCTCGGAGCGCATGATCCCACTCGGCCGCTATGGAACTCCGGACGAGTTCGCCGCGATGGTGACCTTCCTTTGTAGCGAGGGAGCGCGGTACATCACCGGAGAGCAGATACGTGTCGACGGGGGTCTTATCCGGTCGATGTAGCAAGAGCTCCAGAGGAGTCTGGCAACGACTGGTCCGAGGGTTCTCAATCGGCTTGGCCTGGCCCCTCCGGGGAGAGTTTCTGACGAAGTGGCCGAGCGCAAAGAATTCGTACCTGCGGGCTCTTCGAAGAAGACCGGCTGGGAACTCGTGAGCAGAGTCTCCCTGCAGAGCTTGCGCGCCTGCACCGCGTGCAGCCAAGTACGTAGTTTGACCAGCGCGCGATCACACTCTGTGCCGTCTGATTGTCTCTTGCGCGCCGAATTGGAAAATTCTTACTACCGGCTTGTGTCGCGCCTATGTGAATGGCCAACGGTCGGAGATGGGTCTTTTGTAGCAAGTTTCAGCGCTGTTCGTTGCCTTATTGACAAAACCGACTGTTTGTCGTGCCTTGTTCATTCTTGGATAGGTCAACAACTCCGGACTTGGAGCTGAAATCCGGGCTGACGCCCATGCGAGAAGATGGTTCCGGGTTATCACAATGCCCGAGTCGGTGGATCTCGGCACCGCTTGAGATCACGAGGCGTGCCAACTTGGTAGTGACATTGTTGCGACCGAGGGTCATCATGAACCCGCAATTCGCCGCGTGGACGATCAAGATCCACGCCAGATTCCGAGAGATGGCAGACTCAAAAAGACAAAACCGGGGACATTGCCTCAAAGCCAAGAGCTCTCCCCGGTCGGATTTATGGATAGGAGAGGTGTCGTGCGCGGTCTTTCCGTACCCCAGCTCGCGCGGCGAATCGTTCTCGCTTTCGTGGTTGTCGTTGGGTTGACCGCCTGGCTCTGTTTCGTGTCAACGCGCGCGTATGCACCGAATGCTGATGGCGCAACGGTCGTGTTGGAGGGCTCCGCGATCGCGCACGGGAATCTCCTCTTGCACGGATGGTCGCTTTCGCTTGATTCGTTCTGGACCGTTGATGCGCTCTTCTATGCGCTTGGAGTTGCGCTGATCGGAGTGCAACCTCTGCTCATGCATCTTGTCCCTGCCCTTATTGTTGCACTCAGCATCATGGGTGCTGTCGTACTCGCGGGCTCGGGCCAGTCGAGCCGCGGACGAATATTTGCTGCAGTCTTTATCGGCGCGGCGCTCGTGGTTCCCGGCCATACCGGCGCGTATTTCCTACTCCAGGGTCCTTGGCATGTCGTGACTGCGCTCTATTGCCTTGTTGCCGCTGCTCTTCTCGCGCAAGGCACCTTTGGCTGGCGGTTTGGCCTTGCGGTGCTTGTTCTTGCGCTTGGTCTCTCGGGGGATCTGCAGATGCTTTCGCTCGGCGTGATTCCGATCGTCGTCGCAGGGCTGATGGCGATTGCCCGCAGGAGGTCATTTGTCGCGGGAGTGGTTCCCATCACTGCGGCGATCAGTGCGTGCGCAGTCGCGTTGGTAGTTCGCGCAATTGCGTTGGCAATCGGAACCTTTCGCGTCCACGAGAGCCATCACACGGTTGGATTGGTGCAGCTCTTTCGTGACATCGGTCACTTTGCAAATTGGCTCAGTGCACTCTTTGGTATTCATCTCGGACCGGTGTCTGGACCGTCAATCCCACCGGTTTTTGCATTTTTCCGAGCCATCGTCTTGGTTGGTGTGGCTGTCGCGTTTGCGATGGCACTTGGCGAGGCTGGAATGGGAGCGCTTCGATGGTTTCCGGCCCGGATATCGCCTCTTTTCGAGGCGGGGGGGCAAGACGACATCGATCAGAGTCCTTGGCGCGTCGATGACTTGTTGCTGTGCATGACCCTTGGAGCAATTGGAACTTTCGGACTTTTGACGCTCTCGAACAACACGAGGTATGCGCGCTATCTCGATCCGGTGATGATCTTCTCGGTTGCCCTTGGCGCGCGCGTTCTCGGACGCGTCGTATCCAGGTGTTCAGATCGAATCTGGCAGGTCGCGCTCGCCACGTTTGTACTGGTGTGGGGTTTTGGAGCAGCCTCAGCATTCCTCGATGCCAGACTGACTCCGCCGTCTGCTCCGACCGCGCAGCTTGAGGTGTATCTGAAGGCGCACCATCTGTACTCGGGAGTCGGCGACTACTGGGCCGCTTCGATTGTCTCAGTCAATACCCGGGAGCGGGTGACGATTCGGCCGGTGGTGGCGAACCAATCGATGCAGATCGTGCCCGACGGTCGTCAGGCGATCATTGACTGGTATCGAGACCGGAGTTTTGCATTTCTTGTCTATACCACCAGACCCCACGGACATGTCAATCGTGCCACCGCCGAGAGGACATTTGGCAGGTCCGATCGGATTGCCCGAATTGGATCCTATTTTGTGATGACATGGCCGCACCGGATCGTGTTGAGTCCTCATCCTTATCCATAGATAGCGACGACGTCCTGGGAGAGCGAATGTACTTTGTCTCGATTGAGACGACGTTCAGCTCCTGAAAACCTGCGCATCGTCGGCAAAGGCCTTGCATTCAATCGCGTTTCCCGATGGGTCTCGAAAGAACATCGTCCACTGTTCGCCGACTGAACCGGCGAACCGTACATAGGGTTCGATCACAAACGTGATCCCGTTTGCCCTGAGACGTTTTGTGAGTTGGTGGAAGTCGTCGACCGAGAGAATCAGGCCGAAGTGGGGGATTGGCACATCGTGTCCGTCAACCTCGTTATGTGAAGTGCTGGATCCTGCTGCGACGCGGTGGGTAACGATCTGGTGACCATAGAGGTTCCAGTCGATCCATTCGGTGTCTGACCTGCCACGGCCGCAGCCGAGGACCTCACCGTAAAAATTGGCCGCGGCTTCGAGATCGTCAACGCCGATCGCGAGGTGGAACCGAGGGCGCTCTCCAAGGTCTTTCATTGTTCGCTCCTCCTTGTCATCAGATGCATGGTAATGCCGAGGGCCGGAGGTCTGTGAGAGGCGAAAGGCTCGCGCTTTCGTTCTCGTTCTCGCTAGGGCGAAATGAATCTCCTTTGTGGACCGATGACGAGTCCAATCTGTTGCGGCTTTGATTCGCCAATGTCTCATCGAATCCATCATCGACCGAGCACATCTCGCACGGCGGACTTTGCGCTTTTGGCTAGAAATGCCAAGGAAATGAAATTATGTTCGTTCCCAATCGCGGCAGGCAGTTACCTCATATTCCACCTTGAGCGGTCCTCGCGGAGACCTTGTGCCACAACTCCTTCGGCATTTTTGCAATGGTGTTAACTGGCTGAACCGCGATGCTCTTACTCGCGAACCGAAGTCCGTGTTCTTAGGTTTTGAGACGAACAAAGGATGGTGCGCTCCGATTCCGCAGCCGGTGTCAAAGGAGGACGCGCTCGTTCTACTGCCAAACATTGGCGATTTCGGTCCGAACCGTTCGTTGGCGTATGAGCATGATTGGGTGACGACACCTAATGCATCCTTTTGAATCCAGAAGCGACCGATGGGTATACCTGTTTTAAGTTGTTAGCCGTCGGCAAAAGGTTCGTAAATGTGCCAGTTACTGTGCCGGATCCAGAATTGATCACGCATTGTAGGGGAAGATAGGTCAATCTGTCTACCCATTCTTTTGTCGAGACGGTTACGCGCGTGCCTCCCGTGACGCTACTGCTCGTGGACGAGACTTCGACTGTTCGCACACCATTCAGTATTGGATAACCGATTACCTGAAGCGTTTTTGCAGTTATCTCGGACCGGATTGCACTCTCAATCTGAGCGACGGACATCGGATGTGGTCCGGGACCGGATTCAGAGAAGCCCGACCATGTTTGCTTGGCATAATTGATCAGCTTGCCCGATAGAACATTTCCGTTGAATGTTCTTAACATCTCGAGTAACGGTGCACCGTTGGCACTTTACGTTTCGGAACGAATTGAATCGTTGTAGTGCCATTCTGCAGATGATCCAGTTACGACGCCTCTGGCGTTCCGACGCACGTATCGGACCACCTTGATGACATTATTTGTAGCTTCACGTTGCAAGTGATGCCTACTTCGTGTGTTTGTGTTGGATACAACAAAGATGGAATTGCCCCAGAGACGTTGACTCCCAATGCCGCGCAAACTCCTAGTCCTGCCAGGGAATTCGCAATGTTTCGTCGCATGCTAAGCATTCCTTGCGTTTAGCCAATCGATCCTCCCCCTCAACTTGGCATTATGCACGACAGACATCGTTCCCGTATCTGAGCGTGTCATGAAAGATCTCGTCGATCAAGTTCTTCCTCTTTAGTATTTAAGGGGGTATCCATTTGAGCGGACATCGACGGAGTAGTTCGTCTAGGACCTGTCAAGCGTAATTCAAATCTCCACACGAACGATCTTGCGAGTCGTGGATCGACAGTCACCAAGAGTTTGGGACGCACCGCAAAATGGGCTCTTCGGGAGGCCTCGCGATGCAATGAGCAATAAGACATGTAAGGGCCGTGCACCTTGCGCTTTTTCGGAAATGGATGGCGGGTAAATGGATACCGTCGCGAGGAGGTGCTCCCCACGCTCGTTGGCGAAGGCTGCACCCACGAGCGGGCAGCTCTCATTGAAGAACCAGATGGCCCGGTAGTGAACTACGCATTGGAAGTCGCCAGCACTGAGCGCCCTCGCGCGGCCGCCGAAAGCTCCAGGCACGCCAGTTGCTCCGGGGGAGAGACTCGAACTCTCAACCCTGCGGTTAACAGCCGCATGCTCTGCCAATTGAGCTACCCCGGAATGCCCTAGGCACGATAGCAGTGCATTTGGATGGGACTCGTCCAGTCCATTCGCGCCAGCGAACAACCTATTGCGAATGAAAGCCTGCGAATGACAACTTGGCCTAGGTTCGTTCCTCCACGGGATAGGTCTCACGCAGCCATGCAAGGATGCGCATGGCGCTCTCGAAAGCCCCGATCGCAAGGTCGCTTGACTCTGGCGTATCGCGAAGGAACTCGAGCTCTGCCTTTAGCCAACTGCTCTTTGCCGAAGCCTCTGCAAAGCCCACCGCATCATCGACCTTAAGTCGAGCCTCTCCCTCGAGGTCGCGAAGCGCTGGAGTTGCCGCGGAGCGCACCAGCTCAATGAGAGTGCCGTGGGCATCGATCTCGGCCGCACCATCGCTCACGACAAGGCGACGCAGGAGTTCGGCAGCCTCTGGCTCTGCCTGATCGATGGCCTGTAAGAGCTCCTCCGCATTACACAATGCCTGGAAGGCTCGCCGTTGGACGGCATCACGAAAGAGGATCTCGTCGATCCACCCAGCGACCTCTTCGGGGCGATGGATCGCAAGCATGAGCCCATCGCGCCCGGCGCGCGACGGGTTCGAATTGGCTCTTGGCGGGCTCTTGTCGCTGCGACCCTCGGAATCGCGATCACGGTTGGGGATCTCGCGACCGCGAAATTCTTCGTCCGATTCATCGGAATACCCGCGCTCGTGAGTGGGAGCATTCTCGTTCGTAGGTATCTTGCGTGTTGTGGTTGCGATCCGCTCTGTTTCGAGCATCTCGCGAAGGCGAACTGGGTCGAGGTGGGTATGATCTGCGACCTCGAGCAGATACTGGTCGCGTACCAGGTCATTCGGATGCTCCGCGATTGCTGCGATCGCAACAACCGCGGCGCGCGTGCGGCCCTCGGGATTTGTGAGATCAAAGGCTCCAAGAGCTCTGTCGACGCGAAATCCGAGGAAGGGGCGGGCAGTCTCGATCGCCAAACGCAGCGCCTCGGGGTCGTCTTTGGCGAGTTGACCTGGATCTGCTCCGACGGGCATCGCGGCGACAAGCAGCTCGACCTCGTGCCGACGCTCGAATTCATACAGCCGTGCCGCAGCGTTCTGGCCCGCACTGTCTTGGTCAAAACACAAGACGACGCGTTTTGCAAAACGCGAGAGGAGTTTGAAGTGGTTCTCGGTGAGCGAGGTTCCACAGGTCGCAACGGCACGCCTGATGCCCACGGTCGAAAAACCAATGACATCGGTATAGCCCTCGCAGACGATGACCTCGTGAGTCCTCGCGATCTCGGCCTTTGACCAGTTGAGTCCGTAGAGCGTCGAACTCTTGGAATAGATCGGCGATTCCGGGGAGTTGCGGTACTTCGGACCGGGGTTCTGGTGGTTCGTGCGGAGCTCTTCTGGGAGTGCACGGCCGCCAAGGGCGATGACCTTTCCCATTGGATCGCAGATCGGGAAGATCACCCGCTCGCGCATGACGTCCTGCATCTTTTGGCGACTGTTCTCATAGGCGAGTCCCGCCTCTTTGAGTATTGCAGCCGGTACATTGAGCGCCTTGACAAGCTGGTCGTATCCACCTGGTGCGAACCCAAGACGGAACTCGCGCACGATCTCGCCGCCATAGCCACGTGAACGCAAATAGCGCCTCGCCGCTCCAGCATCTTTGTCCTCAAGAAGAGCGTGATGGTAAAACTCCGCGGCGCAATTCAATGTTTCATACAGCGCCTGACGATGTCCACGCGTCGCGTCGTTCGCGGCCTCCTGGTCGTTACGGATCGTGATACCCGCGCGGGCGGCGAGCTGTTCAACGGCCTCGACGAAGTCACAGTGTTCGATCTGGCGGACGAAGGAGATCGCATCCCCAGAGGCCTGGCAGCCAAAGCAGTAAAACAGTCCCTCTTCGACATTCACGCTGAACGAGGGGGATTTCTCCGAGTGGAATGGGCACAGTCCGACGAATCGGCGACCGACGCGCTTGAGCGCGGTGTAGCCCCCGATGAGCGCGGAGATGTCCGTCGCCTCGCGGACCTTCGCCACGTCCTCCTCAGGTATCGCCATGATGCGAACGGTACCTCCTTCCTCGCGTGGATGTTCCGAATCAAGGTGGGCGAACGGTCGTTCGCCCTTTCACTCAGAGAGTCGTGATCGTTCGAAATTCAGTGTGGACTAGTGGTCTGTGGGGCGGTAATCACCAAAGGGTCGCGCGAGGTGCGAAGTGATCTCACTCGCGAGATCGCTGATCGCCACCCTTCGCTGCTCGGTCGTGTCGCGGTCGCGGACGGTGACGGCCCCATCGTCGAGGCTGTCGAAGTCGACCGTGATACACAGCGGCGTGCCGATCTCGTCCTGTCGCCGATAGCGGCGACCGATCGATTGAGTGTCGTCGTACTCACACATGAACAGAGTCTTGAGCGAGTGGAGCACCTCCCGGGCGAGCGGAGTGAGTGTCTCTTTTCTTGAGAGCGGCAAGACGGCGACCTGATAGGGGGCAAGGTGCGGGTGGAGCCGGAGCACCGAGCGCCGCTCACCGCCGACCTCGTCTTCGTCGTAGGCCGCGATCAAAAAGGCCATCATCGTCCGGGTCGCTCCGGCAGCTGGCTCGATCACATAGGGCACATAACGCTCGCCGCTGGCCTGATCGAAGTATTCGAGCCTCTCCCCAGAGTGGGCGGCGTGGGCCTTTAGGTCAAAGTCCGTTCGATTCGCGATGCCTTCGAGCTCGCCCCATCCCCACGGGAAATCGAACTCCACGTCGGATGTTCCCGCCGAGTAGTGCGAAAGCTCTTCTTTTTCGTGCACGCGAAGCCGGAGGAGCGCCGCAGCGATGCCAAAGCGCCGGTACCAGTCGAGCCGCTCGTTGCACCAGTACTCGTGCCATTTCGGCGCCTCTGCCGGTGGTACGAAGAACTCGAGCTCCATCTGTTCGAACTCCCGGGTACGAAAGACGAAGTTGCCGGGCGTGATCTCGTTGCGAAAGCTCCGGCCCTGCTGGGCAATGCCGAAGGGCGGCTTGAGCCGCATCGAACCCATGACGTTGGCGAAGTTGACGAACATGCCCTGTGCGGTCTCTGGTCGAAGGTAGGCGACATTCGAGTCGTCTTCGATCGGCCCGACGAAGGTCTTGAACATCAAGTTGAACGGTCGGGCATCGGTGAGGTCCTTCGAACCGCATTTGGGGCAGGTGTCACCGATCTGGTCCTGGCGCCAGCGCTCCTTGCAGTTGCGACAGTCAACGAGAGGATCCGTGAAGGTGGCGAGATGCCCGGAGGCCTCCCAAACCTTCGGGTTGGTGAGGATCGCCGCATCGATCGCGACGACGTCATCGCGCTCTTGGACCATCGCCCGCCACCAGGCGTTTTTCACGTTGCGCAGCATCAGGGTGCCAAGGGGCCCGTAGTCATACGTCGAGCGGATTCCCCCGTAGATTTCGGCCGAGGGGAAGACGAAGCCCCTTCGCTTGCACAGGTTGACCACCTTGTCAAACAGGTCTGACGGGCGCGAAACGCCGGATTGGGTGATTATCGACGAGTCATCCATGTCGCTACGATAGTGGGAAACATTGCCCGTCGAATTTTGGCCGACTGGCCGATCTGATCAATAGTGCGAGCTGCGCTCGCCCTCGAGCGCGGAGTGTGCGCTGCGGAGGCGTCGTCCGAGGTGGTGCTCGACCGTCTCGATCCCGAGACGCTCGAACGCGATCGAGGCCTGACCCGAGGGCTCTTCGAGAAGTCGCGCGAGACCACCGTGTCCAAGGATCTGGAGATAGTCGACGACCTTCCCCGAGACCGACTGGCCCCTCCGACAGTCGATGCACAAGAGCCCGCCAGCGCTCGCGTCAAAGGCGACAAAGGGACCCTCCCCCTCGCAGTTGACACAGTGCTCGACGATCGGACCGACGCCCTCAAGGGCGAGAAGCTTGAAACAGAAGGCTCCGAGCAGCACCGGTGAGGCCCGGTTCTCGAGAGCCCGCAGTGCTCCGAGCAGCATCGTGAACAGTTCGGCCGACTCGTGCCGCTCGAGAGCGACCTGGTCGACGATCTCGAGCATCGTGATGGCCGGGCCCATGCGGTCGAGATCGGAACGGATCGCCCGGAATGACTCGAGCAGTTCGACCTGGCTGATGGTGTCGAGATCGCGTCCGCGCCAGCACATCATCGTCACATGGCTGAGTGGCTCGACACGCGCGCCGATGCGGTTCTTTGGCCGGCGCACACCCTTGGCGACGGCGCGCACCTTGCCATTCTCCCTAGTCAAAAAGGTGACGATGCGGTCGGTCTCCCCGAGGCGGATTGCGCGCAGCGCAATTCCCTCATCGCTGAAATGCGCCATCGCTATGCCCGGTGGATCATGCCGCCACCGACGATCAACACGAACCCCGCGCCGATGAAGACGAGGATGTACAAAGCAGGGTGGAAACCAAGTGAGGCAAACAGCGCGAGGACGACAACGCCAATCAGTCCGAGGAGGACGCCAAGCATCCTGCCGATGTGATCGGAAACCCATTGGCGAGAGGAGCTCTCGCCGGGTTCGGTCGTCGTGGGGGTCTTGAGCGTCATTGGTCGAGCCCACCAAAGCGTCGATCGCGGCCCTGGAACTCCTCGACCGCGGCGTAGAGATTGGCGCGGCGGAAATCTGGCCAGAGCACGTCGGTAAAGACCAGTTCGGAGTAGGCCAGCTCCCAGAGGAGGAAGTTCGAGATCCGGTACTCACCCGAGGTGCGGATGACAAGATCAGGGTCTGGCATCTCTGGATAGTAAAGATGCGAGGCGATCGCCTTTTCATTGATCTTCTCTGCCGGGATACCGGATTCGACGAGCGCGCGCACGGCATCGATGATCTCCGCGCGTCCCCCGTAGTTGAAACAGATCGTCAGGGTCATCGTCCGGTTGGACTTCGTCATCTCGACCGCCTCGTCCATGGCCTTCGAGAGGCGCTTTGGTACCCGCCAGTCGCGTCGACCCGCAAAGCGGATCCGTACGCCGCGCTTGTTGAGGTAGTCGCGGTTGCGATTCAAGATGCCGATGTTGAAGTTCAACAGGAAGCGAACCTCGTCGACTGGGCGTCGCCAGTTCTCCGTCGAGAAGGCATACACCGTAAACCAGTCGATGCCGAGATCGAGCACGCCCTCGATGACATCCATCAGGGCCTCTTCGCCAGCGGCATGGCCCTCGGTGCGCTCGAGGCCGCGCGCCTTGGCCCAACGACCATTACCATCCATGACGCAGGCGACGTGAGCCGGAATCCGCTGGAGATCGATGCCGTCGGTGACCACATTGTGAAGTTACTCGCCCGATCTCTCGTTGAAGAGTCGGAAGACGGAGTTTTCCTGAAACGATCACATCCCTGGTGCGAGGACGCGACGTGCTCCATCGTCGAAAGATCCGTCTATCGGCATAGTTCGGAGCATCCGGATGTACGTTAGTTATACCCCATAGGGTATAGTGGGAGGATGAATCTCACCCGTGACCTGTCCAATACCCCAACGCTTTCCTGCGCGGCTCCTTTGACGAGGAGCAAGCAGCGCATCCTATTCTTGCTCGCTGGTACCTTCACGCTTACCGGCACCGCGCTCGCTGTGGGGGTAAACCGCTGGTTCGCAGTGATCCCGGCGGTAGTTGGTGCGAACCAGCTCTTCATGTCTGCGCTCGGTTGGTGCCCGATGTCAAAACTGCTTGACCGGGTACTCGTAGAGTCAAGTTCCTAGCTCCACTTCGCGTGGGAGGACACCTCTCTTGGTGCAAGCGCACGCGAGGCGCGTCCCTGCTCGTGACAGTACTGACCAAAGGTCTCGATGGTGCGCGTTGCGGAGCCAATACCGTGACCCATTCGGTGTTCCGGATGCAGGGCTTGTGAGGAATCCAATCGGGCGATGAGAATCGGAGGCTTTTGTGAGTAGGGGAGGTTCTTTCGCTCGAAATAAAGGCCGAGAGCCTCACCTACAGTGTTGCTTTGGCTGGTGACGTCGACGTCAAGGCGCCGCGCGACATACCGGAGCGCTCCGTGAGTCATCGCGACCGTCAACTCCACGACCTGTGTCATACCCGCGGCATCTGTCGATCGATTGAGGACCAGTTCTCGTTTGAAGCCCCTTCTCGACCATTATGAGCCTGCCGGATTATCCTTCGCCGGTCGGGAAGCCCCAGCGACGCTAGCCGTGGACGCACCGACGGAGATGGTCTCACCCGGGTCGAGACTGCGTTCAACCGGGCAGGTTTTTGCGCGGTCTCGTTGTTTGTTTCGGTCACTGGGCCCCGTATCGTCACCATGCACAGGCGCGACTGGTTATTTCTGCGCGAGATTCAGCCGCCGCGATCAGCAAATTTGGTCGGCATCGCTGGATCTGCAAAGCGCAGTAAAATGGCCGGGTCGAGGAGCACAAGATGCCAGTACCTGGGCGTCGCTCACATTCAGCTCGTATTGAGGAGAACGCGGTGGCGAACGGTATCGACGAGCATGGGAGCACCGCGATCGGATCCTCGGGAGATCCGGAGTTCCTTGCGGAGATCTTCGATGCGGCGCGCGACCTCGAGACAAAGAGCGCACCGGAGATCATCTCGTGGGCGGTCGACCGGTTTGGCTCTGACCTTGTCATGGCGGCCTCGTTCCAGGATGCGGTCTTGATCGATCTTTGCGTCAAGGTCGATCCGAAGATGTTGACGGTCTTTCTCGATACGCACTTTCACTTTCCTGAGACCCTCGCCTATATGCGCCGCGTACGCGACCTGTATGGCCTCAACCTTGCAGTCCTCGAGCCAGAGATCGCCGATGATGTTGCACCCTGTGGAACACCAGATTGCTGCGCACTGAGAAAGGTCGCTCCGCTCAACGCAATGCTTGAGACAAAGGCGGCGTGGATCACCGGCCTCAAGCGTGTTGACACACCCGAGCGACGAGACGCGCCGGTTGTCGGTTATGACGAACTCAAAAAGATCGTCAAGGTCAATCCGATGGCGGCGTGGACTGATGCCGATGTCGATGCATACGTCGGGAAAAATGCATTGTTGCGTCATCCGCTCAATGACGTCGGCTACGTGTCGATCGGCTGCGCGCCGACAACGCGCCCGGTTGCATCCGGTGAGGACCCGCGCGCCGGCCGCTGGCCTGACAGTGACAAGACCGAGTGTGGTCTTCATATCTAGTTCGCCGATGCAACTCGATGTTGCCGATAGCCACACCGCGGCGGTTCGATGAAGCCCGACCCGGTTGCCAAGGCGCTTGACCGGGTTGTATCACGCCTTCCGAACGGCGGAGAGACGCGCGATGGACAACGCGAGATGGCGCTCGCCGTTGCGAGGAGCATCGATCGTGGGCACCACCTGGTGGTGCGTGCCGGTACCGGCACGGGCAAGTCGCTCGCCTATCTCGTGCCCGCAGTGCTTTCCGAGAAAAAGGTTGTCATCGCGACCGCGACGAAGGCGCTTCAGCACCAGTTGTTTGACAAGGATCTGCCGTCCCTTGCCGAGGCGGGGATCGCTGATTTCGACTATGCGATCCTCAAGGGCCGTTCGAACTATCTCTGCGTCCAGCGACTGCGAGAGGCAAGCGAATCTGGCCAACAGGAAGAGTTTGTCGCTCCGGGGGAGGATTCGAAAGATCCCCTCCCAGTCGAGAGCCGCTCCGAACAGGCTCGTGCGATCATTGCCTGGGCCCGGACGACGAAAACCGGAGACCAGACTGAGCTCGATTTTGAGCCGGACGCGCGCGTCTGGGGGTCATACAGCGTCAGCCCCGAGGAGTGCCCCGGAGCCTTCCAATGCCCCTCGGGTGGGAGTTGTTTTGCAGAGACCGCGCGCCAGCGCGCCGCCGAGGCTGACGTCGTCGTGGTGAACCTCCATCTGCTTGGCGCGCACCTCGCGAGCGCCGGTGCGGTCTTGCCTGAACACGATGTGCTCATCGTCGACGAGGCGCATGACCTTGAGGAGGTGCTCAGCAAGAGCCTGGGCGTCTCAATCAGCGCGGGGCGGCTCCGTGCGATCGCCGCACTCGCGCGTGCATCAGGGGCGGGAACCGGGCAAGAGCGAGACGACACGCTCGATCAGGCTGCTCTTCTCGTGCTCGACAGTGCAGGTGATTTTGAACGAGAGCTCGCGGCGCGCGCCGGAGACCGGATCGATCGAACAGATGACGACGCGCTTTCGAAGGTGATGGATCTCCTCGCGATGCGACTTGAACGTCTCGATACGACGGTGCGAGCGCACGCGAAGGGGAGCGATGGCGAGGAGAACCCGAAGGCACAGCGCTCACTCTCGGCACTGAGTCGACTTCGCAACGAGATCGCTGTCTTGCACTCGCGCACCGACGATCAGGTCGCCTGGGTCGAATTCGGAACGCGCCCGTCGCTTGAGATCGCGCCGATTGATATCGCGCCGGTGCTCTCTCGCGAGCTCTTTTCAAAGATGCCGGTCATTCTGACGAGCGCGACGGTGCCACTCAATCTTGGCGTTCGTGTCGGCGCGAGCGGAGATGAGACCGAGGTCCTCGATGTGGGAAGCCCGTTCAATTTCGCCGAACAGGCCCTGCTCTATTGCGCTGCTCATCTTCCCGACCGGCGAGAACCGGGTTCAGAGACTGCGCTCACCGACGAGATCGTCGCGTTGCTCGAGGCTGCAGGTGGAAGGGCGCTTGTACTCTTTACGGCCCGCGCGGTGATGGAGCGCGTCGCCGCCTCGGTGCGCGCGCGGACGGCTCTCCCGATACTCGTCCAGGGTGAGCGGGCAAAGTCCGCGCTGATGGCCGCACTCGGCGAGCAGGCAGAGCTGAGTCTGTTCGCGACGATGGGACTCTGGCAGGGTGTCGATGTTCCGGGCGCCGCGCTCTCGCTCGTCATCATCGACCGGATCCCCTTTTCCCGACCCGATGATCCACTTCTCCAGGCCCGCCGGGCAAGAGCGGGGGCTCGTGCCTTCGCCGAGATCGATCTTCCCAAGGCCGCGAGTCTTCTCGCCCAGGGTGCAGGGCGATTGATCCGGACGAGCGACGATCGGGGAGTCGTCGCGGTGCTCGATTCGCGGCTTGCGAGTGCCTCGTATCGCTGGGAGCTGATCCGAGCATTGCCACCGATGCGACGCACAAGGGAGCGGAGTGAGGCAGAGTCGTTCTTGCGCGACATCGATTCATCCGCCAGATCGCATTCGAGTGCAACGACCGGGCGCGCCCGTCGTCGGATGAATCAGTAGCCGAGACGCTCAATGATGTCGAGACGCTTTTGCCAGTCGCGTTCGACACGGACGATGAGATCGAGATAGGCGCCCTCGGGGAGTTGGGCACGTGCTGCTGTTCCCGCGGCCTTGATCACCGAACCGCCTTTGCCGACAACGATCGCCTTCTGCGACTCGCGCTCGACAAGGATCTCGCATCTGATGTAGGGCCACTCCCACTCGGTGACCCGACAGGCGATCGAATGTGGAAGCTCCTCCCGTGCATTTCGGAGCAGCTGCTCGCGCACGAGCTCCGCGACGAAGAAGGCATCGGGGACGTCGCGCACCATGCCGGTGGGGTAGTAGCGCGGTCCCTCGGGAAGATGTGCCGAGAGGTAGTTGATGAGCCCCTTGACACCTTTTCCTGTTCTCGCGGAGATCGGGAAGTACTCCGCCTCGTCGATCCCGAGCTCGGCGGCGGCTCTCGTGAGCTGTTCGATGAGGGTGTTCTCTTTCGTCGAGTCGATCTTGTTGATCACGACGACGGAGTCCTTGGGGAGCTGACTCGCGATGAAGCGGTCTCCGGGCCCGATCTTTGACGCGGCATCGACGACGAGGACGCAGATGTCGACGTCACCAAAGGCCTCGGTCGCCGTCGCATTGAGTCGAGTACCGAGCGCGGAGCGCGGTCGATGGATCCCCGGCGTGTCGACAAAGACCATCTGGAAATCCGCACCGTTGTAGACGCCGCGCACACTGGTGCGCGTGGTGTTGGGTGTCGAAGAGGTGATCGAGACCTTCTCGCCGAGGATCTGGTTGATGAGTGTGGATTTTCCGACGTTGGGTCTTCCCACGATCGAGACGAATCCAGAGCGAAAGTGTGCATCATCACGATCGATTCCGATCTTTTTCTCCGAGGCGTCATGACTCTTTGGAAGACTGCCGATGATGTCGTCGTAATCACTCATTGGGATCACTCATTGGGCCTACTCATTGGGATCGCACATTGGGGTTACTCATCTTGTGTTCCCGGCTGGGCTGCTGGTGTCTGGTTGCGAAAGTACCTCGTGAGGAGCTCTTGTTCTTTTGCCTCCATTTTTATTGCCTCGGCGGTGATCTCGTGGTCCATGCCGAGCAGGTGCAAGATTCCATGTACTAACAACAGCGCCAGCTCCTCTTCGTAGGTACCGGCGTGATCGGGCGCGTTGCGGAACGCAACCTCGGGACAGATGATGACGTCCCCGAGCAGGAGGGGCATCTCCTCCTCCCGGGTATGCGAACCCGGTCCGGTTCCGCCATTGTCGGGCATGCGTCCGGCGAGCACCGGTTCGTCCTCGATCGGAAACGAAAGCACATCGGTGGGTCCCTCGCGGGCGAGGAACTGCTTGTTGTGTGCGGTAATCGTTGTCTCATCGACGAGGATCACCGAGAGCTCTGCCTCGCGCTTGATTCCCTCTGCGACCAAAACGGCGCGCGCGAGTTCCGCGAGTCGATGAGCATCGACGGGTCGGTCGCTCTGTTCGTCGGCAACGAAGACGTCGACGCTCACGGCATCTCGTGGTTGGTTTCGTCAAAGTTCTCGTACGCGGCGACGATGTCGCGGACGATCTTGTGGCGCACCACGTCGGCGTTTCCGAGTCGGATGAAGGCAAGACTTTCGATGTCCTTGAGGATCGGCTCGAGCCCGAGCAGACCAGAGCGTCCCTGGGCGATGTCGATCTGGGTGATATCTCCGGTAACGACAGCCTTGGTGCCAAAGCCGATCCTCGTGAGGAACATCTTCATCTGTTCAGGAGTGGTGTTCTGCGCCTCGTCGAGAATGACAAAGCTCGAATTGAGCGTCCGTCCGCGCATGAATGCAAGCGGCGCGATCTCGATCGTGCCTCGCTCGATCAGGCGCTGGGTACCCTCGGGTTCCAACATGTCATACAGCGCGTCGTACAGCGGTCGAAGATATGGGTCGACCTTTGCCATCAGATCGCCGGGAAGAAATCCAAGACGCTCTCCTGCCTCGACGGCTGGTCGGGCGAGGATGATCCGGCTGACCTGTTTAGCTTGGAGCGCCTGGACGGCGAGTGCGACCGCGAGATAGGACTTGCCCGAACCCGCAGGGCCGATTCCGAAGGTGATGGTGTTCTTGGTGATCGCATCGACATAACGCCGCTGGCCCGGAGTCTGGGGACGGACACCTTTGCCGTTTGCCCCACGCACGATCTCTCGGTTCGTCACCTCGGAGGGACGCATGTCGGCGCGCACCATCTCGATCGTGCGCCCGATGTGTGGAGGGTCGATAGGAAGGCCGCGTTCTAAGTGTGCGACGAGCTCTTCGAAGACCCTGCTCAGCTGGATGATGTCCGGGCCCTCGATCGTGATCTCGTTGCCGCGCACGCGGATTGTGGTGGCCGAATATGCCTCTTCGACGACACGGAGGAGTTCGTCGCGCTCACCGAGGAGACCGATCATCAGGTCGTTGCCTGGCACCTGGATTTTCAGCTGAGTATCAGTCACGGTCTCGTCCTTACGATACCAGTCCCGTTCAGCGCGACGGTGCACGGATTCGAGGCTCGGGCGCCCAGTTTGGAATCTTGGTTCGTCTGAGGAGTTCGGTGGTGAGATGTCTGGTCTGATGGGTTTTCTTTCGCTAATGGCCACTTCCGGATGCACCTAGGTGAACGTTTCGGGCAGTGGTTGCTTGGTCTTGTGTTGCTCGATCTTGAGATCAACCCAAGGGTGGCGGGCCCAGGTGAGCCGGAGTGGAGAGTGCGACCGTTGATCGATGACGGTTCGCTGCATATGCCCATATGCCCGCGCAACCTCGCGTCGAGGAGAATCAGAGCTGCTTGGGAACAGATTGAACATTTGCCGAGCGCCGCGAGGTCTGCTGGGTCTCCATCTCGAGCATCGGTGATGTCGTTCTGATCTGTGCCCAAGGGGTCACCCGGAAGCTCGGTGCGATCGTCTTGTCTGCCTCCTTTGCGCAATAACCCCAATCTGAACGAGAACGCACCCAGCTCGATCTTGTTCGCGCAGACCTCATTCTTTTCCGGCTACGGAGGCATTTTGGCGAACATTAAACTTCCCGGCAACGCCTTTCGCAAAACCGGTCCGCAATCTTCAAAGCAGGAGGAAATTACCGTGGAAAATGCGCTGTATGACTACATGCCGTTCAATGCGCGTCCGAAACTGGTGTTTCCGGACGGCGCGCGTCTCGCGTTCTATGTCGGTCTCAACATTGAACATTTTCGTGTCGACATTCCCGAAATGAATTCACCCTACGTTCCTGATCCGATGAGTTACGGAGTACGCGACTATGGAACCCGTGTCGGAATCTGGCGTCTGATGGATCTGTTTGACGAAGTGGGTATTCGCGCGACTGGGATCATCAACTCCGATGTCTGTATCCGGTACCCGCAGATCATCGAGGCGGGTGTCGAGCGCGACTGGGCGTGGATCGCGCATGGCCAGACAAACTCGATCAGGCAGTCGGGAATGGACCTCGCCGAGGAGACGGCCTTCCTTGCCGACATGATGTCGACGCTCGATACCTCGTTGCCTTCGCGTCCTTCGGGGTGGCTCGGACCAGGACTTTCCGAAACCTTTGAAACCCCGCGCCTTCTGAAGGAATATGGTTTCACGTACTTGCTTGACTGGTGCTGTGATGATCAGCCGTTTGCCCTGAATGTTCCCGGAATGATCTCCGTACCCTATTCCATCGAGGTCAATGACATCTCACTTTTGAAGAGGGGCACGCATCTCGGTGCGGACTACGAAAGGATCGTCATGGACCAGTTTGAGGGGCTCCTCGACGACTCCGCAAGGACAGGTATGGTTATGGCCCTGCCGATCCACACCTTTATTGTCGGTCAGCCGAACCGGTTTAAGTATCTCGCCCGGGTGCTGCGCAAGATCTGTGCGACCGGGGGAGTCTGGGTGTGCACGAGCGACGATATCGCCAACCACTATCTTGCCGGGACCGCCTAACGTGATGGGGTCACCTGTCGCGAAGGCTGTGCACCAGGGTTAGGGCCCCTCGCGCCGGTCACTCCGGTGATAAGCGTAATTTGAGGTGCCTGATCTGATTCATACCAGATAGAGTCCGATCAAGAACGGACAGCATCTCACTATCGATTCGTCAAGATGGCTTTTGTCAATGTGAATCTTTCGTCAATGTGAATAAAGTCGAGAAGGAGAGATGATGGAGCCAAAATGGCTGCAGTTCATGACCGAACGCGACCGTGCCCACAACGAGGGGAGCTGGCGCAAGGCAGCGGTCTTTGGACTCGGAGATCGCCCTGCGGTGATCGTCGTCGACGATTATTACGCGGTGCTCGGGCTTGATCGAAAGCCAATGCTCGAATCAGTGAGGGAGTGGCCGATGTCATGTGGCCTTGAGGGATGGGAGGCAATCGACAAGACCGTCGATCTCCTCGCTACGGCGAGGGCTTCGAAGATCCCGATCGTCTACTTGCACGGTATGGTTGATTTCCCAAGTCCCTGGGGAAATCGTAAATCGACTCACAATCTTGATCATCTCGCACCTGAAGTGCGGGCACGCGCGAACGACATCGTGGATGAGATCGCTCCTCAAGAGGGCGACCTTGTGCTCGAAAAGGCCGCTCCGAGTGGTTTCCATGGAACGCCACTTCTGTTTCATCTCAACTACCTGAAGATCGACACTCTGATCATCTGTGGTGAGACGACGAGTGGGTGCGTGCGTGCCACCGTGGTCGACGCGGCGACCTACCGCTACCAGGTCGGTGTTGTCGAGGAATGCTGTTTTGACCGTACGGAGGCATCGCACTGGATGAACCTCTATGACATGGACCAAAAATATGCCGATGTTATGGATCTCTCCGCGACAAAGGCCTACCTCGAGTCGTTTGCCAAGCCAATACAGGTCGCCACGGTCTCGCCATCAGGGGCCGCATAGCCAAACGGCGGCGTGCTGTCACGAGCGTTCAGGATCGATAATCGAGTATTGGAGCAAGTCAAAATGGTCCCTGCCGCGTCTGACTCAAGGTCTGGTCTTGCCCTATTTCGAAGAAGACATGACGTACCGCTGATCCAGTGGATTCCGTCACAATCAACTGGCGTTGCACGGCGAATCGATGACCGCGCGTCCTCGCGTCGAGGAGAGTTGGAGTTGTGCTCGAGCGGTTTGAACAATGGCGTAGTTTTGTCTGGCCCTTGACGGATGCCGGTGACTCGGG
The DNA here is from genome assembly GCA_035532075.1 of Acidimicrobiales bacterium. Lineage (GTDB taxonomy): Bacteria > Actinomycetota > Acidimicrobiia > Acidimicrobiales > Bog-793 > CAIVND01. The sequence continues at coordinate 14,288 of DATKRV010000011.1, read as the reverse complement.
GGTGACGCCGTTGTTCGCATCGTCGAGGAGAGCGCGATGTATGGAGCCGGTAGTTTGCTACCGTTGCAAAAGAATCCAGAATATGTTCACCTGAGAGATTTTCCGCGCTCGGGTATGTGGGGGCGGCGATGGACTGCGAATCTCGGCGAATGCGAACTTAATCTCGTGCGACCGTATGGCTCGCCTCGGCGGGAGCGTTGGCAATTGTCGGACTGGGTGTCGTCACGCCCGCAGGGGCAGCGGTGCTTCGAGTTCACCAGAATCTTCATGTGACAATGTAAGGACCCAACAACGCCAATGATCCCATTCGAGTCACACGATATGTTTATTCAAATAGTCATGATCGGATCGTGAGATCGACGATTCGTTGGGACTATCACGGCTTGACATGGTCCGAGAGCTTTGGAGCGACCGGGATTCCGGTCATTGAGACCTTTGGCAAGATCCTTGATCACAAAACCGTCGGCAACGGTGTGAACTTTTCCAACCACATGTGGGAAAGTTATTCCCTTCCCGGAGCAGCTGTCCAAGTCTCGCTCGCACAAGTTGGAGCCTCGATGAGATCCGAGATCGCGGCAAAACAGGTACGTGTGATCGCCTATCCCCTCTTGCACGGTAGCGGGACGATCGAGTTCTCGCTTCTGAACCCCGGTCATCGAGCAACTCCGAAAAACCTTTAGGCGAGAGAATGGATCAACAGATCCGCCTATCTGCCAATTCAGATCACCGGCAACGACGGTCTCGATAACTTTGTAGGCACCTTTACCGATCTCGCCCCGACGGCTAAGAACGTGCAACGATTTGATCCGCGTGTTCCTTCGAACTTCAAAGACTGCATGGCACTGCCGAGCAACGCCTTAGCCCTCGCCAGATGCCTGATTGGCTATTGAGAGATAAATTGCGATCCTGAAAAGGGGGAGGGATGTTGAGCAAAAATCTTGCTCTCTGTCGGAGTGAAACGGTCTGAGCAAAGGTCCGACGCGCGCTAACGCACATGTGCTTGGTACCGGTAATGTGAAGAACTGGTAAAACACAGGTGCAAGAGTTGCTCGAGTCAGGCGCGGAATATTCGAGGGGCTGGTGAGCGCAGACCCGTGGGGCCTCGACCCCCGCTCGCTCCTACACTTGGCTCCCGAGTAGGGAACGAAACCTTGAGTAGGGAACTAAGCCTCGACGAGGATCACAAGGGTTTCGGGTAGCACGCCGTCATGCTCCATCGCCTCGGCCGCTCCGTCGGCGTGCATCGCTGCCGTGAGCGTATCCATGTCGGCCACGTCCATGAGTACCGCGACATGGTTGGGGTTCTGCGGGTCGACGAACGTTCGGATGTTGGTGACACCGAGGGGCCCGAAGAATTCCTCGCGCTTTGGCGACGCAAGCCAATGATCCTTGTCCTTCACGTCGTGGTGGCCAATGATGGTTGGCATAGTGTCTCCTAGGGTCGCGGGGCCAGCGCCGGTACCGGCACCTTCGGCCACCAAACTGTACTCTCGACTGCCCGATCTGCGTGAGAAAATCTGCCTCGGACAAGCAGGGATGGACCGCCACCGAAGGGGCGTCTCGCTTGGCATTCGCGGTCCAAGCGATTCTTACCTGAGTAACCGAGTCCTGTCTGTGGCTGAGTCACCAATGCGTGTTAGTAGGTCGAGCGCGTTGCCCAACCTGTTCGAGATAGCTGAACGATGGTCCTCACCGCGGTTCATTGGGCGGCCAGGGACGGGCTCGCATGATCAGGCGAAAGCCTAGCCAGACGAACCCACCGATGATCAGGCCAAACCATCCGCGGATCGTGAGACCCAGCGCCAACACCACCGCAAAGCTCGCTATCCGGTATGGCCGCAGTGTTCTCAACGCAGCATCTGGCTCTCTCGGTCTCTATTGAATGATCTTGCGGTATCTGAAGCTTCGCGCATCTCATTGCGCCAACCTTCAGTTAAATATGGGAGGCGCCGCACTGTCGCGTTTCTCCAAACCAACGCAACGAGGATGTCTCGTCTGTATGGACAATTCCTTTGCATTGTACACAGCTCGTTTCAGTGAAATGTGGCGAGGGTCTCTGCGCTCGAAGCACCGAGGGCGAGCTGCACATTGTTCCAGGGGGTGTCGGCCGATGAAGACGCAGCTGTACGTTTGCGTCGAGCAGCCTCAGATGTCATCACGCCGAGGAGGTTGCCAGAATGGACCCAAGCGACCAGCTGAAGATAGCCAGTCGGTGAAAGCCCGATTCAAGGGGGTGGAGAAGGTCATCGGTCATGCCACCTCCGTGCGTGCTCACGAGCCCGGGTGCGAAACGGGGAGGAGCAACTGATCATTCCGCAACATCAAGTGAAATCAATAGCGTCTTCGTGTTCCCCACCAGCATGGCAAGCACGGGGGAGCCGAGTTCGTTCCAGATGAGCGATGGTCAGAAACGACAGCGAAGATCCTCGAGCGGGTGTCAAAGAACCTTCCGGCGCCGTGGATGTCGCACAGTCCACGACACGCTGGTCACTAGCACACCGCGCTCGGCGATGATGAACCAAGTAGCTCCGGCGTCGTTACCGGCCTTTTCGTGAACCGACATGAAACATCGGATAGCCCCGTAGTTGCGACCCGAAAGAGCATCGGAGTAAGGCCTAGTGCTCGCCGTAGTTCAAATTGCCTAGTGAAGGATGATTCGCTTCGCTCTGGTGGCCATCGGCTTTGAGGAGCAGGATCGATGACAAGCGCAGCACCAATGGCTGCCCATACTCCGACTGGACTTGAGGAAGAGGGGAGTCACCATGCGCATCAGGACCAGGATGGCCATGGGGTTTGGAAGTCTCACTGTCCTTCTTGCGGCCACAAGCGGTATCGGATGGATCCTGGCATCGCAACAGATCAACACCACGTCGTACCAACGCGCAGCGCTCGCGCAGATTCGCGCCATTACAAAGTACCAACTCGACGTCGCCGGAGCGGCGGTGGCCGAGAATTCGATCGCCTTTGATTTCAGCTCCCACAGCAACCCTTCGGCTGATCTGATGAGCTTTGATCAGGGCAGAAGCGCAGTTCGAACCGACAATTTGACCTTGAACGCATTGACCACGAGAACGGCTGACAGAGCCGACATCCTCCAAGCAGATGGGGCTTTCGACGCCTACGTTGCGCAGAGCAACCAGATCAATGCCGACTTTAGGACTGGGAGCCCCTCTTCGCTCAAGGCCGCGAGCATCGGTGTGGCTGCACTCGCCTATCACACGATCACAACGCCGCTCGACAAACTAGCGGAGCTGAGCATGACGCGGGCGGGTGCTTCGCTCGCCGCATCCTCGGCGGCGAATTCGATGGACCGTCTTCTCATCGTCGCGCTCATCCTTGGCGCACTCGTCCTTGCCGGAGGAATAGAAACCCTCGTCACTAGTACCATTATCTCCCGCCTACGTCGAACAGAAAAAGTTCTTGCACAGATCGCTGGGGGCGATCTGACAGTCCGCCTCGATGTCGACTCGACTGATGAGGTCGGCGCAATGGGCTCGGCATTGAATACTGCGCTTGAGCAAGTTGAACGGCGAGCGAGGGCGCAGCATTTCGAGAGTCGACTGGCCAACGCATTGGAAATGGCGAAACGAGAAGAGGAAGTACTCGTCGTGATCGAGCGGTCGCTCTCCGCGACGCTCCCTGAATCACCCACCGAGCTTTTAATCGCGGACAACAGTCACGCGCACCTGCTTCGCGTGGCCACTGCTTCGCTGACCGGTGTGCCACCGGGTTGTTGCGTCGACTCACCCGACGATTGCCCGGCGGCGCGAAGAAGCCAGGTTCAACAGTTCGCCGACAGCGAAGCGCTCGATGCGTGCCCGAAGCTCCGTGGCAGGCTCATCGGCGCCATATCAGCACTGTGTATACCGGTGTCGATCTCGGGCCGCGCTGTCGGAGTCATCCATGCCACGGGAGAGCAACATGGTTCCTTTGGCGAAGGCACCGTTCACAATCTCGGCATGCTCGCAAAGCTCGCCGGCGCGAGAATCGGATTGCTACGGGTCATGTCCGAGACGCAACTCCAGGCCAGCACTGACAGCCTCACGGGACTTTTGAACCGACGTTCGTTTGAGGAGAAGAGCTCTGCACTTCGTCGCCGCGAAGCGCTGTTTGCCGTCGCGATGGGAGATCTCGACCACTTCAAGTTACTCAATGACACCTACGGGCGCGACACTGGTGACCGCGCCCTACGACTCTTCGCACGAGCCCTTCGTGAGTCCGTTCGTGCTGAAGACCTTGTCTGTCGCCACGGGGGCGAGGAATTCGTCGTCGCGATGCCCGGCTGCACCACTGAGAAAGTCCGCGAGATTCTCGACGCGCTCAGAGCAACACTCGACGCCGCGATAACGGTCGCCGGACTCCCCAAGTTCAACGTGAGTTTTGGAGTCGTCGAGGCTGGTTACCAAGAAGACCTGCCGAGCATCGTCGCTCGCGCCGATGCTGCTCTTTTCCAGGCGAAGGACTCCGGGCGTAATCAAATCGTCGTACAAGACGACTCCGGGAACACTGTTGCGCCGGGCGATGGTTCACGTCGAGCCTTCGGATTCGAACGCGAGGACGCGCCGACGAGCCTCCCGAGACAGCTCCTCGATACGACCTAGCCTCGCCTGTGTATCGGGCGACTGCGAAAGAGTGAGCCGTCGTTCGCGATGACACTGGCGAGTCCTGCGCTCGGCGGAGCCGAGTCATGGGCCTGCCAGCGATTGTCGCTTGTTGTTGCCGAGTTTCGAACTCGACGGGTGCAAGCATGCCAGGCGCTGTGTCGACGATTGCCAGGTCGACTCGGACTTTTGCCTCGTTGACGTGTTCCACATCCACGTTCTCGCCAAACAGGAACAGCTTGGTACCAGAGGTGCTCGCACCGAACGCGAGACGTATTTGTTTGATATGGATTAGACCAAGGATGGCGACAATCCAAGGATGGCGACAATAATGTACGATTGTGGCGATATAGGAGGTAGCAATGAAGGTCGGAGTTCGGGAGTTTCGGGACCATCTGAGCCGGTATCTGAACCAGGTTGAATCCGGAGATGAGGTAATCGTGACTGATCATGGTCGTGAGATTGCGAGGGTCATGCCGATTGAGAACGGTGGACGTAGGCCAAGTGCGTGTGATCGACTCGTTGCCGAGGGACTTGCGGCTGCACCTCTCAAGGCGCGCCGGCCCCTTCCGGCAAGAGGCATCTCAAGCACACAGCCTCTGAGTCCACTTGTTTCCGAGCAACGAGGGTGACGACCGCCTATTTTGACACCTCGGCGATTATCCCTCTGATTGTCGAAGAACTTGGCTCCAATGAGGCGAAAGAGCTCTGGCGCGAAGCGGATCGGGTTGTGAGCGCCAGGATCGTTTACGCCGAGGGACACGCGGCGCTGGCCCTTGCGGTTCGGACCGGGCGACTCCGCGCAGGCGAGTTGAAGGGAGCATTGCGGGAACTTGTGGGGCACTATGAGGAGCTCTACCTCGTCGAAATCTCTGATCTGTTGGTGCGACGTGCTGGTGCACTGGCTGAGCAGTATTCACTGCGAGGCGATGACTCGATTCATCTCGCGGCGGCTGAGATGTCACAAGATGAGACTCCGTTGGTGTTTGTAGCTGGCGATGTTGGGCTTTGCGAAGCAGCTGGCCGCATCGGTCTCGACGTGGTCCGCATGGCCGGGGGATGGCCAAACAGCAGACTCTGAGATGTCTAGCTTCTCCACGCCAGAAGGCATTCAGTCGGCAAGCTTCTTGGGACTCCAGCAGATTGGTCGGTCTGTGGGCTGCGTGTTTTGCGGTTGGTCGAGCGAGGCAACCTTGCGCTTGATGTTCAGGTGGACATGCCATTGCGCAGGTGCACTGATTTTCGCCACCGATTTGTTCAAATCGGTGTTTTTTTGACCCTCAGCGGAGATTGACAATACGACACAGGCCGCGGTCAGCCTCTTGCATGGGATCGAGTGAGCAAGTACCGGTCTGTTCGGCGAGATCTGTCTTGTCCAGGGTAACCAATGCGGTCACGTTGACGACCGAATCATGTGCTAGTCCCTTGACCGGTAACGTTTGCGCTGTTTGACGGTTACCGGTCGTGTGAACGCACGGCACGCGTATCGCCGATTTTGTGCCTATCGTAGTGAGCTGACGCGTTCGTTCCCAGCGTTCTTCTGTGCGCCTCCCATCTCGCAGCGATGGTTACATTAGGCCTGATGCAGTTTGCGGGTGCTTTGATATACACGGCGCGCCCGTACATCCGCGAACTGCCCATGGCACTTTTGTCGAGGGCTTCGATACTGAACTTTGTTTACGATGAATCGGTTGTATTACTTCACGTCCGTTATCTCCACTTGTAATCCCGAGACCCTAGTATTCCCTCATGATCAGTGGGTCAGATACGGGCGAATACGCGCGCCAGAAGTTCACGTTCAAAAACTTTCGGCGGTCAAATGTCTCTCTCGTTGCAGCAATGTTCTTTCTCTCTCGCATTGCCTTTTATCTTGCAGGTGTGCGAATGTGGTTTGGCGGACTGCCAGGCGACCCGCAGCTACTAGGTGTACACCAACTTCGTATACACCCCTTCTTGAGCATCTTCAATCTCCACAGTCAACCGCCGCTTTTCAATGCCTACACGGCTTTCTTGTTGAGGTTTCCACGAACGATTCAGTACGCCATCGGGACCGAAACCGCGTGGCTTCTCGGTCTTATTCTGGTCCTGAGCGCGTTCAATCTGTTGCTCGAACTCGAAATACCGCGGCACATCGCCATCACAGTGGTGGTCGTACTGCTCGCAAACCCGGCTATCGCCCTGTACGAAAACTGGTACTACTTTACTTTTACAACCGCCGCGCTCCTCACCTTTGGTGCATATGCGCTTGTGAGATTCCTCCGACACAGATCGCGTTGGTGGGGTAGCGCATATTGCATCTCTCTTGCGCTCGTAGTGCTCACGAACAGCACCTTTCAATGGCCTTGGATGCTCGCAGTCATTGTTCCCGTGGCGGTGTCGCTCCGTTCCGACTGGAAGACACTCGTTCAAGTCACACTCCTACCAATTGTCGTGGTCTCCGGTTGGTATGCAAAAGACGTCATCATGTTCCACACCTTTTCAACGTCAAGCTGGTTGGGAATGAATATGACCCATACCACGACTGACGCCCTGAGCAAAACGTCGCTTCGACAGATGATCGCAAAGGGTGAACTGACGAAGATTGTCTTGGTGCCAGCATTTTCACCGGTCGATTCCTATGTTCCCGGACTCATTCCAGCACATTCCAAGGCCGGAGCGCGCGTATTGAACTCCAAAACCGAGGACGGCATGTATACAAATTACAACAACATCAACTTCATAGCGATATCGAACGCGTACTTGGCGAATGATCTGCGATTCGTGGTACAACGTCCCGTGACTTATCTTTCCAGTGTCTCAAAGGCAGTTCAGCTATTCGTGGCACCAGCAGATGAGTACGGCGCGGCCGCTACAGACGAGGCACGGATCAATACCTATACCAGTTGGTTTGACAAGATCGTCATGTTGCAACCGGGTCACGCAGATCCAACGAGATACTCGATTCAGAGTGGATATTCCTTTGGCGGCACAGGTATCCGCACATCGTGGGCGCAGGAATCCTATGCCGAGATCCTTGTGCTTTTGACGACGCTCTTTGCCTTGCCATATCTGTTATGGCGTCGTCGGTTCCACGGCGCGCAGTTCTGGGTTTTGAGCTTCATCTTTGTAAGCACTGCCTATACCTTTCTCGTCACGAATCTCTTGGAACTTGGAGAAAACAACCGCTTCCAGATGGACCTTGGCCCGCTACCGATGATCGCTGCAGTGGTGGTCTTTTGCCAGGTCTATGCAGCCTGGAAACAGAGACATCGCTCAACCGGGAACACCATTACCGAGGCCGTCTCCCACCAAAGAGACATTCTGCCTTATCACAGGGTCATGAATCCAACTTTCAGCCGAGAGCGTCGTATGTTCAACGTCGGAGTAGACCGCGCATAGCGAATTACGAGAATTTGGTTGGCCGCGAGCGTGCCGAGGAGGGTGTTTAACGCTCTCATTACAACTCCAATCGCCAGTGCTCGGTAGCAAATCGAGCGAGTCCCTCAGCCGACACGAAACCCCACGTGGCACCTCCCGTGGACGCCCGACTACGCCGGTTCAACTACAGTAGGAGCGACAGAACGTCTCATACGTGTCATCACCGATTCCGTACGCAGGGGACGAATTGCTACCGATCAGACGGATAGGGCGCCAATTGCCTTAGCACTTGGCCTGGAGGTAAGACGGCAAACGTTGCCGATCGCGGACTAGCTCAGTCGCGGATGAGAGAGATAACACGTTTCTAGACGGAGTCGCAAATTCGGTGTTGGAGCTGATCACCGCGCAGAGAACGGTCGCTAGCTTGCTCTGGTTGTATGTCTTCGCGCAGATCACCGAGACCGGTCGTCTCGTTGTTGGTCGAGAGCCAACTGGCGTGCCCAGATCTGCGCAATAGATACTCGCTCCGATCACCACCTGCCGGAGTCGCTGGCCACCAGCCCATGACCCACAACGACTGCATTCGGCGAGGAATCGCTGCGGTCAGTACTGCCGATGGCCTCTTGATCTGTTTAGTCACCGACTCGACCTCAAGTTCGTCAAGGTAACGCTTCGCGCCACGGGCGAAGAACTCCGATCGGCTCAATCCAAGGTCTTTGGCGCGACGCGATGCTCTGTCAAAGGTGCCATTGGGGTGGGAGATTGCTGTCTTCAAATCAGAGGTGTCTTCAGGTATTAACGCTGATTCAGTCTTTGCTTCTGTTGTCCGAATGGACCCGTGCTGTGCGGCAAATCGATTCCCCACAGATTCGTGGTGTGATGAGATACCGAGATTGCATCGTTCGCTGACAACATTCCTCCAGAGAGACGTGTGGCTCATGCCTACTCCGTTGAATGGTTCGCGGCTGATTCAGATGAGGTGTCTATTTACGCGGGGGAACCTCGATCCGTGATGGTTTGCGAGCCAGTTGAGCCAGCTTTGAGAGATCTTTTGCGGGGCGATCGCGGTTCACCTGAACGTTTCGCGCAGACAAAGCGGGCAATGCAGAGCGCGACAGATCCGAGTAGGAGGAGGAGAAAGAGTCCTTCGTGGGCGTTGCTTTTGTAGCGGAAGGTGACGATGTGATGTCCGCGCGAGACTCTCACGCCGACATAGGCCGGAGCGATCATCTCGGTCTTCACGGGTCGGCCGTCCACCTCTGCCCGCCAGCCCGGATCGAATGAGGCCTTCAGCACCACCACCGAGGTGCGTGACGCGTCGACGCTCGCAGTGGCAGTGCCGCGGTCGAGCGCGAGGTGTGAGGCGATAATCACTCCAGGTGGGCTATTTGGCGTTGATCCCTCTGCAAGTGTGCGCATCGGTGCTGGTGCTCCGGCATAACCAACCGTGAGGTAACGGGCCTTCCCGGCGAGATTTGAGCGGACAAACGCAGCAGTGCGCGCGCCAATGTTCGTCCGGTTGGCCGAGATTGCACCGACGGTGTCGACGAGTTGAAGTGCCCCAGCGGTGTGCAGCTCCCAGAGCACATACGGGCCCCTTCGCATGACCAGTGTCGCGCCCTTTGGGGCCGGTTTGGCAATCGGGTAGATCAGCCATCTGACGCCAAACAGCGGGAAGTCACTTGGCACGTTTTCGTCGAAGTAGACCTCGGGATCGGTCATCAATGAGGCCGTTCTCAGGGTATATCCGACGACATCGAGATTGAAACGGGTGAGGTACTTGAACACCGGTACCTCCCCGACGGTGAGCGACGACCCCCAGCCCCCGATCTCGCCCACCGGCACGGGCAGACCCGCGTAGACGCGCCCTCCATATGTTGCTATTTCGGAGATGATCGGGGCGATTAGTGCTCCGGCGCTCTTGTCGGCGCGCTGTTGGTAGGCGATGTAGGAAGCCTCGGAGGAGTCAATCGAGAGGATCTGGTTCCATCCGGGGAGAAGGAACACGAGCAACAGCAAAAAGCCCACCGCGCGTCTCGCCATCCGGTGGCGCTCACCTGGTTGGCCAGACACGTTGAGGAGATGGCAAAGCCACCGATACAGCGCTCCGATGCGTCTCGTGAGCGTGCCGAACGCGACCGCCGCCGCGATGAGGCCAGCGAGCTGTACTCCCATCAGGAAGCGACGCAGAAAGAGGTCCTCGCTGCCAGGGAGCAGTCGGAAGAGCGCTCCAAAGGTGGTGCGTCCGAAAAAGAGCAGAAGCGAGATGACAAAGAGCGCGAGGAGATTTCGAAAACGTGGATCGGTCCTTGCACCGATGACGGAGAAAAACAGACCGAGGAGGACCAACGCGCTAAGCACCGGGAGGCGGTGTGCATCAAACAGCTGGCCGGTAAAGAGCCAGGAGAGGATCTGTCGTGCGCCGTAGGAGTTGACGTCGGGTCCGTGGACCAAGAACTCGTTGATCGAGGCAAACTTGCGCAGCAAAAGGAGCGGCACGACCACCCACGCGCTCGTCAACAAGACAAAGCCCGCGAGTTCGAGGAATCGCCGTATCCGGATGCGAGTTGGAGCCGACGAGGTGAGAAAGGCAACCACAATGCCAAGAATCGCAAGGTAGCCGGTGAAGTAGTGAAAGGCCATCGTCAAGGTGATGAACACGGTGGCGGGCAGGATCGCCCGACGGCTCTCGGTCGCGCGCCACGTAAAGCCCCAGGCGAGCGGAAGGGTCCACATCGCGAACAGCTGGCTCCACAGGCCATACCCGATGGAGAGATAGGCCTGCTGTTCGTATCCGATACCGAGCGTGCTCACGACGAGCGGGGAGAGCATCGCCCCGAATGCAGCACTCAATCGGTCAAAGCCGAGCAGACGGATCGCGATATAGATGCTGATCGGCCAGCTCGCGAGGAGGAGATAGAGCACCCAGGCATAGGCGGTGTTCGCGCCGAAGATGACCCCGAGTGCCCCGGTGAGCATGGCACCGAGGCTCTGGTAGTGGATGAACTGGGGCGACCCCTCACCAAGCAGGGGGAACCAGCTCGTCAGGGGAAAATGACCGGCGCGGATCTGGGAGGTGGCAAAGCGCACCATCTCCGCATGCACCGTTCCATCATTGAGATAGGCAACCGATGTGGTCTCGCCGCGAAGCGAGACGAGGTTGAAGATGACCGTCGCGACAACAAGACTGATGGGCAAAGCTGCGGCGACCCTCTCGGAGAGCGTCCTTCGCCCGTGCGTCCCGTCCTCACTGGTCCGTTGCACGCCCGACGTCGCTCCTATCGTGTTCGTCTCCCGGTGCAAAGTGTAGGTCGGGGCCTAGAACTCGGGCCTTCGATGGCGTGGTGTGACAAAGAGCGCAACTCCCCAACTGACGCAATAGATCACCGTGACAAGAGCCAGAATCGAAAAGCTCACCGGCAGGTTCGGAAACGCGTAGGAGAGGACCAGACCAGACCAGACCGAGACGAGTGCAATTGCCGCGCTGAGAAAGAGCGCGAGCCAGGGGCGACTCGTCAAGAGCTGCGCGGCACCGGCGGGCGTTGCGAGCAAACCGAGCAGCAAAAGCGCCCCGACGGCCTGGGTCGCCTCGCCAGCTGTGACGCCGACCAGCAAGAGAAAGCACATCCCGAGCGCCCTGACCGGCAGACCCCTCGCCTCGGCTACAGCGGGATCGATGCTCGAAAAGAGCAGCGGTCGACCAAGCGCCATGACGGCGGCGATGACGACGAGTCCGATCACGATATCGAGCATGGTCTGTGAAAAAGACAGTCCGAACATTGACCCAAAGAGCACGTTGACACCCGCGGTTGCGTTGGTGCTTGCCTGGCTTTGTGTTGCATAGATGGCGAGGAAGAAGACTCCGATCCCGAGCACGAAGGAGAACACGTTGCCGATGACGACGTCATCGACAACAGCTCTTCGACCGACGAATCCCATCAGAAGCGCAACGCCGACGCAGCCGAGATAGAGGCCGTAGCGGAGGTCGATGCCGAGTGCGAGGGCGCCAAGCGCTCCGGTAAAGGCGACGTGACTCAGCGCGTCGCCGGTAAAGACCTGGTTGCGTAGCACGAGAAAGTATCCGACAAGTCCGGATGCGAGCGCGATGACTCCTCCTGCAACGAACGCGTGCACCATGAACGGGAGCAAAAGCATGTTCGAGATTCCGACAAGCGGTTGCATCAAGCTCTCATTCCGGAACCTCGAAGACGCGCCCGACTACGTGACGAGCGGGTGTTGTTCATCCATTCGATTGCGAGCGCGAGCAGATAGAGGGCGAATCCAAAGGTCGTGAGATAGAAGCCAACCGGATAGATTGAGTAATACGCGGCACCGAGTGCGCACCAGGTCATCGCAATCGCGCTCGCCAGGCTGATCATCAGGCTGTATCGGGCGCTGTTCGTCAGGCGCTGCGCGGCTGCACCTGGCATGACGAGAAGCGCAAAGACAAGCAGCGACCCGGTGATCTGGCTCGCCTCGGCGACGGCAAGTCCGACGAGGATCATGAAGATGAGCGAGAGTGTCCGGACCGGTACACCGCGGGCCAAGGCGACATCCGGATCGATGCTGGCAAAGAACAACGGGCGTCCAATGATCGCAAGTGCACAGACGGCGACAAGACAGACCAGCGCGAGGGTGACCACCTGGGTGTTGGTGATGCCGAGAAAGCCCCCGAAGAGAAGTGAGGTCAACTGATCGAGAAAGCCCCGGTAGAGGCTGACAAAGAGCACACCGCACGCGAGCGCGAAGGCCTGCAGCGTTCCAATCAACGCAGATTCAGATCCTCTCGGGCGACCAGATGGTGATCTGGGAATGAGTCCGATCACGATCGCGCCAGCGACGCAGGTGGCGAAGTACCCAAGGGTGATCGAGGCACCAAGCAGCGCGGCTCCTGCGGCACCGGGAAATCCGATGACGGCGAGCGTGTGACCGGCGAATGTCTGGCGGCGTAACACCATGAACCAGCCGATCACGCTCGCGCCGATCGCCACGATGGTGCCTGCTGCGAACGCGTTGACCATGAAGTGGTAGGTGAGGAGCTGGGAGATGTCCGAGATGATGTTGGTCGACAATCCAGAGGGGACATGGTGCGGGCCGAGCACATCGATGAGTCCGATCATGGAACGACTCTGTGCTGGTGGGGAGGCGCGACGTCACGCTGGTCGGAGCTGTGTTGGTGCAGGTGATGGTCGTGTGTCTCGTGGACATGGCGATCCGAGTGAAAAGCCGGTGGTTCGGGCTGGCCGACGACGAAGAGGCGGTGGTCCGAGGTTGACAGTACCTCGATTGGCGTCTTGAAAAGTCGGGTCAATGTCTCGGTGGTGATGACCTCGCGTGGAGTTCCCGAGACCGCTCCACCGGGTCCGATATAGATTACGCGGTCGAGATAGGGGAGGATCGGATTGACATCATGGGCGACCATGACGACGGTCACGCCCTCGGTCGCGCTGATGTGATGGATCAGCGCTGCGATTGCGCTCTGATTCGGGAGATCGAGACTGTCAAGTGGCTCGTCGAGGAAGAGAAGACGCGGTCGCTGTACGAGTGCCTGGGCGATGAGCAGTCGTTGTTGTTCACCCCCGGAGAGCTGTCCGATCGGACGCTCGGCAAACTCGGTGGCTCCGACGAGTGCGATTACCTCGTCGACACGGCGCTGACGATCGCGAGTTGTTGCACGGAGAAACTGCTTTGGTAGCGGGATCCCCCAGTGGCCGCCGTCGAGGCCGAGGCGCACGATATCGATGCCGCGCACGCGAAGCGACGGGTCGAAGCTCCTGCGTTGGGGTAGGTAGCCGATCTGTTGTCGTTGTTCTCCTGGAGGACCGCCGAGTACGGTGACCAATCCAAAATGGAGTTCGAGCAACCCGAGCGCAACCTTGACCAGCGTTGACTTGCCCACTCCATTTGGGCCGAGGATCGCGGCAAAATCACCCGGCGCAATTTCAAGATCGACATCGCGCCAGATCGTCCGGCCGTTGATCTCAACGCAGGCATCGCGAAAGCGCACAATCGGTTCGTGATCTCGGGCCGGGTACCGAGAGGACTCCGGGGTCGGAGTGTCATCCATCGGTTCGCTGTGCCTTTGCAGTGACAAGTGCGAAGTAGAGCTGTTCAAGCTGGGAGGTCTGCCATCTTGCAAACGTTGTCGTTGCAGGCCACATCGTCTCGGTGATCGATACCACCGGGATGTGATGTGACCGACACAGCTCGAGCTGTCGCTCGATGTCTGGCGTCGCATTTTGGCGGTTGTACACGTACACCCAGATAGCTCGCGCGATGATCTGTCGGTTGATCGTCGCAATGTCGCGCGGGGCAACGTCTCCTCCCTCG
>DATKRV010000010.1:0-40537 GCA_035532075.1 Acidimicrobiales bacterium | reverse complement strand
TTCATCCCCAACTACCTCACAGGGTCATCCACACGCTGGACGAGGGGATCTCTCAGATGCCATGCGCAATCTCAGAATTTTCCCCTTGGATTAGATTGGTGAGAGGCGACGATCGGGGGTATGTGGTGGAAACCGAAGAGGTCTTCGACAGTCCACGCGAGAGGGTGCGAGCTCATCTCCTCAGGTATCTCGCGACCGATGGCGAAGAGGGCTTCATCTGGAATGGTGTACCGACACTTTTGTTGACGACACGAGGTAGAAGGTCACGGTGCCTTCGACGTACTGCATTGATTTTTGGTCGACACGGGGACGAATATCTGGTCGTTGGATCGCGTGGCGGAGCACCGAAGCATCCGCTCTGGGTCGAGAACCTGCTTGTCGATCCAAGGGTCATCGTCCAGATCAAAGGGTCGGTGTTCTCTGCAACTGCCCGTCTGGCGACAGCTTCAGAGCGGCCGGGATTCTGGCAGACCATGACGGAGATATGGCCTGCTTATGATGAGTATCAAGAAAAGACTGAAAGAGAGATTCCCGTCATTGTGATCTCGGTCACGCACGACGAAACTCGATCGCTCAACTGAGTTTTCCCAAGAGGATGGCTTGATATAACCACAGTGCGGTCTCGCGACGCGACCGATGAGAAAGGGATGACCGTCATGACCCAATCAGATATACCAAAGCGGTTGCTCGGACGCACCGGATTTGAGGCCACCGTCCTCGGATTTGGTGCGATGGAGATCCGAGGTTCGGAGCACCATCACAACGGGCGTCCGATCGAGCCCGGCCAGGCGGACAAGATCCTCAATCTCTTGCTCGATGAGGGCATCAACTACGTCGACACTTCGATTGACTATGGAGACTCCGAGGAGAGTATCGGGAAATTCATCGCGCGTCGGCGAGACGAGTATTTCCTTGCGACGAAGTGTGGATGCTGGGTGGGTGAAGCTCCCGAGGGAACGCCAGCGGGAAAGCGACCACCGCATGTGTTCACGCGCCAGAACATTGTCAACGGTGTCGATCAGAGCCTGCGTCGCCTGAAGACCGATCATCTCGATCTCATCCAGTTCCATCAGAGCCCTTCACTCGAAGAACTCGGTGCCGAGGACGCGATCGAAGTGTTGAAAGAGCTTCAGGACCTTGGCAAGGTGCGCTTTCTTGGTTCCTCGTCAATTCTGCCGGACATTGTCGACCATATCGATCTTGGTGCCTTCGATGTGCTCCAGATTCCGTACTCGGCACTTGAACGCGAGCACGAGGAGGTCATCGCCGCAGCACACGCGGCGGGTATTGGTGTTGTGATTCGGGGAGGAGTCGCGAAGGGGGATCTTGGCAGGGAACCGGTCTGGAAACGTTATGAGGAGGCAGGTCTTGACGAACTCGCCGATGGCGCGAGCAGGGCAGAGTTCATGCTTCGCTTCACGATCTCCCATCCCGGCATGACGACCACGATTGTGGGAACGATGAATCCGGATCATCTAATCGAAAACGTTGCGAGCGTCCGCAAGGGTCCGCTGCCGGCTGACATCTATACAGAGACCAAGCGTCGACTGTCGACGCTCTGAAAATCCGTAACCGAGCGTTGATCTGTAGCTGGGTACCCCAGCCTGTCGTGCAGGAGTCGTTGAGATGATTCTCTGGAGTTGAGTTCCACCAAAGCGCTTCTCATAGAATTTGTACTCCTTGCAGTTCTGAGTCTCTTCGCCTCTTCGCGGTTTGTCATCGCGTTCGAGCGCGTCGGCGCTCGTCTGTCTCTTTCAGAGGCCGCGCTTGGGCTTGTTGTTGCCCTCGGGGCCGACTCTCCCGAGATCGATTCGTCGATCACAGCACTTGTGCATCATCAACGCGGTGTCTCGGTCGACGTGATCCTCGGCGCAAACATCTTCAACTTTGCCGCGCTCTTGGGGCTTGGCGCGATTAGTGCAGGGAGAATCACGCTCGACGGGCGCGTTGTCGTACTTTCAGGGCTACCCGCACTGTTCGTTGCGCTTACGATGTTGGGTCTCGAACACCATGGAGTCGGCAGGTGGCCCGCGGCCGGGATGCTCATGGGTCTGCTCATTCCCTGTTCTGCGCTGCTTGAGTCGCCTGAACGGGTGCTTCGTATGCTGCACCTTCCGAGCGCAATGTCATCTCTGCTCGAGAGAACCGTGAGACTAGAAGAACGGGATCTTGCGAATGTGATCTCGCACAAGAGTGGCAGGACATGTGATATCTATCTCGCATCAGTGATGCTTATCGTCGTTGTTGGATCGAGCTCAGTGATGGAGCGTATAGCAAGTACTGTCGGTGACCGGAACCGCTGGTCGAACTTCGTTGTCGGAGGAGTTGTTCTCGCTGGCGTGGCGAGTCTGCCCAACGCGGTTGCGGCAATCTATCTCGCGTTGCATGGACGAGGGGCGGCAACGCTCAGCACTGCGATGCATTCGAATGTCCTCAACGTGATGTTCGGAATCATTGTGCCGGCGCTTTTTATCGGAGTCGGAGAGCAGTCACGCGTTGGTTCAGATCTTGCATTGTGGTATCTCGCAATGACCGTGGTCGCGCTTTCAATCGCGTACCTGCGTCGCGGCCTTGGAAGGGCAAGCGGATTGATTATCGTGCTGGTCTATCTGGTGTTTCTCTTCAGCATGATCCATCCCTGATCGAACTTGGTGGAGGGCGTTCCTAGTCGCGCGTGATCGACCGTTGTCCACGCGGGCATCTTCGAAGATGACGCTTCCATCTCAGATTTCTCTGAACAATCCAGGTCATGCGGAAAAAGCTACGTCTGTCGTTTTGGAGGGCAATGAAAGCAGAGAGATTTACGTTATCCGAAGAGAATCGGCCGATCTCAGGCAGTTTGGGCGCAATCCACAGTTGGATCTAAGAATCTCTTGTAACGATGATTTATGCAACGCTGCATATATTGATCGGAGGATCAACATGTCAACGAAATTCGACACTTTATACCCAACGACGAAGGTGTCGCTTCGACGTCTCGTAGTGATTGGAGCGCTGTC
Source organism: Acidimicrobiales bacterium (assembly GCA_035532075.1). GTDB lineage: Bacteria > Actinomycetota > Acidimicrobiia > Acidimicrobiales > Bog-793 > CAIVND01. The sequence continues at coordinate 37,538 of DATKRV010000010.1, read as the reverse complement.
AGGCGCAGCGGTAATTGGTGGAGTCACAATCGCCTCTGCAAGTACGGCGCATCAATCAAAATCAGAGCTTCACCCGTTCCATAGTCTGAAAGGGCTAAACGGCTTTGGAGGACTGCGCGGACCACGGCCGGTGGTCGACGGAAAGGTCACGGCTGTCGGAACGGGAAGTTTCACCGTACTCGATAGGTCTTCAACCTCTTACACGGTATCCGTGACGGGCACGACGACCTATAAAGAGCACAACGTGAGTTCTGTTGGGGTCGGCGACGTGCAGGTCGGTACCTTTGTCGATATCGTCGGCAGCGTATCCGGGACCTCCGTCACGGCAACCGAGGTACGCATCGAAACCGGTGAGCCAACGGTTGTGCCGTCGCATTCGATGGGAATTCGCCCGGACGCGCGCGGCAGGGTGACCGCCCTTGGAACCTCGAGTTTCACGATCACGAACTGGGCGGGAAAGTCCCTGATAGTCGACACCACAGATGCGACAACCTTTGAAGCGCGTGGAATCACCTCGCCTTCGCTTGCAGATATCAAAGTCGGAGATTTTGCGGCGGTGCGGGGGACGATCACCGGAACCACCGTTGCTGCAACGAATGTTCATTTTGGAGACGGTCATCCATTCAGGGGACCAAATGGATCTCCGGATTTTGGCCGCGTATCCGGTCTCTCGCGAGCCCCTTTGAGCGCGCCTGGAATGTAACTCCGAAGGCGCTTCATTGAAAGAGAGGCCCTCTGTCGCTTGGGCGGCAGGGGGCCTCAGAGTTGTTCTTTGTCTTCACCCCGGGCGAGGATGGTGGTGATGTCATTGGCAAGATCGATGCACAATGATGTCAGCAACGAGAGACGTTCGAATACGGAGGTCGCCTCGAGCAGTCGTTGACGGTCGAATGCCTCGAACGGCGTGAGCATGCACAGCATCCACTGCGTATCGACGAGATGGTCGGGGGTAGTGGTGGGCAAGTTGAGGTCAGCTGGGAGTGGAGGCGTGTCGTGCAGTTCGGATAGGAGCGCGCGGGCGTGCCGAAGAGCGCCGAGAGCGCCTTTGACCTGGTCGGCCGACGCGTTGTGGAGATCATCGGGAAGGCGTTCGATCTGAGCGCGAGGGTACGGGTCGTCTTCGAGCCAACGACGCACCTGGAATCGTTGCGTTCCGCGGGCGAGCAGCGCGAACTGTCCCCCTTCGATCTCAGAGAGTGCCTCGATCGTTGCGATGGTGCCGATCGAGAGTCGCTCATCTCCTCCTCCGACCTCGGAGCCGCGCGAGATCAATACAACACCAAACTCGCGGCCCGCTGTCATCACGTCGGCAACGAGCTGGCGATAGCGTGATTCGAATACATGCAGCGGAAGCGGGGCACCGGGAAACAAGACCGATGACAGGGGAAACATCGGCAAGACGGTGGACGCATCTGGACGGTTGACTTTGTACCCCCTTCACGTATGACCCGAGCGTTTCGATGGGTCAATCAAGAATCCGCGATCTTGCGAGTTGTCTCCAAACGATGGGGAGCCTACTGTCGTAATCGGAGTACGCGCACTTATAAGCGACATTGCGTCACCGACCAGAGTCGAAGCCACCGATGGGCCCGGGAGGATCATGCGCACGCAGGTAGGAATCATCGGCGCGGGTCCTGCTGGACTCATGCTCTCGCACCTGCTCCATCTCGCAGGAATCGAGTCGGTCGTGGTCGAAGACCGGAGTCGCAGCTACGTTGAACAGCGCGTGCGCGCGGGAGTACTCGAACATGACACAGTTCAGCTGATGAAAGAGTCCGGCGTCGGTGAGCGTCTGGCGCGCGAGGGACTTGTCCATCATGGGATTGAGTTGAGATTCGACGGGGCCGGACATCGCATCGATCTCTCGGGACTGACTGGTGGACGGACCATCAGTGTCTATGGCCAGCAAGAGGTGGTGAAGGATCTCGTCGACCAAAGGATCCGTGACAACGGGACGATCCTCTACGAGGTTACCGAGGTCACGGTCGACGGGATCGAGACCATCTCGCCAGTGATCTCTTTTGCGACCGCTGAGGGACGCGAGGAGCTGAGGTGTGACTTCGTAGCTGGATGTGATGGATTTCACGGGATTACGCGTGCCGCCATTCCCGATGCGGTGAAGACCATCTGTGATTGGAGCTACCCGTTCGCTTGGCTGGGTATCCTCGCTGCGGTCGCGCCCTCGACTGACGAGCTCATCTATGCACGCCATGACCGGGGTTTTGCCCTCCACAGTCTGCGTTCTCCGGAACTCAGCCGTCTGTATCTCCAGGTCGACCCGGGTGAGCAACTTGCCAACTGGTCCGACGACCGGATCTGGTCAGAACTTGCCACGCGCTTTGCAACGCGCGATGGTTGGACACTTCACGAGGGACCGATCGTCGAGCGGGGAATCACGCCGATGCGGAGCTTTGTGACCGATCCAATGTCCTATGGGCGTCTCTTTCTCGCCGGTGATTCGGCGCACATCGTGCCTCCCACAGGTGCCAAAGGACTCAATCTTGCGGTCCATGACGTGAAGAGGCTTGCCCGAGCAATAGAGGAGCACTACGCCCATCGCGAAGATTCGCTGCTTGGCTCATATTCGGACGACTGTCTCCGGCGTATCTGGCGGGTGCAGCACTTCTCGTGGTGGATGACCTCATTGCTCCACCGCTTCCCCGATTCCGGGAATATCCATCAAAACCATCTCCAGCACGCCGAACTTGAATATGTGACCAGCTCGCGAGCGGCCGCAACCGTTCTCGCGGAGAACTACGTCGGACTTGCAGATATCTAATCGATCATCGATCTTCGTGTCAGGTCACGCAGTGCGCGTATGGCCCGGAGCGGGCGTTGAACAGATGCGAGATCGTCAGTCCCTTTGCCCTGAACGTGACCCGCTGAGGAATCTGGTCGAGATAATGCATCGCAACCGGTGCGTTGATCCCGGTTTTGAAGATCACAATGTCGGTCACTCCATAGTTTCTGATGTATGCACAGAGCCTCGCACCATTCGTGGGCTTGGAGATCCGTCGATAGCGCGAGCGGTGACCGAGCTCAAGCCGACCAAGGTAGGACTGCACCTCGCCGGGATGTTGCAGGAGCGGCCACTCCTGGCCCTCACCGGCCTGGTTCGGGACGGTTGCGTATCCCCCGAGCAGATGGAAGGAGAAGTTTGACTCGGCCTGCCACGCCATTGCCTGATTGAGGGGTGGCATCGAATAGGGGTAGGTGAGGACGACGGCATCTCGCGCGACGTGAGTTCGAATGTCAGTCCCGATCGTCGTTGGCCAGATGAGCCGCTGTTCTCGGATCGGGAGTCTTGGAGCAAGCGCGACGAGCACGATTGCGACGACAGTCGTGAGGCCAGCAATCGGCAGGTAACGAGAGGACGGGTCTCGTGATCTGATTTTCATAAGCGCCCAGTCGGTTCCAATCGCAAAGAGAACGCTCGCGCCGAGCATTGTGAAAAGCGCGAATCGATCCGGGACCGTGCTCTTGAGCAACGGGAGCACGGTGAAGACTCTTTCGGGAAGTGGCAAGTTGGCACCGCCAATTCCAAGTGATCTGCCCATTGAAAGGATAAAGGAGACGAGCATTCCTACCGCGACCGCAACAACGATATAGCGCCTTCTCAGGACAAGCGTTGTGATGATGAGCACGACGACCAGAAAGAGCGAAAGATATCCGCCGAGTTCGTTCAAGTCGCGCGTCGGAAGATGAAGTGAATTCGAGAGTCGCGCGGTCGTGAGGATCTGCTGGTGAGTCGGCAAGAACGTCTCGACAAACGAGTTGTGAAACGACTGGAGGTGCGATACGGCATAGACCGCACCGCGAAGATGGCCCCGGCCAAAGAGCATTGACCAGATCTGGAAGCCACACAGTACAAAGAAGATGATGACCGCAGTCGAGAGCGACTGGAGCGCATACCAAATGTGATCCCGAACGCGACCCGGATACCGGATCATGAGAAGAACCACGACGGCTCCGGTGACGATTCCGAAGTCGCTCAACAGCTCGGGAGCGATCATCATCTGTGCCGAGGTCACGAGGCCCAACACCATGCCGGCGACTTTCCATGACCACTTTTGACGGAAGATGACCTCATCCATGACAAGCATGAGTATCGGAAACAGGGGAATGAAGAGCAGGTTGACGTGGGTATTTGATATTGCCTGACCGATGACGTAGGGGCCGAATCCAAACATCAATCCGCCGATGAAACAGGCGAGCCGGCAGCAGACCCAGCGACTGAGCACAAAAAAGAGCGAGGTCGCCGAGAGAAAAATGCCCAGCCGCACCAAGAGGTTGAGCGCCGCAACCGGACCGAGTGTTGTCGTGATAGGCCACGCGAGGAGTCCAAGAAGAGGCACCGAGGTGTTGTCTGCGAGATTGACGCCGGTTGGATAGTCGATCAGATTGGTCCAGAAGGGGTTGAGGCCATGGATCAGGGCGTGGGGGGTATAGGCGAGAAACCAGACCATCTGCGCTGGATCACCGATACCAGCGCGCGACAGGTAATTAGCGGTCCACGGAGAGCGGGGGTTGAACATCAAGATTGCCGCGGCCGCGTAGAGCAAAATTGCGCCGAGAGCCGTGATCGTCCGTCTGTGCATGTGGAATGGACGAGACCTGGCCGCGTCGTCGACTGGCAACGGTGTCGTCGGCATTGCCCTGATGTTAGGGGCCAGTCCGGTGGAGCGCTGGCCCACGGTTCGCGCTAGAGCTCGAGCGTCGGTGGGTAGAAGATCTCTTCGAGTTTGAGTTTACGCGCGGTGAGTCCCTGTTCGAACGAGTAACTGGTGATGGTATCGAGAATCATGGAGTTAGCCGTGACACCATAGGGGAAGAGGTCGGTCTTGAGCGCGTCCCGGGTCTTCGTGTCGATGAGTCCTGTGTCAAGAAACGGGTCGAGGCCGGTGGAGTTGACCGCTGTTGAATTTGCACTCCCGGCGAGTGATTCCGCTGCGGCAATCTGTTTCGCCTCGAGAAAGGCGGAATAGAGGTTCAACATGACCCATGGATAGCGCTCGACGATGTCCTTTCGAACGACCACGCAGTGGTTGATCGGAAAGAGTCCGGTCTTTTGGAAATAACGCGAGGACTCTTTCTGATGGTCAAAGAGATGGTGGACTCCCGAGCCCTCTTCGCCAAGCGGAGCGTTCGAGCGATCGACGAGGTTGTTCGTTCCCGCGAGATAGTGCAGAGCAGCATCAAGTTCTCCGTTGCGGAGCATCTCGCCCATGTCGGTGTTCGTGGGGATGTACTGAAGATCGATTCCTTCGGGGGGAGTGAAACCTGTTGCCCCGCCGTGGCTTTTCTCAGGAGCACGTTCCATGTACCAGTGAAGGGTCTTGGGTTCCACACCATATTCATGTTGCAAGATTCCTCGCGTCCAAAGAGCTGCAGTCTGCTGGTACTCGGGGACGCCGACGCGTTTGCCTGCGAGTTGTAGAGGTTCGGTGATTCCGGAATCGTCCCGTACGAGTACTCCAGTGTGGAAGAAGCGACGGGTCGTAAAGATGGGAATTCCTACCCAGGTATCGATGCCATGTGAGAGCGAGATCAAAAGACTCGACATCGACATCTCCGAGACTTGAAATTCCTGAAACCCGAGCTGGCGCCAGAAGAGTTCGGAGGGATGAAGCGATGAGCAGTGTAGATCGATCCCTTGGGGGTTGACGCGTCCGTTGAGTACGGGAAGCGAGCGGGGATTCGCGTAGATCGCGAGGCTGAGTTCTATGTTTCCCATGTTTCCTCCTTGGTATAGGGCAAAGTTAGTCAGAATTCGGTGTTCGCCGCGATGGCCTGCCAAAGGCGCTGGTCGAGAATCTGGATCAGCCTCCGGCGATTGCATCCGCGAGCAGATCGACCTGATCCGGGTTTGCGTCGCATGGATTGATCACCAGTTCGTCACAGCCCGCTGCTGCGAAGAGCTCGATCTGCTCTCGGACCAGCTCGGGGCGCACAAGAGCGCTGGCTGCCCGCTGGTTCGCCCCATTCCCGCGGTATGCGTTGTACGCGCGCAGGTAACCGTCGACCGCGCTCTGTCCATTTGGTCCGAGGGCAAATCTCGGCGTCAACGCGAGAATGCGCGGCGAACCCGACCGCCCGGCGTTCGCCCACGCCGACCGAGCTCTCTTGGCTCCCTCTCGCACTCCTGAGGGTCCACCAGAGGTAGCACACACCCAGCCGGTGCCATAGCGCGAAAGGCGTCGGAAGGTGGCATCCGAACTCCCGCCAAATAACAGCGGTGGTCCGCCGGAATGAACTGGTACCGGACCGATCGGCTCTGCCTCTCCCCGCCAGATTGCCTGGGTACGTTCCAAAAGGACATCCATGAGCTTTCCCCGAGAGTGGAAATCGATCGCCGAGGCGAGGAAGTCGTCCTCTCGCGAACCAACGCCAAGACCGAGGACAAATCGCCCGTCGGAGATCCGGTCGATGCTTGTGACCTGCTTTGCAAATTCGGCGAGATTGGCGCGTAATGGTCCGAGCACGACCGCCGCAGTGATCTTGATTCTTTCAGTTACTGCTGCCGCGGCAGCCGCCGAGATCAAGATGTCGTAACCAGCCCAGACCAGTCGGTCATCGACAATCAACGAGGAAAATCCCCGGGCCTCGGCGCGTTGTGCCCACTCTTTCATGGTCTTCGAACTGACATTGGGAATCATTCCTGGCATGCCGATCGCAATATCCATGACCACCCCTTCTCTGATCTGCCCGAAGCGCGGTCGCGCGATGCCGGTGCGCAACCGCGTCAGCCACGACGTTTTTAGTGCAGATTTGATCAAAATCACAATGTGAACGGCGCAGTTCCCCGGGGGCCCCTTGGCCTCGCGCGCCGGAGAATGCGAACAGCTCGCTCCCGCCCTAGATTTTTCGTCGATGACTACTCCGGTACGAGTCCCTAGATCGGCAAATCGGTGGACCATCCTCGCGGTCGTGACATTGGTCGCGTTTGTGACCAACCTCGACGCGACGATCGTCATAATCGGCCTTCCCCGGATCGTCGCATCGTTGCACACGTCGATCACCGTTGGCCTTTGGACCGTGACGGCGTACATCATCACCTCTACCGTGTTCTTGCTTCCCGCCGGCCGTTGGTCTGACTCTTCCGGACGCAGGGCCTGCTTCGTCTTTGGTCTGTGCCTCTTTACCGCTGGCACGCTGGCCTGTGGACTCTCCGCATCCGGCGCGCAACTGATTGCCTTCCGGCTTGCCCAGGGGGTCGGAGGCGCCTTCGGTGTGGCTACGGGAACGCCCGTTCTCGTTGATGTCTTTCCTCCAAAAGAGCTTGGACGCGCGCTCGGCACAAATGCCACTGCCTGGGTCGTCGGTTCGATAGTCGGTCCCGTCGCCGGCGGAGCGATCGTCTCGGGTCTTGGTTGGCGATGGATTTTTTTCGTGACCGTTCCTTTTGGCGTCATCGGTGCCGCGCTCGGATGGAAAGTCATTCCCGATCCGGCCGCGAAAGATCCTCGGGTTCGAACCGACTGGCTTGGTATCGCGACCTTTACCACCGCTCTCGTCGGCCTGTTGATGGCGCTGTCCGAGGGTCTCGCATGGGGCTGGACCTCATGGCGGATCCTCGTGCTCTTCGGTGCGGTCGTACTCTTTGGAGTGTTGTTCTTTGTTCTCGAAACCCATATCGATGAGCCGTTGTTCGATCTCGCCGTTGTGCGCAACACGCACTATCGCATTGGAGCGGCGGTGGCGTTGTTCTACGGAACCGGATTTTTTGCGACAACCTTTCTCCTTGCCTTCTATCTCCAGGGAGCGCTCAGGCTCGGTCCGCTCGACGCGGGCCTCCTCCTCATCCCCCTCTCGGCCCCCCAGGTCGTCCTTGCTCCACTCGGAGGACACATCGCTGACCGATATGGATCTGCACCTCCGATGCTGTTTGGTCTGGTGCTCTTGATTGGTGCGGCGGTATGGCTTGCTCAGCTTGGACCAAAGCTCAATATCGTCGCCGTGGTCATGCCGTTGCTCTTGATGTCGATCGCGAATGGTTTCACGTGGCCTCCCCTGATCAAAGCCGTCATGTCCTCGGCCCCGGCCGGGAAATCCGGCGCTGCTTCGGGAATCTTCTACACCGTTCGCAACTTTGCCTCCTCGCTGAGCTTCACGCTGGCGCTCGTCGTCGCGGAACTTACGCTCCCACCGGCGCTTGCAGTAAAGATCTATCTCGGTTCCTCTCATCTAGCCGATGCTGCGACGATCCACGCGTTGGTGCATTCGACGGATATTGGATTCAAGCTCTTCGTCGCGTTCTACGTTGTTGCGCTCCTCTTTGCGTTAGCCCTGTTGCGCCCCGTACATGAGGGGCGAGATGCGAAGAAGCAGGCAGCTATTGAAGCATCGAAATCGGTCTCGTCTGGCCGCGTATGAAGTCGGAGTACGCGCGTTGAACGGATATTGACGCTCGGCGCGTAATCAGGAGCGGAACTTGCTGCTAGAGTTATGGAAAACCACGTAGGGAATATGACTACGTGAACATCGGTGCACGTTGCCGGTGGGCTGCGACGAGTCCTGTCACATGCGGCCGCCCTCCGCTGCTCACGACGCGGCAGTCCCGGTGCGCCGGTTCTCACGGAGGCCACAGTGGGGCTGTCGTCCCCTTCATCCGTGCTTATGCACCACGTCCCCGGAGTCTTTTTTGTCTATTACTTTTGCTGAACTCGGTGTCGCCGAGGATCTTGTCCGCGGTCTTCATACCCGAGGAATTGATCACGCGTTTCCAATCCAGTCCGCCACGCTCGTCGATGCCCTCGCGGGCCACGACGTCTGTGGTCGGGCCCCGACGGGGTCTGGGAAGACCCTTGCCTTTGGCATACCTGTTGTCACCCGAGTTGGCCACGCCTCTTCGCGTCGTCCCAAGGCCCTCATCCTTGCCCCGACGCGGGAGCTTGCCGGGCAGATCTGCGAGGAGCTCACCCAGCTCGGATCTCTTCGCGACTGCCGAGTCGCAAGTTTTTACGGAGGCGTTGGATTTGGTCCTCAGCTCGACGCATTACGTCGTGGCGTTGACGTCGCTGTCGCGTGTCCTGGTCGACTTGCCGACCTCATCGATCGCGGTGCGCTTCGTCTCAACGAGGTCGAGATCGTCGTCGTCGATGAGGCTGACCGCATGGCAGACATGGGCTTCATGCCTATCGTGCGAGAACTCCTCGATCAGGTCAGCGCGAACCGGCAGACGTTGCTTTTCTCGGCAACGCTCGATGGAGATGTCAAGGAGTTGATCCGGAGATATCAGAACAACCCCAAGCGCTATGAGATAGACAGTCCCGAAGACGCGATCGGTGAATCGGCGACCCATTTTTTCTGGCGCACCGATCCAACAGAGCGTGTCGCGCTCGCGACGCGCATTGTCAGCGTGCACAAAGCGGTGATGGTCTTTTGTCGAACCAAACGCGGCGTAGATCGACTCGTGAAGCACCTCAAGATGTCGGGGCTCGACGTGGGTGCGATCCATGGCGATCGGTCCCAGGCTCAGCGCGATCAGGCGCTCGAGGCGTTCAGGTCCCAGCGTCTTCAGGTTCTTGTCGGTACCGATGTCGCCGCGCGTGGAATTCATGTCGATGGAGTCGATTGCGTTGTGCATTTTGATCCTCCAGAAGATGAGAAGGCCTATGTGCACCGCTCGGGTCGAACCGGCCGCGCCGGTGCTGGAGGAACGGTCGTCTCATTGGTGACGCGCGAGCACCAGGGATTCATCAAGAGGCTCCAATCGCGGTTGGAGCTCGGCGCCTCGATAGAGGAGCCAGATGAGCAGATACTCACAGCTGAGCCGATTTACGTGAAGAACACGACTCGCCCACACACGCCCCCTCGTGGTCCAGCTGGGAGTCGGAACGACCGGACGGCGCGTCCGCGTCGTGACCGTCCAGATCGCGCTCGCACCGGGCGACCGGCGCGCGTTGTGGGCGATCGGAATGACTGGTCTCCGGAGAATCGGATGGCCCGTGATGGCCGCCCGGTGCGTTCGGGACCGAACCGAGCGCCTCGCCATTCGGACCCTCGCTCATCGCGCCCGGCAACGGGCAATGTGGCTCGCTTCACGGAGGGTCGCCCAGAAAATGGCAACGATCGCCGTCCGCAAGGCGAGCGCAGTGAGAGATCGACTCGCGTCGGTAGCGATTGGGCTCCGAGGACGGGTGGATCAAGTCAGTCGCGCAATGTCGGCTCTGGCCGCACGAATCCATCGAGAGATGGCCGCCCGACGAAAAGTAGCGCAGCTCGGTCTCACAGTACGGCGGGTAGTCGAACGCAGCGCCCATTCTCGGGTGCAAAGTCCCGAGACGCGAGGAGAGCCGCCCGCTAATACCTGGGGTCCTCATTGGAGTCCTCGGCAATCATCGGCCTAGTTCGAGGGACAGACGCTCCCCTTCGGGGGCAGCTGTGTCGTCAGGAAATAGGTGTCGGTCCAGTTGCGGACACAGCTTGAGAAAAGATACGCGGTATGTCCAGTGCCCGTCCGGGTGAGCAGCTCTGCGTTCCTAAGTTCCTTGGTGACGTGCACGGCACCTGAATAGGGTGTCGCGGGATCTCCGGTTGATCCGACGACAAGGATCTCGCTCTTGGAGCGGTTCGCGATCGGCGCGGGTGAGGTTGTCGGTTTGACCGGCCAGTAGGTGCAGGCAATTGTTCCCCAAGCCTCCGAGGCACCGAAGACCGGTGCCACCTTCGACATCTTGATTGCAAGGGATTTGTACTCGGCGATCGAGCTGGGAGCTCTGTTGTCCTCACAGCCGGTGGCAATGTTCGCCGCGGTCATGTTTGAGTAGGTGCCATTTTGTTGGAGGCCAGCGTATGAGTAGGCGATTGCTGCGAGCAGGTTTCCGTTTCCTCGGTACGCAGTAGAGATTGCTTTTGCGAGATCGGGCCACTCCTGGTTGGAATAGAGAGAAGCTGCGATCGCAGTCGTCAGTACGCCGTAGTTCACATCAACAGTTCCGCCATAGAGCGCCGCGAGGTATGCCTTGACGCTGGCTCCCTTTTGGAATCTTGCAAGGAGTCGGGTAAGTGAGCTCTTTATGCCCTTGGGGAACTCTGTCTTGCAGGTGGTATTGGTTGGACACCAGCGGTAGAAGGCAAGCAGATCGTGCTCGAATCCAATTGCCTGCTGTTCGTTCGAAGCTGTGGTGGCAAGAGCAGGATCGACAACACCGTCGAGCACCATGGTGCGAAAGTTGTGTGGAAAAAGCTTGACGTAGAGTTCTCCGATGTAGGTGCCGTAGGAAAAACCGAAATAGTTCAGCTTTGGCTGCCCAAGCGCGGCTCTCAGCCGATCGAGATCGCGCACGGTGTCAAGGGTGCTCACGTTGTCGAGGATGAACGAGGGAGTCTCCCTCTGGCAGCTCTTGATAAAGGTCTTGACGCTGTCGACAACGTTGTTGATCTGCGCATCTGTTGTTGGAGCCGGATTGAGCGCGATGAGTGCGCGCATACCTGCTGCATTGGTGCAGTTGACCGGATCGCTTGCCCCAACTCCGCGCGGGTCGAAGCTCACCAGGTTGAAGTTTTGACGCAATGAGAGCGGAAAAGACTGAACTGACTCGGTCAGGAAAGAAATTCCCGAGGCGCCTGGACCGCCGGGATTGAGCACAATATCGCCGACTGGATTCGGGTTCTTTGCTCGAAGCTCGATTACCGAGATGTCGAGCGTCCCCTGGGATGGGTGCGCATAGTTCGCCGGAACCTTGAGGGTCGAGCACTCGAAGGTCTTTTCACAGGTCGTCCAGGAGAGCGGTTGGACCTCGGCTGCGCCAGCTGAGGCCGCCAAGGTCATCCCCATGAATCCGCTCGTGGTGCTCAAGATGATCGCAATGCAACCAAATGTGCGGCGAAGAGAACGGTGGTGAGTGGGCATATCCATCATTACTCTAGACATCAACACGCCTAACCATGTTGGCGCCTGATGGTCGAGCGCGCGAAAATCGACCGTTATCCGCGGGTTACCCGGAGATGCCCGAAGCGTTCGCGGATGAGAGCGAGGTCATCTTCGGGGAGAGGGCCTCGCTGCATGGAGAAGATGTTCTGCTCAAGGTGCGTGACATTGCCGGTACCGACAAGCACCACGTGAACTCCGGGTTCATAGCGCGCCAGGCGGTAGGAGGCCTCGGCAAGGGTCGCGGCATGGTCGGAGCCAATGAGGAACCCTAGGGGATCATCGAGGTCGATGCTGCCCCGGTCGAGAAGGCCCGCGTTGATCAGATTGTCGACCGCCGAATGGAGCAACTCTGGCTTTGAATACGGGCCGCGCGCCGCGCCCATGATCTCAACTGCGAGGTTGTTTCGTATCGATTCGGGGAAGACACTCTTCCGGGAGCCCTGATTGAATAGGTTGAAACCTGTCATGAGGACATCGAAATAACCATCTCTCGCGACTTTGGCAAGTGCTTCGTGGTCTGCGTCTTGACTTGTTGATTCCGAGACGCCGAAGAAGCGGACCTTACCCTCTTGCCTGCATCGTTCGAGAACCGGCACAATCTCGCTCATCGCATATTCGTATTCTGCCAGGGCGAGGCGATGCAGGTGATAGACGTCGATCGTCTCCGTCTGGAGCAACTGGAGGGAGTCCTCTATCTCGTCGCGGAACTGTGCTGCACTGAGACGGCTGCCGTCATCGCGTGAGATGTAGGCTTTTGTCGAGAGCACAATGTTTTCGCGAGACCCCCTCAGCCCTTTTCCGACGATGGATTCCGTCCCGTATCCCTTTGCGGTATCGAAATAGGTGATGCCGAGTTCAAGCGCGCGATGGATGACCTCGATTGCCTGTCGTTCGCTCGCACCGTTACCGATTCCGAGTTTGCTCGCACCTCCGGTACCGAGACCGACTGCACTGACACTCATGCCGGTGCGGCCAAAGGTGACGTAGTCCATGAATTCACTCTATGGCCGTGTGATTGATCTGCAAAGTCTCGAGCGCAACGTCCAAACCTCATTGTTGAGACGGCCCTGATATCGGCCTGCAAGTTCCCTGCAAAACGGTGGCGGCTTGGGACCAAGCCAGAAAGTGGAAGTATCCCTCCCCCCGAGAGGCATCGCTGGCCAAGAGATCATCCCATGGCTGGGCCTTATCGGAGAGAACGCGTCATTGGGGAGAACTCATGCGGACCTGGCAATCAAGGATGCAAGAGCCGTATGCCTTTCTAGCGGTGTATGTTGTCTCGCTCTTCATCGCGCCAAGGTTGGCCAGATTGCGAATCTCGCGCTCGCGCCACCCGTTCGACAGTTTCGCGTCTCGACGTGAGCGGTGCAGTGGACCGTGACCGGTTATCTTCGGAGTCTCGCGGTGTTCATCTCGGCTTCGAGGTGGATTGGAGATCGCTTTCGAACGAATCGCGTTCTGTGCTATTCGATATCTGTCTTTGCACTCTCGTCCCTGGCGTGTTCCATCTCAACGGGCATTTTGCAACTGAAGATCTTCCGGGTGCCAACGGGAATCGGAGGTGGTTCTCTTCCCCCTGTCCGAGCATCGATGCTCTATCGCGCATTTCTCACAGATCAAAGGGCAAGCATCCAGCCCACGCTTGGACTCATGCCAATCTTCGCGCCCGCCTCGGCGCTGGCCATTGGTGGTCTTGTTGCGACGCGTCTCAATTGAAACTGCATATCTCTCGTCAAGTTACCGATCGAGGTCGTTTCGTCTTCGTCTGGACTTGTTCTCTTGCGCGAGCACGAAGAGGGTTCCGATGCAAAGGTCGATATCAACGGGTTTGTGCTCGCTGGCTCGGGACTTGTTTCGTTGATCGACGCGCCGGACCAGGGCCCAGTCCGTGGATGAGGATCAATCCATGTGGTGCTCTTCGGGGTACGGCATTGCGATGTCGGGCGGTTTCATCGTCTCCGAGCTGCGCTCACTTCGACCGATGTTGCACATTCATCTCGTTCGCGTCGAAGCGTCTCTCATCTCGTCGGTGATCACAACATCCGCGAACGCTTCGTTCCAGAGAATCGTGTTGCTGGCTCCGACCTATCTTCGTGAGAAAAGGGTCTGTTTGTCCTTCGGGTTAGCCTTCTTGCCTGCGCGCTGATCGGACTCGGGGGTCGATGCCAGCACTCTTTCTGCTGTGCAAAGAATACGTTGTGGGTCCGATGAGATCACTTCGGCAGAGGGAATCTGTGATCGGGGCAACAGGACCTGTTTGCACAAGATCGCCGGTCGCCGCTCGTTGGCATCGCCGGTGACCGCGGGGTACGCTCAGTTCGTTTGCGAGACAGGGGTTCTTGGCCAACTGGGATCCGTGCCTTCAATTGATCGGGGGATAACCATGTCCAATGCGACATCCACACAGGGGCGCGAAGGTTCATTTCAAAAGGCAGGGATCCGGGTTATTGACGGCGATGGACATATCATCGAAGATGCCGGTGCGATCGTGTCATTTATGCCGCGCGAATATCGCGAGATCTTTGAATCAAAGCCCGAGACGATCTTTCCACCACTCGATCACCTGCATTCGGCAAGGGCGGTGCAGATTCCTCCGGATCGTGACCATCGTCCGCCGGTCGGCCCAGAGGGTTGGGCAGCGTTCCTCGACGACGCTGGTATTGAGCGAACCGTGCTCTATCCGACTCGCGCCCTTGCCTATGGTCATGTTCAAAGTCTCGATTACGCGGTTGTCGTCGCGCGTGCGTACAACGATTGGTTGGCAAAGACCTATGTCGAGGCAGACGATCGTTTCAACGGTATTGCGCTCATTCCGATGCAAGACCCTGAGGAGGCGGTCAAAGAACTCCGTCGCGCGGTGACCGAACTCGGCATGCTCGGCGCAATGATGCCCTCCAATGGTCTGCCGCATCCGCTTGGCGCAAAGCCATACTGGCCGATCTATGCCGAGGCCGAGCGTCTCGGTTGCGTGCTCTCTGTGCACGGTGGAGCACACGACAACTTTGGTCTCGACAATCTGAACTTCTTTGTTCCCGTTCATGCGCTTGGTCACCCATGGGGCCAGGCGGTCAGCTGCGCGAGCATCGTCTATAACGGTGTCTTCGATCAATTTCCCGGGGTCAAGATCGGGTTTCTCGAGGGTGGAGTGGCATGGTTGCTGCTCTGCCTAGAGCGCTTCCACGCCTCGCACGAGACGCATTTCCAGTATCTTCCGCCAGGAGCGTATGGACTTCGCGAGGAACAGCGACCCGATCACTACATCATCGAGCAGATCCAAGCGGGTCGGTTTTTCGTCGGATGCGAGACCGAAGAGTTGACGATGCCCTTTGCCATCAAGATTGTCGGGAATCAACCCTTCTTCTATTCGTCTGACTTTCCCCACGAGGTGACGCTTGCAAGTTGTCAGGCGGACATCGGGGAACTCCTTGCGAGCGAAGATCTGTCTGAGGAGGACAAACGGGGGATCATGTCCGCGAATGCCGAGCGTTTTTACGGCTTCTAGACTAGAAATGAGAGCTTCAATGGCAACGAGTCGCGCGGCGGTAGTTACCGCCTATCATCAGCCACTTGAGATTCAGCAGGTCGAAGTCCCATCGCTTGACGGCATCTCGATGCTGGTCCGTATCGACGCATCGACGCTGTGCGGCACGGATGTGCACCGTTGGGAGGGAGGTCTCGGGGACGAGGCTGTGCCCTTTGTCACCGGTCATGAGCCATGCGGCTACATCGAGAGCTTGAATGCACCGCGTGTCGATATCTTCAATCGGCCACTAGCGGT
Organism: Acidimicrobiales bacterium; assembly: GCA_035532075.1. Lineage (GTDB taxonomy): Bacteria > Actinomycetota > Acidimicrobiia > Acidimicrobiales > Bog-793 > CAIVND01. The sequence goes on along the minus strand of DATKRV010000010.1, from coordinate 21,885 downwards.
CGGCGACCGGATCGTCTGGAGCTATGTCTCGTGCGGTCATTGCTATTACTGCACCGTTGCGCTGCAGCCCTGTCTGTGTCGTGGCCGCGCATCCTGGGGGCACAATCGATCCGACCAGTTTCCTTATCTGCTTGGGAGCTGCGCTCAGTACATGTATGTTCCGCCCGAGTGCCAGATCGTCCGGGTTCCCGATCAGATCTCATCGGCAACTGCGGCTGCTTCTTCGTGTGCGTACCGGACGATCATGCATGCCTACGACCGGCTTGGCGCGATCAAGAGTCATGAGACGGTGCTTATTCAGGGCAGTGGTCCGCTCGGAATCTTTGCCGCCGCGGTGGCGCGTGAACATGGCGCAAAGAAAGTCCTTCTCATCGGGGCTCCAGCAGGGCGGCTTGAAACGGCAAAACGTATGGGGGTCGACGAACTGATCGACATGGATGTTGTGACCGAGGAGTCGGACCGGATCTCATGGGCAAAGGACGAGACCGACGGTCGCGGAGCGGATGTCATTATCCAGTGCGCAACGTCAAGCGCCGTTCCCGAAGGCATGCGGATGCTTCGTGATGGAGGTAGATACGTCAGCGTTGGCGTTGGCGTTGGTGGGCGCGCGGCGATGCCGGTCGGTGAGTTCCCGGGAGAGATGACGATGTACACCGTCAGGTCTGGTGAGCCGCGCCACTGGCTACAGGCCATTGAATTTCTCGATTCTCGTTGGGGTTCCTATCCCTTCGAGGAGATGATCAGTGAAAGTTATGATCTTGATGGAGTGAACGAGGCGATGCAGGCGATGGCCAGTTTCCAAGTTGTCAAGGCAGCTATCTATCCAAACGGCCGGTAGCGCGGCCAATTTCGACGAGGGTTTGAGGGGCACCTGGACCCGGAGAGCATCTCGGCCCTAACCATCGGGACCGAGGGAAGATCTTGTCGGCACGATGTTCTTCGGCATTGTGGGATATGTGGTCCAAGCTCGTCGATCTGTTGGAAGTGCCTGACCTGCGAGGAGGCGCGAGTTGAGGTTTCTCGATCGCGTGGATGCAGGGAAACGTCTCGGTGAGGTGCTCAGCACCCGGGAGTTCGAGTCGACGATCGTCGTCGGACTTCCGCGCGGAGGCGTGCCGGTTGCCTTTGAGGTAGCCCGTCGGATCGGCGCGCCACTAGACGTGATTGTCGTACGCAAGCTTGGCGTTCCCGCTCATCCCGAGGTCGCGATGGGCGCGATCAGCGAGGGTGGTATCCGCGTGATCGATCACGTGGTCGTCGCGTCCGCGAACGTCACCACCGCGGCATTTGCCAAGGTGGAGCAGAGGGAGAGAACCGAATTTGAACGGCGCATCGAACTCTTTCGCAAAGAGCACCGCCGTATCTCGTTGGTCGGAAAGACGGTGATCGTGGTCGACGATGGAATTGCAACCGGATCGACGGCTCGTGCTGCCTGCCAAGTTGCCGCCGCAGGCGGTGCAATCCATGTCGTCTTGGCGGTCCCGGTCGCTCCGCATTCCGCAGTCATTGGACTAGCTGACGTGACAGATGAAATTGTCTGTCTCGCAACACCTGAGCCGTTCAGCGCGGTCGGAAAGTGGTACGCGGATTTCGCCCAGACGAGCGATGAAGAGGTCGTCGATCTTCTCCGCCGCGAGACCGGTATAGCTTCCTGAGAATCTGATCGACCGATCATTTCGTGAACCTGCATGCGGCTCGCACTGTCAAGATTCGATCCGTCGCGCCTGGTCGCCCACGTTACCCACAAAGACATCCTTATCGCGTGGAACCGACCGGTCACGCTGGACTGATGTGCAATCTTGATGGTGTTCATTATTCCGGCGTCAGGGTCGACGGACCTGTTGAGGCGATGGTTCGTGTCATGAATAGGCGGTTGAGGGTCCATCGCTGTGACCCTCACATCTGGGATTGCGCTCTGGCCGAATGAGTCACGGAGTAGACAAACGGCGGCAGTGTTGAACCGGCGGTCCCAGGCACATCTTCGTTTTCAGCATTCTCGTATACGACTGTTCTGTCGGTGCAGTTGGCGCGAAGTAACCGGCTCGGGAGACGAGTTCATCACACGGGCAGACCGACGAGGTGACGGAATGTGAGGTTGATGCGACGTCCGACGACCCGACGGGTCTTTGGGATTGCGTGAAACCAGCAATTTTGTGTATCCCCACTCATGATGAGCACGCTGCCGTGCTCAAGTTCAACACGGACGCTTTCACCCGAGCGCTTGTGTCGCAGCACGAACGATCGGGCCGCACCGAATGAGACGGAGACGATTGTCGCTCGATCACCCCACAGCGCCTCGTCGTCGCTATGTGGCGCGACGCTGTCCCTTCCGTCCCGGTACAGGTTTGCAAGCACGCAATTCAATCCAGAAGCAACTGGCTCAATCGATTGACAGACATGCTGGATCGGCGGCGAAAAGGGACGAGCGGGATGCGTGACGCCTGAGTACGTGTAATTCGTTGGACCGTACCAAGCCGTCAATCGCGGAAGCGGTATCTGTCGTCCGAACAGGCGTGCCGTCTCCTGCGACCAGTTGAGGCCGTCATTGAGTTCATCGAAGAGGGAGTCGGCCTCCGGGGGGGCGAAATAGCCCGGTAGATAGGAGGTCTCGCCGTCGAATGGCAGCAGGTTTTCCCGCATCACGCGGCAGCCTACCCAAGACCAGAGCCAGTTCTGGCGACTGGGCAGGGGGTGGGTTCTCGCGTCATTCACGAGCACCAGTGAATCTCATGATTGGCTCTCAAAAGGCGAGGCTCCGCCGAGGCAACGCAACTCAGATGGGAGTAAGCGGAACGGTCCGCTGTGCTAGTTTTCGTCCTCCGTGAAGCACTTGTACCGTTTGGTGACTTCAGCCGAGCGACCTCCGAGTGATATTGGATATGGAACTCATCGATGCATCGGATCCACAACGGGTTGGATGCGACTGCGTCGCGGTGCTCTTCGCTCGAGCTCAGTTTTCGTTGCAGTGATGTGCTTTGGCATGGCAATGCCCTCTGCCGGCGCTTCGAACATCGGATCTGACCGGACAAAGATCACCAAACTCGAGCATCAGATTGCCTCCCAGGGATCTCAGGTCCAGTTGCTTGTCTCGCGCGCGGATGTGGTCACGGCCGAACTTTCAGGAATCCGCGCGAAGATCGCGCGTAGTCGCGCACTGCTTGTCGCGGAGCATCGGCAGATGATAAACGCGGAGACGGGATTACGCTCCCTCGCGGTGGCCGACTACGTCGGCCAAGCCGCTGGAGAGGCGTCATCGCTATCAACGTTTGCAAACTCCACCGACGCAACCTCGATGATGGCAAAACAGGAGTATCTCGGTGTTGCGGACGGTCGGATCAACCAGGCGATAGCGAACCTTCAGAACCTTCAGCACCAGGCCTCGGTGACGACAAGTACGTTGCAGATCCAAGAGGCAGCGGTCGCGGTAACGCTCGCTCAGGCAAATTCGACGAGTCAGGCAGCCCAGGACGCATTGAATCAGGAGAATGTCGCTCTCGGCAAGCTCAGCAGCAACGAGTTGGCGCTCGTCATCGCGGCCAACGCGCGAGCGCAGGCAGCAAAAGCAAAGATCGCCGAGAGCGCTCTCGCGACGCAGCAGCAAAATTCAGCCGCGCAGAGTTCCCCGCCAACTCCAGTGACGGTCAGCGTCGGGGTAACGCCGGGTTCGTATGCGAACCCGCTACGCGCAGTCAGTGGTCTTACTCCCGAGCGGATCGACCAAGGGGTTGATTTTCAGGGTTTTGGTCCTCTCTACGCGGTTGGAGATGGAGTGGTGATCAGCACCTACAACGGAGGCTGGCCGGGTGGAACCTTCATCGCATACCGTCTTGTCGATGGTCCAGCAGATGGACTGGTGGTCTACGCGGCCGAGGACATCTCCCCACGGGTGCAGATTGGACAGTCCGTGACCTCCCAGACCGTCATCGGTCAGATCTATGAGGGACCGGATGGGATCGAAACTGGTTGGGCACAGCCTTCGGGTGATGGGCTCACGATGGCTGGGGCAACCGGCCAGTTTGATGGTGCGAACTCGAGCGCGTTCGGGTACAACTTCTCGCGCCTCCTCCTCTTCCTCGGAGGCTCGGGAGGCATCCTCCAGGGTAGCTCGGCTTCGGGTTCGCTTCCCTCGGGATGGCCTCAGTTCTAAGTCGACGTGGGCAACGCTCCACCTTGACCCATTCGGGGCTGATCGCGGCGATGTCAAAAGTCGTGGACCGGTGATGCTTGCGAGCGACAAGACGCCGCTGCTGGGCAGGCGTTGGTCGTGTCACAATATTGGATCGGTACGGACCTGGTGAATTTCATCTACATCGTCATTGAATGAACTCGGCGGGCAGACTTCGCGGCGGTCACCGATCGATCATCGAGCATTCGACGCGCGGCCCGACGATGTTCGTTGCGCGAATTTCTGGATTGACATCCCACCCCGAGACCGCCTGATCAGCGTCGTGAGCGCAACCTTTCCGGCGTCGATGAGACTTTGCAGCGAATTGGAGCAATAATCGTCGGTGGGCTCGCACGTGCCGTGAGCTGTGCCGCGGGTGAATCCAAGGGAGGGTGGCGATGGGAAAGGCGATTATCCCGTGAAATCACGACGGTTCATGAGCGGTGTCACCGCTCCCGCCATATCCTTGCTTGCGATCGCCGTGCTCTTGCCAGCTGCGTCCGCGAGTGCCTCGCACGACGTAGGACCTGGACGTTCTTTGGCACCTGTGACGCAGTTGGCCACTCCGTTTACGGTTATCGGTACGACGCCAGTGTCCCGAGCCACCGGAGTTTTGCCGAGCGCGCCGATTGTGGTGAAGTTTTCTGGGAGGCTCTCACCCCGCTCACCTGCACCAAGCCTTGCACCATCAACGTCGGGTTCTTGGAACATACGTGATTCAGAGTTCGTTTTCACACCCAGCGCCGATTTCATTCCGCTCAGTGACATCACCTTGATGATTCCCGGTGGTCGCTCCGGTGTCCGGTCGGCCGCGGGTGGGTATCTCGCACGCACGGTCACGGATCATCTGCAAGTCGCGAATGGCTCGATTCTCCGGCTCCAGCAGCTGCTCTCCTTGACCAGGTACGCGCCGTTGAAATGGATTCCAGCTCGACCCCGTCTCTCGATCAAGAATTCGGTGGGCCAACGCGCTGCGCTGTACCGCGCGCCGCGTGGAAGGTTCCGCTGGCGCCAGTCTGGTTGGCCAGTCAACCTGCAACCGCTCTGGAAAAGTGATCAGTACAGCGTGTTCACCGAGGGAATGGTGATGTCATTCCAGGCGGATCACGGACTCGATCCGAATGGCGCGCTGAGCGCAACTTTGTGGTCTTCGTTGCTGAACGCGTATCAGGCAAGGCAGATGAACTCCGGCGGATACAACTACGCGGTCGCGAACAAATCATCGCCGCAGGTGCTGACGATCTGGCATGACGGCCATGTCGTGCTGACAAGTCCTGCAAATACCGGGATCTCGGTGTCGCCAACCGTCGACGGGAATTTTGCGGTCTACCTTCGCCTGCGCTCGCAGGTGATGCGCGGGACGAACCCGAATGGATCGCACTATGCCGATCCCGTGCAGTATGTCGCATATTTCAACGGCAACGACGCGGTCCATTACATGCCACGCGCGCAGTATGGATATCCACAGAGCCTTGGATGCATCGAACTGCCGCTGGCGAACGCCGCGGTCGCCTGGTCGTATCTCGCTTACGGAACGCTTGTAAGTGTCGTCAATTAACGTTTCGTGACGTCGATGCGCAACTTTTTGAGAACGATGCGCGCGTTGTGGCACTTTTGGGATTGAACGGAGTAGCCTTTTGGATCTCATCACCCAACGTTTGACCTGGGGCGGTATTGGTAGCTAGCGGATGATCGCGAGCTCTCCGTCAACGAGGCTCACCAAGTGACCGCTGAACTCCATCCCTGCCTCGGCTGCGAGAAAGAACCGGTCGCCAACTGATTCGGGTCCAGGCATCCTCGCGCGTGCCTCTTCGGGCGCACGTTCAGTCGCGATAGCCCCTCCGGGGTCGACACTTAGCACACAGATATTGTGCTCACGCACCTCCTCGGCAAGATACTGCGTGAACGTGACCAGTGCCTCCTTGGTCAATACATATGCCAACCCACCCGGCGGTATCGGACCTCCGCCTCCGTAGAGGTTCACGATGTGACCGGATCCCCCGCGTTCCATGTACGGAATGGCGTGCTTGGCACAGAGGAATGAGCCTTGAATGTTCGTGCCGAGGACCCTGGTCCAGAACTCAAGATCCATGTCGCGCACCTTTGGCCATCGCGGGCCACCCCAGGAAAAATGGGGGACGATCGCGGCGTTGTTCACGAGGTAGTCGATGGTGCCGAACTCGCCAAACGTGGACTCCATGAGTCTCCCCACATCGTCCTCTCGTTGTACGTCAACATGCATTGCAATGACCTTGTTGCCAAAGGATCGAAGCTCTTCGCCAACCTGTCGAAGCCCCTCATCGTCAATGTCACCGATTGCCACGTTGGCGCCGCGAGCCGCAGCTCCGTGAGCGATGTACCGCCCAATTCCCATTGCGGCGCCGCTAATTACGACTGATCGATCTTTCCAGTCCATGGTGAGGCTTTCGCCCTTTCGATCGGCGTGTAAGTGAGTAGATCCTACGTGATTTGTCGGCAACCTGGGTGCGCGAAACCTGACAGATGATCGAGAACTCGAGAGGAGAATCTGAATGAGGCCATGTTGAGGAAGACGTTCAATCTGGAGAGTTCATGTGAAACCGCAACTTGGCCAGAGTCCATGGTTTTGCTATTGGATGTTCGAGCGCACGGCGAGAGGAGCAACGCTCGTTCATTTCGTGTGAATGGGCCTTCGGTTGAGATTCATACCATCGTGAATGAGGGGAATATCTGGCGCAGTGAACCGGAGGAATCAGCATTCCAATCTCCTTGATCCCGATCTGATTTAGCGTGAAGTGGTGCCGGTGGTCGGGTCATCCGAGGACGAGTTCGCGTAGCGGGGCCTCGATGATTTCGCTGAATGTCGGGAAGGCATGGATAACATCGGCGAGTACTTCGAGTGGAATTTCGGCCCGAATCGCGAGTGTCAGCTCGCCGATCCATTCATCGCAGTGTCCCCCAATGCCAGCAGCGCCGACAAGGAGACCCCTCTTTCGGTCGGCGACGAGAACCAATCGACCAGTTGAACTTGCGTCGGTCGTTGCGCGCACGACTGAGGTGAGTTCGACGGAGGCGGAATGCGCGTCCATGCCCTGAAGATGAGCGAGCTCGACGGTGAGCCCGACCGAGGCGACGGGGGGTTCGGTATATACGGCTCTCGGGACGGCCCGGTAATCACCAACCGCGGCGCCACCGGTAAGGTTGGTGACAATGATTCGGCCCTGGTAGTTGGCCGTATGGGTAAATGGTGCGGCGCCTGTGACGTCTCCGGCCGCCCAGACGTGTTGCTGGCCGACAACACGACCGCCAGGTTCGGTTGCGATCGCCCCCTCTTTGAGTTCGATGCCGAGGTGATCTAATCCAAGGCCGTCGGTATTCGGGTGGCGCCCGACGGCAATGATGACCTGTTCGACAATGAGCGAGGTGCCGTCGTCGAGATGGACCTCCGTGTCTGACGCGACACGACGCATCGAGTCCACGTTCACGCCAAGCTGGATATCGACTCCATCCGAGCGCAGCACGTCGGCGAGGACGTCGGCGATCGTCGGGTTTTCGTTTACGAGTAGTTGATCCGCGGACTCGGCGAGAGTGACCTCAACGCCAAAGCGCGCGTACGTCTGGGCCAGTTCGCAACCGACTGGACCGCCGCCAAGGATCAGTATCGACTTCGGTTGATCGTGGCTGGTGAGCGCCTGATCGCTCGTCCAGACGGGCACGTCGTCAATGCCCTCGATCTGCGGCCGGTTTGCAATGCTGCCGGTCGCGATAACGAGCTCGGACCATAGGTATTCGGTTCCGTTTACGTCGATGCGGCCAGAGCCGGTTATGACGCCACGTCCGCGAAGAAGCACAACCCCATTCTCGGCGAGGTTACGCACGGCTCCCTCGTCGCTACCGTGATCGCTGAGAACATCGCGTCGCGTGACTGCGGCCATGAATGCCCGTTCGTCATCGCCGGAATCGATAGCGTTTCCAGACGCACCGAGTTCGTGTGCACGTTGGATCAGGTGACGGACCTCAGCCGATCGCAGCATTGCCTTGCTCGGAACACAGGCGACGTACGGACATTCGCCACCGACGAGATGGGCTTCGACGAGACCAACTCTCAACCCGGCCATAGCGGCTCCGTTTGCAATCAGTTCTCCGGCGCTCCCGGCGCCCAGTACCACCACATCGAATTCAGACATTGCGTCGTCTCCCGTGCCGATCCATTCCAAGGCACCTCTGAGTTTTTCAGGCGGCTCTTGCGAGTGTTGCAGAGATTCCCTTCCTTGCTCTTGCTCTTGATCTATCTGGGGAAATACTCACAGATGAAGTTTGTGAAGTCCACGAGATCACATCTAACAGGTCTCCATCCGGGCAGATGGAGAGGCCTCGTGGTGGGGATAGCTGTCTTCTCCGACGATCTCGACAATATCTAGCTCACTTTCTACGAGGCGACCCGATTTTTGGGGTAGCGGTGGCGATGTTTGCCAGCTAATCTTCAGCCCAGGTGAGTCGAAGTCGACGATGAAGATGCTGTGTCCTCTGAGTGATTCGGCCCAATGCCTCCGGTGAGCATCTCGTCACGGCAAGGGGCTCAGGTATTTCCAGTTCATCACCATCGTGGAGACCCGTAGAGAGTGGCCGCATGCCGAGATGACCAGCCACGCGGTGAATCTCCGCTAGGACTGGCTTGACCTGCCCGCCCCATAGGCTTAGCTCTAACCAATGGCTGCAAGAAACCGGGCTTCATCGCCTGACCTGTACGATGCGTTCAAAGGAGAGAACATGGACAACGAAAGCAAGTGCCCGGTCTCGTCAGGAACGAATACCCACTTGGCTGAGAGTCAGGCGAACCAGCAGTGGTGGCCGAATCAGTTGAACCTGAGCGTGCTCCATCAGGACTGCTCCCAGTCAAATCCCATGGATGCGGGCTTCAATTACGTCGAAGAGTTCCTGACGCTCGACCTCGATGCCCTGAGGCGCGACATCGTGAGCGTGATGACGACGTCGCAGGACTGGTGGCCAGCCGATTACGGTCACTATGGGCCACTTTTCATCCGCATGGCATGGCACAGCGCGGGCACCTACCGCATCGGCGACGGCCGTGGTGGCGCAGGATCTGGCGCGCAGCGCTTCGCGCCGCTCAACAGCTGGCCCGACAACGTGAACCTCGACAAGGCGCGCCGGCTGCTCTGGTCGGTCAAGCAGCGCTATGGAGCCAAGATCTCGTGGGCCGATTTGATAGTTCTCGCCGGGAACTGTGCCTTGGAATCGATGGGGTTCAAGACCTTCGGTTTTGCTGGCGGGCGCGTGGACATCTGGGAGCCAGAGGAGGACACTTACTGGGGCCCTGAAGAAACATGGCTCGGCGACGAGCGCTACAGCGGAGACCGTGAACTCGACGCCCCGCTTGGAGCGGTCCAGATGGGCCTCATCTACGTGAATCCGGAGGGGCCGAACGGCAACCCGGATCCGCTCGCTGCTGCCAGGGATATCCGCGAGACCTTCCGTCGCATGGCTATGAATGACGAGGAGACTGTTGCGCTCATTGCTGGCGGCCACACGTTCGGCAAAACACACGGCGCGGCCGATCCAATCAAGTACGTCGGCCCCGAACCTGAGGGTGCCAGCCTTGTCGAACAGGGTCTTGGATGGAAGAACACCTATGGCACCGGTCATGGCAGCGACACGATCAGCAGCGGACTCGAAGGCGCCTGGACCACCAGCCCGGCGGAATGGGACAACAATTTCTTTGACAACCTATTCGGCTTCGAGTGGGAACAGGTGAAGAGTCCGGCGGGTGCAGCGCAGTGGAAGCCGAAAGATGGCGTGGCAACAGACGCCGTTCCGGACGCTCACGACGCGTCGAAGCGACACGCCCCCACGATGCTCACGACAGACCTCGCACTGCGTTTCGACCCGGACTACGAGAAGATCTCGAGACGTTTCCACGAAAACCCCAGTCAGTTCGCAGAGGCTTTTGCCGCGGCGTGGTTTAAGTTGACGCATCGCGACATGGGTCCCTACTCGCGAGGTCTTGGCGCATTAGTCCCTGCCGAGCCGCAGTTGTTTCAAGATCCTGTCCCCGCGGTCACGCACGAGTTGATCGGCGCACAGGAGATCGCTGAGCTGAAGAACAAGGTTCTCGCTTCGGGCCTGTCCATTGGCCAGCTGGTTTCGACGGCATGGGCTTCGGCCGCTACCTTCCGTGGTACCGACAAACGCGGTGGGGCCAACGGCGCGCGCATTCGTCTCGCACCGCAGAAAGATTGGGAGGTCAACAATCCGGCCGAGCTCAAGAAGGTGCTCTCGACCCTTGAAGGGATCCAACAGGAGTTCAACAGCTCGCAGGCCAACGGGAAGGCGGTCTCGCTCGCCGACCTCATCGTGCTGGGTGGGTGTGCCGCGGTCGAGCAGTCTGCGAAGGCCGCCGGAAATGAAGTTCAAGTTCCTTTCGCTCCAGGGCGCACGGATACGCTACAAGAGCTGACCGACGTCGAATCATTTGCCGTGCTCGAACCGACTGCAGACGGTTTCCGCAACTATCTGGGACGCGGACATCGCCAGACAGCGGAGGAACTGTTGCTGGATCGCGCGCACAAGCTGACGCTGACCGCTCCCGAGATGGTGGTTCTTCTCGGAGGCATGCGAGTCTTGAATACAAGCCTCCCGCAGTCCGAGATCGGTGTTTTCACCAAGCGCCCTGAAGTTCTGACCAACGATTTTTTCGTGAATCTGCTCGATATGAGTACAGAGTGGCAAGCCGTGTCCTCAACCGAAGAGACGTTCGAAGGTCGCGATCGCGATTCGGGAGCGGTCAGGTGGACCGCGAGCCGAGTGGACCTTGTTTGCGGCTCGAACGCGCAACTCCGGGCAATTTCCGAGGTTTATGCGTACGCCGGCTCACAGGCGAAGTTTGTTCATGACTTTGTCGGCGCGTGGAGCAAGGTCATGAATCTCGATCGATTCGACCTCGTGTGATCTTGGTCAACAGGTTTGGTTTGGCCGTATGATCCCAGCGCTCTTGGACGGTGATCGGTTTTGTGCATTCGGAAGATCAAGCAAGAGCAGCCATATTTTTGAACGCTGACAGGATTCATCTGCCGATAGTAGGGGTTGCGAGTGCCACGGTGCTTCAGGCAAAGGTCGCTTTTGGACTGAATGACCAAAGGTCGAGCAGCTCGCACTCAGTAGCGATCTGTAAGACTGACCGGGGCGTACAAACCCTCGTCAGTCTTTGCCTTGTTTGCCCTAAAGGGTGCGAGTTCCTGCACTGTATGCGACAGAACTAAAGTTAGGAATGACGCATGATCATCTCGGCTCATCGACAGTCAAAAATGCTCCGAGGCGCCACATGGAGCGTGGTCACGGTGTTCCTTCTCTGCACACTCGTCGTTCTGTCGCCGGCGCACCGAGCATCGGCCAGCACCTCGCCGAAGGTCTTGCTCGCGCTCGGTGACTCACTCGCCGCGGGCTATGAGCCGACTTTCGGAACAAGTCTTCCGCCGATCAATCCGAGTTCGGGTTACCGCGACCATGGCTACCCGGGAAGCTACGCGGCGGACCTGGCGAGCACGCGAGGGCTCAGGCTCGTCGATCTGGGGTGCCCGGGTGAGACCACAGCGTCGATGCTCGGTATCCCAGCGCAGCGTCAGTGCGCTCGTCTCTATGCGACGGAATTTGCGGCCCAATCTCAACTTGTCGCTGCGGAAACCTTCCTGTCTCGCCATGCCGGTCAAGTCGCTCTCGTCACGATCGACATCGGCGTGAATAATCTTTTGCACTGTGTCTCAGCGTCTCAGGTGAACCCAACCTGTCTGCAAATGAACGACGTTTCGACGCAGAGAAATCTCGCTGGGATTTTGCGTTCGCTCCTCGCTTCGTTGCGCCGGGCCGACCCGCGAGCCCGCGTTATCGCGATGAACTATTACGACCCATTTCTCGGACTGATGTACTCTCCCGGTGGCACTCAAGGCGTGAAGCTCGCATTGGGCTCACTTGTCGCAACTAATGTCTTCAACCGCGAGCTTGCGAACACGTACCGTACGTTCGCCGTGGCTGTAGCCAACACCGCATCGGCCTTTCACATGAATGCGCCACTCCCTCTGGCCCACTATGGCGGCAAGACGCTCCCAACCGACGTGGTTTCGACCTGCAAGCTGACGTGGATGTGCCCAGTTCGATCCCAACGGAGTCGCGATATACATCCAAATCTCACTGGCTACCGAGCCATTGCAAGCGCCTTCGAGCAAAAGCTCGGCTCCTGATCGGAGATTGACATGTACTTGGTGCACCAGAACAGGCGCCCTGGGCGCCAAAACGTTTGCCTATGTGCTCGGCTCGTCTCCCGTGGGAGGAGGCCCCATGGATATCGTCCGTAACGCCGACGGCACGCTCGTCGTTCCCGTGCAACATGAGCGGCCAGACGTCACCGAGAACAATACCGATATCTCGTCGAACGCTGCTGAGACCGCCGCAACGCGGACGGATGCGCTGTTGTCGACGCGGGTGCTCCATCCCGGCGAGGGTGGATACGACGAGGCGCTTGCCGAATGGGACCTTCAGCAGAACCCAGGTCGAGAGCCAGTCATTTCAACAGCCACAGGCCGCGAGCAGGCCATGACTCTTGTGCATGCCATCGCTACCTCACCCGATCACGCGGTCGCGTCGGCTATAGAAACGCTCCAAGATCCAAAAGCGAGTGGTGAAGCATTGCGCTTTGTGCTGATTGGCGGCGTTCACTCGGTCGAAGCCTTCGCCACCGAGGTCGCAGAGGCGAAAGGCGGCGATCCGATCCCCGCGCATCAGATGACCAAGATCATCGGCGAGGTTCTTGCGAAGCTCGACGAGTGATCTCGGGGAAGCTAGATGAGAAACCCATTGTCGCGCCTATCTCGAAAACAGCTCGGCGCGACCATCGGCGCCATCATCGCCGCCATCGGTCTCGTGCTCGGCATCACACTCAGCCAATTCAATGGGCCGCAGCACTCCGTGCCCTCAACGACGACTGTCCCACCGACTACCGGTCCATCGGTCTCGACAACCGAACCGCGGACCGTTTTGAAACGGTGCCCGCTCACCGACCTTCGAGCGCGCTCGGGCGTGCCTGATCGGCCAGCGCTCGCGGTCAAGATTGGCAATGAGCCCGAGGGCGCTCGGCCCCAGAGTGGTCTCAACGAGGCGGACATCGTGTTCGACACACCCGCCGAAGGCTTCATCATGCGCTACATCGCGGTGTATCAGTGCAATGACGCGGCGAGCATCGGCCCGACCCGTTCGGTTCGTTGGGTCGACTGGCATCTCGTCCGCCAGTTCATCCATCCGATCCTCGCCTTTGCGGGCGGTATCAATCCCAACGTCGACCAGGTCACGAGCTTCAACTGGCTGCGCTCCGCCAACCTCCTCGGGCTCGCACAAGCGGCCGGCGAGCGGATCGCGAGCCGGTTTCCGCCGGATAATCTCTACACGAGCACCGACGCGCTCTACCGACTTTTCCCCAAGTCCAATCGTCCTCCCAAGCCCGTCTTCACTTACTCGGTAGGGCTTCCCGCTGGCGCGATCTCGGCAAAGAGCCTCTCAATCGATTTCTCCTACGGGACCGACGTTGTCTGGACATGGGACCCGAAGGCCCGAAGCTGGCTGCACTCCTACGGCGGCGTGTCCGACGTCGACGCACTCACGCACAAGCCCGTCACCACGCAAAACGTCGTGGTCGTGATCGTCGGCTACCGATTCGGACCCTACGCGGAGAGCACCGGCGGCTCGGGAGACGTCGAGAGCGAGACCCTCGGGCGAGGCGTCGGCTATGTGCTCCGCAACGGCTGGTCGATCGAGGTCACTTGGCACCGGAAATATCTGATCAGCCCGTTCAGCTTCACTCGTGCCCATGGAGAGGTTGTGTCTCTTGCACCTGGTCGGACCTGGGTCGAACTCGTACCGGTACGGACAGCGATGTCGATCGCACGGTAAAAACGCCACAGAGTTTCACCGCGTGACCGTCTCCCGGACTCCCTCTATCGTTTCAAAGAGCGCCTGCGTGATCTCTCTCGCACTCACGACACCGACGAGGCTCGTCGTTGACTCGAAGAGCTCCAACATCTCTGCCTCAAACGCGCCATGCCGCCAAAGATCCAGAGGTTCGGACCGACGTTCGCCAAATGGTTCGACAAAGTGTGCAACCAGCACATCGCCAAGGTGAGCAAAGGACTGATCGAGGCGCTGAACAACTCGAGAGTCGCAACCTCATATCACCTTTGAAGAGACTTGCGGAACTAGGAGACTCGGCGCAGATCCAGCGTGTTCAGATCTAGCTCTTCGTCAGTGTGAACCATCTGCGGGGACTCGAACGGTGGAGGTGATTCTGAGTTTCGCGCAGGAGAGGCGTTGTCGAGGGATGCGAAGTGGCCGCCAACCTAGACTCCGGAGATGAGTCTCTCCTTCAGGCCCTCAATAGCAGTCGCCGCCGCAGCTCCTGTCGTGCTCATCGGCGGGTGGACGATTGCGGCGTCGCAACAGCCGCCCGGGTATGACCCAGTCCGCGACACAATCAGCGCGTTGGCGGCGATCGGAGCTACGGATCGATGGATCATGACCGGTGCGCTCGCCGGGCTCGGTGCGAGTTACATCGGAACTGCCGCCCGTCTTCGCGGTTCGCGACCTCTTGGGCGCTTGATTCTCGGAGCCGGAGGAGTTGGAACGGTTCTCGTTGCAGTCTTTCCTCAGCCGCACGAGGGCAATTCCCATGCGCATACTGTTGCCGCGACCCTCGCGTTCATAGCTCTCGCAGTCTGGCCCGCATTTTCAGCTTCAAAGGAAGACGCCGCTAATGGTCTGTCACCTCTGGTCCTGAAATGTTCTGCAGTCATCCTCTTGGGGCTTGTCGCGTGGTTCGCGCTCGAGACACATGGATCACAGCGTGGACTCGCTGAGCGTATGGCCGCAGGTGCGGAATCGATCTGGCCGCTCGTCATCATTGCCTACCAGGGGCGGTCGCGTTCTCACGTATCTAGAATCGGAGCGACTCCTATGACTGCAATCAGGGGATGAATGTCGCCTCGAGGGAGATGTCGACACCGGTGAGAGCCTTGCTCACAGGACAATCCGTCTTCGCGATCTGAGCCGCTCGCTCGAATCCGGTTTCGTCCAATCCTTCGACCTTCCCGCGAACGCTCAGCATGATGCTGGTCAGACGGAATCCACCTGATGGATCAGGGCCAAGAGACACCGATGCTGTGACGTCGAGACTTCGAGGAGTTCCTCCCTCTTGAGCGATCGCCCCTGAAAGTGCCATTGCGTAACACGCTGAGTGCGCGGCCGCGATCAGCTCTTCTGGACTCGTCGACCCGTTTGCGTCATCTGCCGCGCGTTTTGGGAAAGTGACTTCGAATGTTCCAAGTTGGGAACTCTTGAGGTCCACGTTTCCGATTCCATCTTGCAAACCACCGACCCATGTTGTCTCAGCTTGGCGTGTAGGCATGGCGACTCCCGGGTCTCTTCGATGGCCACGACGCTCGCGTCCAAGTTGGAGACTGACCCGTTGGAATCTAACGGGAATGAACCCTCGCGAGTCGTTGCTCACAGAGGTGAATAGGAATGACGGTCTGGCACCCTCCGATGCAGCGGACGACGACCTGAGATCCTCGTTGTCGAATCTGGTCCCAGACCATTCGACGCGTCATGCGAGGCTCTTCACGCTCGGCTATAAGTGTCTCATTCACTAGATGGTGATAGCTGAGCCAGTGTGACTGGCCGGTCCCGCGGTGGTGGCAGGCTCGAGATCAGTTGTGGAGGACCCAAGGACCTCGAGCGACTGCGGCAGGGGCCTCGTCTCATCCCGGAGTTATGTTCGTCCCCACATGGAGCGTGTTTGTGGACCCGACAGGTCATTACAGCGCCTGTATTCCTGATTTGGCCCGAATCTCAGTGCCGATATGAAGTCCGGACGGGTACATCCCTCGGGAGTTGGAGAGGATCGACCTGCCGGAGCTGTCGTGGCAGTCATGAACGGCAAGTGGGAGATTTACCTCTAGTTCAATTGAATCATTCTCGCGCAGAGCTTCCCGCGGGTCTTTGAGTTCTGAGGAGCGCTGAGCAGCGGTTTCTTCTTGAAATTTCGCTTTGCACAACGCTTGCACAGCCGGCCTTGAGATATATCTGCCCGGGACCGTGCTATCTTCGCCTGCCTGTGGAGCCCCCAAATCGCGGTATAGCTCCAACCCTGCGGCACCACTGCGCCCCTTATTTATCTCGTTTTTTCGGCTCGAGTGCCCGGTGGCAGCGTCTCATTTTCGGTCGGGGCCTCTGTGGAATCGGCGCAGTTGTGATTGTGGCTGGCGTGCTCGGCGCGGCGGTACCTGCCAGAGGCGCGTCGACCAACGGGACCGATCGCACAAAACTCGGCCAGCTTGAGCGCAAGGTCGCGCTGCAAGGGGCTCATGTGCAGGCTCTCGTCGCTCAGTCGAACGCGGCCTCCGAGAAGCTTGCTGGGATCCGCATCGAGATCGCGTTTGAACACGACAAGCTTGCAAAAGATAATCGACTCGTCACCAGGGCAAACCATGATCTCGGAAGGCTCGCAGTCGCGGACTACGTCAGTCAGGCCGCTGGCAATTCGTCTTCGATCACGTCATTCTCGAGTAGTTCCGATGTGGCGTCGCAGATCGCGAAGCAGGAATATCTCGGCGTTGCCGGAGGTCAGATCGACCAATCGATCGCCAACCTCGCTGCCCTTCAGCATCGAGCACTGGTCATTAAGGGCCTGCTCCAGGTGAGAGAGCGCGCGGTCGCCGCAACGCTCACCCTCGCGACATCGACAAATAGCGCCGCCCAGCAGGCTCTCAATGCCGTGGATGCCTCGCTTTCCCGGTTGAGCGCAAGGGTTCTCGCGCAGATCAGCGCTGCCAACGCACGCGCATCAGCGGCGAAGGACAAGATTGCAGAGAGCAGCCTTGCCTCGCAACAGCGCTCGACGCTTCACCAGAGTGCCTCTTCCGCTCCGGTCGCGTTGAACGCGAATGTCACGCCGGGAACCTATGAGAATCCACTTCGTTCCATCGGTGGACTTGTTGCCCAGCGGATCGATCAGGGCGTGGACTTTCAGGGGTTCGGACCCCTCTATGCCGTCGGAGATGGTGTGGTCCTCAGCACCTACAACGCCGGCTGGCCGGGGGGGACATATATCTCCTACCGCCTCACTGACGGTCCGGCAGCCGGTCTCGTGGCGTACGCCGCCGAGGACATCTATCCGCGGGTCCAGATTGGCCAGGCGGTGAACGCGCAGACCGTGATTGGCGAGATGTACGAGGGATCCGCCGGAATCGAGACCGGATGGGCCGAGCCGTCGGGCGATGGCGTGACGATGGCTTCGGAATATGGACAGTTCGGCGGATCGAACTCGACGGCATTCGGCTTTAATTTCTCGCAGTTTCTCGGATCGCTTGGTGCCGATGGTGGCATCATGCAGAACAGCTCTCCATCGGGGTCACTCCCCTCGGGGTGGCCAACCTTCTAATAGCCCGAGTCCGGGGGAGCCTCTAACCCCGGGGCGTTGATTGGGTGACGGCCGGGTGTCGCTCGGTGCTGCTGCGTTTCCATCTGGTTGGAAACCGCGTTTGAGCCCTCTTGTCAGCGTGTCCGGTGGATCTCGCGCGATAACTGGAAGATTTCCTCGCTAAAACGGTATTCGGAAGTTTTTTTGCTAACGAGCGAAGGGGGAGGGCGGCCAGATGGCGGGTGCACAGCTCGTGGACCGGGGGATGCGGACGGCGAGAGCCGCAGCGATGGTTACGGTCCTGTCGTCGATCGGCATTCCGGTGCTGAGCGCGACGGCCCTTGCCTCACCGGTCAGGTCCCCCGCAAGACACCTCGATCTCGTTGACCAGGCGGTCTCGCCATTCGTGGTTGTCTCGACTGCGCCCTCTGCTCGGGCAACCGGAGTATCGGCGACTGCGCCGATTGTCGTGAGGTTTTCGAAGCCACTCTCACCGTCGTCGCCATCTCCTTCGATTGTTCCATCGACGAACGGGGCGTGGCGCGAAAGCGGATCGGCATTTATCTTCACGCCAGAAGTTGCCTTCATCCCGCTCAGCAACATCGCACTCACTGTCCCCGACGGACCGTCCGGGGTGCGCTCTATCGCTGGTAACCGTCTCGCTCAGGCGACCTTGATCCGCTTCCAGATCGAGAACGGGTCGGTGCTCCGGATGCAGCAGCTCCTCGCACTGACAGATTATTCGCCACTCAAGATCGCGCGCGCTCGCCATTCGCACTCGATCCATGATGTGACCGCCCAACGTTTGGAATTGTTCAATCCACCGAACGCGCGATTTGTCTGGCGAGACTCGGGTTGGCCCGTCAATCTTCAGCTTTTGTGGAAACCTGGACAGTACAACGTCTTCACGAGTGGGTTGGTGATGGCCTTTCAGGCAGATCACGGCATGACACCGAATGGCGTATTGAGCTTCGTGTTGTGGTCAACATTGTTGAATTCCTATCAGTCCGGACAGAAAAATTCCGGCGGATACAACTATTCCGTCGTCGACAAGACGGTTCCCGAGAGCTTGAAGGTTTGGCATGATGGGCAACTCGTCATGTCAAGCCCTGCAAATACCGGCATTCCAGGCGAGTCGACTCCGAATGGCAACTTTCCGGTCTATCTGCGGCTTCGGGCGCAGGTGATGACCGGCACCAATCCGAACGGGTCGCACTATGCCGACCCGGTCCAGTACGTCGCGTACTTCGTCGGCGGCGATGCGGTTCATTACATGCCGCGCAGTTCCTACGGCACCCCCCAGAGTCTCGGATGCGTCGAACTTCCCATACAACAAGCCGCGACCACGTGGCCCTATCTCGGCTATGGGACGATCGTCAGCGTCATCGACTGATCCTCAGCTTGTTTGGTTGCAGTGTTGGAGTGATTTCTGTCGTCAACGGATGATGGTGAGCGCTCCATCGATCAGGTTGACGAGATGTCCACTGAATTCCATTCCCGCCTCTGCGGCGAGAAAGAAACGGTCACCGACAGATTCCGGTCCGGGCATTTGCGAGCGAGCCTTTTCGGGCGCCCTTTCGGTCGCGATCGCTCCGCCGGGGCCAATGCTCATCACGCAGATGTTGTGTTCGCGCACCTACTCGGCAAGGTACTGCGAAAAGGTGACGAGAGCCTTCTTCGTCAGAACGTAGGCGAGCCCTCCCGGCGGAGTCGGCCCTCTGCCACCGTAGAGATTGACGATGTGTCCGGACTGTTGTCGTTCCATATACGGGATCGCGTGCTTCGAACAGAGGAATGCTCCGGTGATGTTCGTGTTGATCACCTTTGACCACAATGAATTCTCCATGTCCTTGATTCTTGGCCAGCGTGGTCCACCCCAGGAAAAATGTGGAACGATGCCCGCGTTGTTCACCAAATAGTCGATCGAGCCAAATTCGCGAAACGTCATCTTGATGAGCCGGTGGACGTCGTCTTCTCTTTGGACATCACTATGGATCGCGACGACCTTGTTGCCAAAGGATCGGAGCTCATCTTCTATCTGTTGAACTCCTACTACTTCGATGTCACCGGTCGCGACGTTCGCTCCACGGTCCGCGGCTCGAAGAGCGATGTAACGTCCAATTCCCATAGCAGCACCGCTGACGACCACAGATCGACCGTTCCAGTTCATAAATGCGAGTTCTCCTATCCTTGCCATTGGGATCCGACTGCGGATCCGAAGTGGTTGCGGGAATCCGGGATGAAATTCCGAAAACGGTCGATGCTTTGACACAGGCATTACTCCGTCTGCGCCGAGTCGCGCAGCCATTTCCCTTTCGCGCTGAAAGGATCGCGCGTAGTGTTTCTTTCGTGACTCGCATGGCGAGGAACCGGTCGCATGGATCGAGGCGAGTAAGCGTGCGCGAGAAAAGAGCCCGAGCGACAGCGATCCTGGCCATGCTCGTGATAATCGGTGTCGCGGAGTGGTCTCCATTCACTTCAGCCGCCGGGGTCCCGGTCATCTACGTTGCAAATGCCGGCAATCCGAGCACGATCACGGCGGTGAACGGCGTCACGGACTCGGTTGAGAGGTCGATCCCGATCCATCATGGAGTCGCCATCGATGTCGGAGTGGCGCCGAATGGCAAGCACGCCTATGCACTGGTTGTTGGCAATGAAACGGTCGGCTTGCCCGGTTTGCTCATACCGATCAGCACCGCGACGAACGCTGTCGGCAAAGCGATCAGCGTGGGCGTTGATCCTCAGACAGTTGTGTTTAATCCGAATGGCAGGTTCGCCTACGTGATCGATGGCTTCAACGCGGCGACAACTGCCCTCAATGCACCGGGAACCGTCACCCCGGTCGATCTTGTTAATCGGGTAGCCGGCCCGCCGATCAAGGTCGGAACGAATCCTTCCGGCATGGCGATCACGCCGAATGGTGACACCGCATACGTGACGAACTCGAACGCGATGAATGGGCACCCGACGACGATCACCGTGATCAATCTCGTCACGGACAGACCTGAAAAAACGATCGACGTTGCCGCAGATACGATCGCCGTTACGTTGAACGGCGAGGTGGCTTTCGCACTGGGCCCGGACGCAGTAATCCCGATCGCGGTGGCCACGAATCGGGCCGAACGGCCTATTGATCTCGGAGGAGTTCCGCAAGCGATCGCCCTCGCGCCCGATGGGCAGATCGCCTGGGTGCTTGCCACACCCGACCTTCGTTTCGGATCGAAATCAACCAGCGTCACGCTGACGGCGATCGATACGGGCACCTACAGGATTGGAAAAGTTATCAGGCTCGCGGGCATGCCACAGACCGGCCAGTTTTTTGTCGCGATCACAGCCAATGGCGCACACATCTTCGTGCTTGGACAAGGTTCAGGAAAGAGGGCGAGCATTCTGGCAGAAATTGCCGCTTCCAACGATGTCGCAGGATCGCCGATGCGCCTTGGACCTGATGCCACCGCCCTCGCGGTGAGCCCGAATAGCGCGTTTGCCTATGTGCTCAATCCGGGAGACGATTACCAGGGACCTCCGATTACGCCGCACCCGCCGAACTCGCCGGGAACGATCATTCCGATTTCCACCGCGACGGGAAAACTGGGAAAGCTCATCAGGGTTGGACTCCTCGCAACGGCGATGGCAATCACGAAATAGCACGGTCAATGTCACGACGCGGTGATACTCCTGAACGTTTGATGGTCATGTCTCTCCCGCGTGGTTCCAACTTGTTGGGTTTTGTGTTGCCTATTTGGATTACTGGGAAAGCCGTGGCCTGAAAGAGGGAGGCCTTCTATGTTGACCTGTGGCGTTGGAAGTGCGCTCGGAGGAATTCGAATCCCCAACCTTCTGATCCGTAGTCAGATGCTCTATCCAATTGAGCTACGAGCGCATGCCACTGGCATATTTGACGGCTCCATACTCTAGTCGCAGTGGGTTGGACGCGAACTTGAACCGGGAGACTCCGGCAGGCGATTCTGGGTGCCACTAGTCATGAAACTTGCGTCCACCCTGAGTCTTGATTCCTGTGAGGCGCCCGGTCGACGCGGAAAATTTGTCCGCGAAATGGGTATAGTGCCCGCGGCAACAATCTGACTTTCATCGTTCTCCGAACACAATGGCTTCACTCAGTTGCGAGGTTGTCCCGTTCGTCGTGGAATTTGAAGTGGCGGTCCCCCGCCTGATCCCTGCCATCTGGTAGGTATCGGGTGTTCCGCTAAAAACACCAAAGACAGGGGACCACCATGAAGAAGAACTATAAGACCGCGACCGACGC
>DATKRV010000009.1:0-4952 GCA_035532075.1 Acidimicrobiales bacterium | reverse complement strand
GATCGGTGAGATCAGTCGGATACCGCAGCCTTTTGGGCATGCTTCCCCCATACGCATCGGTCTCCGCCGACGAAAAGCATGCACGGTCAGAGCCCGAAAGTGGTGGATCATCGAGAAGTCAACCCTTCTCAAACACGTACTTAACGAACCGAGTACACCAAAGACGTGCGTCCGACGGCTTCATGCCTTGGGAGCACGCAAGAAGATCTCGTCACCGTGGTTGTTGAATGCGACGTGCCATCGTGCGGGTTCTAAGGAGAGCAACAGGGCCAACGTCGTGTTGGGTACGGTCCACACTGCCTGGACATGCCAGTTGTTCAAGATCGTGAATGTATCCGGTCCGCCATTTTGAATCTCCAACGTTTCCTGGAGCACCTTCTTGCCAATAAGATCGTATTCGCCAAATTCTTCGACACGTGCCCGAGTACACGCGCCATTCGGTGCTCCCGTTGGATCCATCGCAGCTAGAAGCCACCCGGTGGTATCAGGAGGACCAAAGATCCGCGTAATGTCCGGATGTGAGCACACCCAACGGAGAACCGGTACTGGGTATGAGGACGAAAGCTGATCATTGGAGGGTGATTTCAGCCTTGGAACCGCAAATCCTACTGCGAGGGCAATGCCAATGGCACAACAGACAAAACTAAACCACAATTCCAGATGACGTTTGTCACCTTCAGGACCTGCTCGTTGTTCATCTTGTGGTTTTCTTCCATAGGAGTTTCGTACAGCGCTAATGAGCACGTCTGCACCGACAGCTGCCGTCGGTAATGCGATGATGGCAAATTCAACGACATTGCGAATCGCTTCAAGGGCGAGCACAAGAGAGGAGGTGACGATCAGAAACTCAGCAAGGTTTCGGCGATACGACGTGAATCCCGCTCCAGTCAATACAATGAGCACGATGACCGCGAGCATGCGCGGGTCATGAAAATTTGGACTCTGCCATTCCTGTACCAGCGAGGTGACTGACGTCTTCGAGACGAGCTCGAAGAGATACCCATAGACGCCCACTCCAATCGGGTTGACCATCGCGGCAAGAGCAGCGACCAGCCATGTCAGCCACCATCTTGACAATGTGGCATCTTTCTCCTTTGTCCACCATGCTTGAATGGTGACGCCGGCGAGATACATGAAGAGAATTCCAAGTCCGTAGGTGAAGCCCCCATGGAACTGTCCCCATATGCACACGATTGGGGCGACTGCCCAGCGCCACGCTGTACTACGCCAGTGTTCCCTGATAATCCATATCAATAAGGCGACGCCGAGGAAGGTGAACATCTGGGCTCGTGGGCCCCATGTTGGATCCCCTGCAAGCAAGAGGACCAATACTGCAGCTCCCTTGCCAAGGAGCGATACATGACGGGGTACGCACCTGTACATGACGCACAGGCCAACCCATGTAACAATCGCTGTTACCAGGATGACCGCCCCCATGCCAACGTGCTCCCACAACCAGGCGTAGAGAGTATCGGTTGCCCATTCCTGACTCAAATAAGTATGTGACGGTACGGTGAACGTCCACGGCAGAAGATGCGGCACTGTTTGGGTGAGAAGAATCTGCTGGCCAATGCGTAATGACCACCAGAAGTCAGGGTCATATTGCGGCTGCACGAAAATACCAAACGCCAGACAGAATATAAGAGCGATGATTCCAGTCTCAGCTGGTTTGGTTTTGAAGTTTCTAAGCACCTGAACTCGGAGGGAGTGTGTTGGATCCGGCGTGCATGGTGTCTCAATCATGCCTCATGGGAGGAGTGAACCAAGTTGAATCATCTAAAACCTCCGCATAGACCTCTACGCGAACTCTGAAGCCGAGAGCGCCTCTGGAGGACCACCGCTGGGAGATGTTCCCAACGCCGAGGTGGGCGGTAGCGCGTGCTTGGACTCGGCGTGAACGCGACAGGTGAATGGCGAGCGCATACGCGCTGACCGGCAAATGTTTCGGAGTGTCGGCAATCAAATCACCTCTCGATCTTTGAACTGACTGGATTCGATGCGCCAGAGTTTGTTCGACGATTTCGACTTGCGACAGAGCAGGAGCGGCCTTTTTGTCTGCGGGGAAAGGATGCTGGTGCGTCCTCAAGTCATCGGCCGGTGACCTGAGTGCGATCGATCTCCTGAACCTGGGTCTATTCGTCAAAGGAGAAGATGACATTCAATGGCCAATGAGACATCTTCGGTTTTTCTCACCTGCAACCATCCGAACCGTTATTCGGAAAATGGTGACGGGTGCATGACCGCGCGTGCGCCTCAGGTCTTGAAACGTCAGTGCTTGGTGCCAGAACGGGGGACCGTCTGTAGAGTTGAGCACTCTCGCTGGTCGGCGGGTTACTCCAGTAGCCTTTCAGACCAGGTAGGCGAATTCGCGTGAACGGCGTGAGCATGACGTTGCATCAAAATTCCCGGTAGATGGCAATCTCGGTGTGAGCATGGAGCCGGCTGGTGGGCGTACTCGGTCGCGTGCCTCAAATAGTCGATTGAGGCCACGTTCAGACAGATCAGCTCCGGATACGTTAGTTCTTTGTCGGATCGAACTGTCTGACAAGGTTGCTAATTCGGATCGTCGTAATCAGCGCGCGCGTCACGCTGGCTTGCTGGGTTCGCCGCGGTCTGCGCCCGTTTCTTTGCCTTCGCGTAGTTCGGCAGCAGGAGAGCTCCGATGAGGAGAACGAAACCTCCGGTAGACCATTGGCCCTGCAGCATCGCCGCGATCGCGGCTCCGATGAACACGATCGCGAGCGGGAGCCTCAGCCATGACCCGAGCGCGACGATCGGGCCGCGGCTCCAGACCGTCACGCTGCCGTCGCTCTTCGGGGTAATCACGTAGCGGCGGTAGCGCATCAGCGAGTTCCTTGGTGATTCATGTGCCTCATTGATGTGTGGCTCATCTCCATGGTGTCGCGTGTGCGAAGTCCTGTCGCACGATGGATGCGACTCCGTTGGTGATGGCGCTTGAGGTAGTCACGAGCCCGAGCTCGCGATTGTAGACAAGTGATGCAATCGAGAAATTCTGCGACCCGAGGTACGTCTTGGCGCCGGCATAGCCAGCATCGACGACGATCACCTTCGCGTGGATGTAGAGGGACGCGCTTGGCGCGTAGGTGCGCACGAGCACACCGGCCGCGGTGAGCTGGTTGAAGGCGTCGGTCCATTCATTTGAGCGGGTCATGACGACCTCGACTCGAACGCCCCGTCGCGCCGCCGCCTCGAGCGGCGCAGTGATGTAGGGGTCGTTCATCTCCTCGTTCTCGACGAGGAGGCTGTGGCGAGCCGATCCGATGAGTTCGACAAGCGCGGGTTCGGCACCGGGGCTCCACACGAGATCGGCACCGTGTGGGGGAGCGATCGTGCGATTCGACCAGTCGGCTGCAAACACGTTCTCGATCGCGACGACATCTGTGCGTTTGGTATCGACGACTGCGAAGTCACGCGTCGTCGCGTAGTACTGCGCCGTGAAGTTGAGAGACATGACGAGCGCGATAGTTCCGTCGATGACCGCGGACTTTTCGTGCGTGAGGTCGTAGCGAGTCGGCGCCCACCGGACTTCGACGCGATGAGCGGTGAGATAGTTGAACGCGGGTGTGTTCTGGGACTGCTCGTAGTGCTGATCGAGCAGCACGCGCACGTTCACCCCCCGTGCACGGTCGGTTACAAGGATCGCCTCTGCTTTGGGATCGGAGAGTTCGTACATCGTGAGGTCGACCGAACGCTTCGCCCCTTCGAGGAGGTGGTAGATCCGAGTCATACCGGCACTGGGCTCGGTTATGAGCTCGAGACCATTCGCTGCAGCCGAAGCGGCTGTCAGTTGCCCGACGGTGGTGAGGAGAGCTCCAGTGGCAAGTAGTGCGATGCAAACTGCAGTGCCGAGTCGGCTCCGCCTCGTTGTCTTCCGCGTCGTCTCCTTTACGCTCATCGTCCATCCCCGTTCGCTCACACGCACATTCGTGTCGTTCACGTATGGCCTACGGGTCACAACTCTGTCAGGCCGGTGTGTCGGTCACCATGTCGATCAGCTCTGGCCTCCTGGCATTAGCGCGATGCAGTTGGACGATTTCCAGGATCTTGCCAAGATGAGGGTCGCAAGATCGATGACAGAACGACTTTCTCGTCGATCTGGGTACAGCTTGGACACGAAAGCTAAATCGTTTCATGGACTGGGAAATATGCAAGCGATCTATTCGGTGAAATCTCTCCACTCAGACCCATCTCGCCTGCTCCAACATTCTTAAAAGGCGGTCATCAACCACTTGAATGGCTCGCGTTTTAATCGACAACGTTGGTGTTGTATGACTGTTGGCGGACATGCGCGCGCATGGCGTGCATATCGCCAAGAACGTGTTCCTACAAGCTGTCGAGACCTTCCCGGCGGAGCGTAGTTCTGTGCGTGGCAGCTCCGCGTTTGGGGCCACCCATCCAGTGGATCTGGTTCGGCGCCGACGGTGAGTGGTCGCTGCGCGTATTACACACAATCGACCGAGTTGAACGGCTTGAACGAGGACATCAATATGCGCGCCGCAAAGGACGAATAGCCCGTACCTGCATCGCGAAGAGCGGGCCGATCGCTTTGGGAATTCGAAGCACACTGCTGTCGGTCATAAGCGGCCGCAGAACTAATTCAAGGTACAGGTGTGAGGGGGGTATGCCCAGCACGGAGATGACGATGCCGGTGACGAGCGGCGCAATGCTGCCATGTTGTAGTGCCCCATCGACGATCAGGCCGGCCCCCACCGCGATATAGAGGCCGTACACTCCACAGTAGAACCAGTAGATCCGACTCATGCCCCACAGGCGGATCGGTCGAGCACCAAGAGGTTGTCCCGTTCGTCGTGGAATTTGAAGTGGCGGTCCCCCGCCTGATCCCTGCCATCTGGTAGGTATCGGGTGTTCCGCTAAAAACACCAAAGACAGGGGACCACCATGAAGAAGAACTATAAGACCGCGACCGACGC
>DATKRV010000008.1:0-28942 GCA_035532075.1 Acidimicrobiales bacterium | reverse complement strand
CTTGACGAGCTCCGGCTTGCGCAGGAGCCGCGTAACAACTTTTGTTGCTATTCCGATCGTCCCCTCCGAACCGATGAAAGCGCCGAGGAGGTCATATCCAGGCGCGTCGAGACTTTTATAACCACCGAATTTGACGATCTCGCCGTCGGGCGTGACAACCTCGAGCCCGGTGATGTGATGCGTCGTAAAACCATATTTGAGACAGTGAGCTCCACCAGAGTTCTCGGCAACGTTCCCACCGATTGAACAAATCTGCTGACTCGAGGGATCGGGCGCATAGTAGAGGCCGGCTGGAGTGGCCCACTTGGTGATATCTAGGTTGATCACGCCCGGTTCAACGACAGCTCGCTGGTTTGCCCGATCGATCTCGTGAATCTTTCGAAATTTCGATAGTGCAATCAAAACACCCTCTTTAACGGGTAGTGCACCCGCGGAGAGGCCTGTGCCGTTGCCACGCGCGACAAAGGGTATTTTCAGCTCTTGACAGACACGCACGACGGCGCTGACCTGTGCCACGGTCGTCGGCAGGACTACCAGCATTGGTGTCACGCGATAGTGCGCTAATCCATCGCATTCGAAAGTCCTTAACTGTGCCGGATCACTGATCAGGTCCTGCTCTTCGGTGATGATCTCCCTGAGTCGACCAAGGAGCTCTTGGGGAATGCTCACGGAATTCGATCGTAGGCGGACAACGTGAGGAACGGAGAAAACTCCGCAGAGAACACCAGAGAGGAGAAGATCTCCCTCGCGGTTGCATAGGCGGCCTCATCGAAGCCAGCCCCCTCTTCCAGCTCGATCTTTGTCAACTCCTCGCCAATCATCCTTTCCACAAGATCCGCTGTCACAATCGTGTCATCTTCGAGGGCGATTTCGTAGCGAAGCCACTGCCAGACCTGAGAGCGCGAGATCTCTGCGGTTGCGACATCTTCCATGAGGTTGAATATTGCCACCGCTCCGGATCCGCGTAACCAGGCGGAGAGATAACGCAGCCCTACGCTGATGTTGTTGCGCAGCCCCGCCTCGGTAATACCTGATCCCGGTATCGAGAGATTCAACAGGTCGCGCCTAGCGACGCTTACCTCATCGCGTTGATGTTCAAGTTGGTTCGGGCGCCCTCCGAGCACACTTGAGAAAACCTCGGTGCAGACGGGAACCAGATCGGGATGCGCGACCCAAGACCCATCGAAGCCCGCATGGACCTCGCGAGTTTTGTCCTCCGCGACCTTTG
This sequence comes from Acidimicrobiales bacterium, assembly GCA_035532075.1. Taxonomy (GTDB): domain Bacteria; phylum Actinomycetota; class Acidimicrobiia; order Acidimicrobiales; family Bog-793; genus CAIVND01. The sequence continues at coordinate 27,714 of DATKRV010000008.1, read as the reverse complement.
CAAGCGCAATGGCATTGATGTCTGGATCCTTACGGCTTGGGATGAATGCTGCCATACCTCCGATCGCATGGGCGCCGCGTCGATGACAGGTTTTGACGAGCAGCTCGGTATAGGCCCGCATGAAAGGTGCCGCCATCGTCACGCTGTTTCGATCAGGCAGTACGTACGAGCCACCGAGATAGGCAAATTTCTTGATGACGGAGAAGAGATAGTCCCACCGCCCGGCATTGAGACCGGCAGAATGCTCTCTCAGTTCAAAGAGGATTTCGTCCATCTCGAATGCCGCAAGGATCGTCTCGATCAGTACCGTCGCGCGGATTGTTCCCCGTGCAAGGGCGAAGCGGTCCTCTGTGAAACTGAACACATCGTTCCACAGTCTCGCTTCGAGATGACTTTCGGTTTTTGGCAGATAGAAGTACGGGCGCTGGTGGTACTTTCGCAGTCTGTCGAGACAGGTCATCACGTAACATCCAAAGTCAAACAGCGAACCTGAGATGGGTTGATTGTCGACAAGAACGTGTCGCTCCAAAAGATGCCAACCGCGTGGTCGCACGACGATCGTCGCGAGATGTTCTCCGAGATGGTATTCGCGACCCTCAGTAGAGATGAATTCAATCGTGCGGTCGATCGCATCTTTCAGGTTAATCTGACCATCGACGATGTTCTCCCAGGTTGGGGCATTGGAGTCTTCGAAATCGGCCATCCAAACCCGTGCTCCGGAGTTGAGTGCATTAATGGTCATTCGACGCTCGGTAGGACCGGTGATCTCGCATCGCCGGTCTTCAAGGCCTGGGGCAGGGGCGACGACGCACCAATTCGCCTCGCGGATCGCTATCGTCTCCTCGAGAAAATCGAGCGGGGCGCCACTGTTGATCTCTTCCTGGCGCAGCGCCCGGTCTTCGATTGCGAGAAGACGGGCCGGGTCGAAGTTCCGGTGAAGTGCGATCAGAAAATCTCGGGTTTCATGGTTGAACACCTCGTCGTAGCGCTCATGAATCGCGCCGACGATTTTTAGCGCATCCTGTGACGTGGCTTGATCCATCTGTCCTCCTTGATCGTCCTAGCGCATTCATGAGCGGCGCAGGGCTGTTTCAACCTCTGTGCCCGCATCAATCTATGACAGGCCAATCCCGCTGGCGACCCGAGCCCTCAACTGGAGCGCTCGTTCGCAACAGTCACAGCCCCGTCAGGTGTGTCCCTCTTGCGGAGAGTGACCGCAACCTTTCCGGCTAACTGACCACATGCAGCGTCAATAGACCTTCCCCGAGTACGACGAATGGTCACATTGATGCCAAGTTCCCGGAGGCCCCCAGCGAACCTCTCCACCTGCTCAGGGGAGGAGCCGCGCATCGAGAACGGCTCGTCGGGCGTAATTGGATTGAGCGGAATGAGATTCACGTGTGCCTTGAGTGGATAGGAGATCGCGGCAAGCTCGGCAACGTCACGCGCCGAATCATTCACTCCCGCTATCAAAGCCCATTCGAAAGAGATCCGACGGTGAGTTCTTGCAACGTAATCCTCGAGCGAGGAGACGAGCATTTCGATCGGGTACCGCCTGTTGACTGGTACTAGTTCGCTGCGCAGACCATTGTTTGCCGCGTGCAAGGAGACCGCAAGATTCACCTGAAGAGGCTTCAGCGCGAGTGATTTGATTTGGGGAACGATTCCCACCGTCGACAGCGTGACGTGACGGGCGCCTAGCCCCATGTCTCCGATAATCCGTTCTACAGACCGCCAGACGTTATTGAAGTTTGCCAATGGTTCACCCATGCCCATGTACACGACATGATCAAGTCTTCTTCCCGCTGTGCGCGCGGCCCGGGAGGCACGAACCACCTGCTCGACAATTTCACCAGTCGTAAGTTGTCGTGAATAACCGGCATGACCAGTCGCGCAAAATGAACAGGCCATCGCGCAACCGGCCTGAGACGAAATACAAACGGTCGTGTGTCGGCGGTAATGCATCAAGACAGTCTCAATCGCGCAACCATCTCTCAGTTCAAAGAGCCATTTGATCGTCTGACCCCGGTCGGCATTGTGCTCAGCAACCGGAATAAGCGCGCAGGCGAACTCAGCGGAGTCTCCAAGTTGGCTACGAAGCACCTTTGGGAATACCGAAAGAGCTTCGATCTCGAGCAACTCCTCATAGAGTGCCCGTTTGAGTTGCGTGACGCGGTAGCGCGGCTGTCCAGTAAGGAGGCGCTCAAGGTCGTGGTCTTCGAGGTCGTATCGACTCATGGCGCGGGTGGGGAGATGTTGATGACATAGGCGAGATCAATATGATCAATGATGAATCCCGCCGAGTTGTACAGCGCTACCGCTGTTGTATTCTGGGCGTCTACATACAGCATCGCCGTGTGGATACCCCTGGCTGCGAGTGAGCGCAGGCCGCTCGCCAACAATCCTCGTCCAAGGCCCTGACCGCGCACATCCGGATGCACGCCGATGACGTACACCTCGCCAATAGGTTCGTCACCCTCGTCGTGTACCTTGGTCCAGCAAAATCCGTCGATGCCGTCAACGCCCTCATGGAGCAAGAAGCCCTCAGGGTCAAACCAGGGTTGCAACTCTCTATCGCGTAGCGTTTCGATATCCCACGCGCCCTGTTCAGGATGATTGGCAAAGGCCTTTCGATTGAGCGCAAGCCATGCATCTTCGTCACTCCCGACAATGAAAGGTCGCGTCGGGGCGTAATCGTCGAAAGAGGGTGAGGAAAGTGACAGCGGTCGTCGCATTTGATACAGCTCTCGACCACGCGTCATCCCCAGGGCCGCCGCAATTTCGTCGTGTCGAGAGGTTGGCTTTGGAACCCACAGGTGTACGTGTCCTCCGCCATCTCGGGCGATCTCATCAAGCGCGCTCTTGAGCAGCGCAATGGCAACGTGACTGTCGGAGTGGCGGATGCTCGGATGAACGACGAACTCGATCGACCAGCTATTCTCGCCGCGCGCAACCTGTGCATAGCCTATGACTCGCTCATGGCCCTGTTCTCGTGCCACGAAGCCCGCAAATCCAGCCCGCCCACCCTGAACAAGATCGAGCCACTTGTGTTCGCCGAGCGGTGCGTGATCATCAACGCGTTCAGCTGCCCGGAGCAGTCTCGCGACTGCCGCGATGTCCTCTTCGCCCATGCGGCGCTTGATTTCGACAAGATGCACCTTACGAGGGTACCGGTTCATGGACGAATTGTGGGTTAGGCGTGGGCGACCAGTTCGAGCGCCCTTTCATCAAAACCGCCGGTGTTGCGCAGAATCGCCGGCGGACTGTCGCTCTAGCATCTAGGAATGGCCCCACCGCGTTCTTTGAAACTTCGAGCGAAGATGATCAATCAGCGACTCCTCGAGATTTTTCCTGGAAGCGCCGCCGAACTATGCGCTTTGCGCTTCGAGACCCCCTTTCAGCTGCTTGTCGCGACAATTCTTTCGGCACAGTGTACCGACGAGCGGGTGAATCTCGTCATGCCGGAGATGATCCGTCGTTATCCCACCCCAGTCCTTCTCGCGAAGGCGCCTCCTGACGAGGTTGAGAGGGTGGTGTACTCGACAGGTTTTTATCGCGCGAAGACCAAGAATCTCATCGAGATGGCCTCTGCCCTTGTTCAACGTTTCGATGGCGAGGTGCCAAGAGAACTCGACGATCTGGTCACCCTTCCCGGAGTTGGACGCAAGACCGGAAATGTCATTCGCTCCGTTGCGTTCGGACTCCCGGGTCTGCCAGTCGACACCCACGTGGGACGGCTGGCTCGACGTCTCGGACTCACGAAAGAGCTGGACCCGGTCAAAGTCGAGTTCGCGCTCAACCGCCTAGTTTGTCAACAAGATCGCGGCGGGCTCAGTCTCCGACTCATTCTCCATGGCAGAACGGTATGTCTGTCGCGGGTGCCGCGGTGCGCGATATGTGAACTTGCGGATCTTTGCCCGTCGTCACCCGAGAACACACGACGTCAGCGTTCGAAGCCCACAGAGGCACCACGGGAGCGCCGAGATCGCTAGCGACGCGAACCAAGAAGCCGCAGTATCCGACGATGAGCGCCAGATAATGCGCGCTCGATGGCAAAGAGCTCCTTGGCCGTCGCTTCCTGCTTCGAGCGTTGCGACTCTTCTGCGATGACGGTGATTCGACGGGTAACCTGTTCGAGCATGTCGGCGAGCGACGAGAGTTCCGAGTGGTTTGCTGGCATCACCCTATCCTTACCGATCGAGCGTACGCGGTTCGCTACGCTTGCCTCACAATGATGCAGATCCTCGACCTTCGTAACTCCGTCCCCGGTGACCCACTCAACCTCCCGCGGCCCGATCTTGGAGCCGAGGGCCCGGTCGCAGAGGTGCGGAAAATTCTTTCAGAGGTCAAGAATCGCGGCGATGCTGCGATACGCGAGTTCTCCGAACGTTTTGATGGCGTGCGAATTGATCACCTGCGCGTCGATGCAGATGAGATTGCGCAGGCCTGCGACAAGCTTCCCGGGAAGCTTCTTGACGCTCTGACCGAGGCGCGCGACTCAATTGAGGCCTTCTATCATCACCAGCCTGAGGAGATTAAGCCGTATCGCCGGGGTGGTATCGAGGTTCGTCATCTCCTTCTCCCGGTGGATCGGGCCGGTGTCTATGCACCTGGAGGGCGCGCGAAATACCCATCGTCGGTATTGATGACCGCTGTTCCGGCTCGAGTTGCGGGTGTGGGGGCGATTGCCTGCTGTGTTCCACCGGCTTCGGATGGTTCACTCCCGGTCGAGGTCCTCGCGGCGGCGAGTCTCGCAGGTGTTGACGAGGTCTACCGGGTCGGGGGGGCCCAGGCCATCGCCGCAATGGCCTTTGGAACCGAATCGATTCCAAAGGTTGACGTGATCGTTGGTCCCGGCTCGAAATGGGTTTCGATCGCCCAGCGCGAGGTGAGGGGTGTCGTCGGGGTGCCCGCGGCGTTTGCCGGTCCTTCGGAGGTCGTCGTGATCGCCGACGAAAGGACACCTGTCGACTGGGCTGCAATCGATGTCATTGTCCAGGCTGAACATGGTCCTGATGGTCTTGCGTGGCTCGTCACCTGGTCCGAATCCGCGGCAAGGGCAATTTCGGAGATGATCGATCGTCTCGTCGAGATCTCACCGCGCCGAGAGGAGACGCAGTCGACCCTCAAAAGTGGCGGATATGTCGTGCTCGTCGATTCACCGGAGAGGGCGATGGAGGTTGCAAATGCCATCGCGCCAGAACATCTTGAGATCCTTACCGATAACGCTGAAGACCTCCTACCTCTGGTCCGGCACGCTGGCGCAATCTTTCTTGGTCATCTTGCTCCAGCAAGCGTGGGAGATTACATCGCCGGTCCAAGTCACGTGCTACCGACGTTTGCGACTGCCCGGTTCGCAAGCGTTCTTGGAATCGAGGACTTTACCCGTCGTGTCCACGCGGTTCGTGTTGACCAGCGTGGCATCGAGCGCGTCGCACGCCACGTCGCGACGATTGCCGGCGCGGAGGGCCTGCCCGCACACGCCGAATCCGTCCTGATGCGTATCGGCGAGCCGACGTGGAGCAAAGAATTGTGATGACAGATCCAATCATTGCGCCGCGCGATGAAATCGCCTCGATGGAGGGGTACTACTCGCCACAGATCGACGTAGAGGTTCGCCTAAATTCGAACGAGGCTCCAGAGCCACCGCCATCGGCGTTCATTTCCCGCCTGAGGGGCGAGATCAACGAAATCTCCCTGAATCGTTATCCCGAACGCGAGGCTGAGGAGCTTCGATCTGCGGTCGCAGCACATCATGGTGTATATAAAGAACAGGTGTACTGCGCCAATGGGTCGAACGAGGTGCTTCAGTCAATATTGCTTGCATATGGAGGCAGGGATCGTTCTGTCGCAGTGTTCGAGCCGACCTACGCCCTGCACTCGCACATCGCGCGTGTGACAGGCACGCAGGTGGTAACTGGACGAAGAGATGAGGAATTTCTCGTCTCGCTCGAAGAATATGATCGCGTCGCGACACTCGGAGCTACGCAAGGACTCAACTTTCCAGCCCTCACCTTTCTCTGCTCACCGAACAATCCGACCGGTCGAGTAGAGCCGTTGGAGACGGTGAGGGCAATTCTTGATCGTGCACGCGGCCTCGTGGTGGTCGACGAGGCCTACGGGCAGTTTGCGCCGCGCTCCGCGATTGATCTACTCTCCAAGCATCGCAATCTTCTGATTGTCCGGACTTTTTCCAAGACCTGGTCACTTGCTGCGCTGCGGCTCGGTTATGTGGTTGCGGATCCCGAGATCATTGATGCGTTGTGGCGCGTGACTCTTCCATATCATCTCGACGCGATAAAACAGATTGCCGGTGTCCTCGCGATCGAATATGAACAAGAGATGAATGAGCGAATACGATTGATCGTCGCGGAGCGTAAGCGACTCCTTGGTGCACTCGCTCACCTTCAAGTTGACGTCGTTCCCTCTGACGCGAATTTCATCCTCTTTCGTGTTATCGCGAAAGATGCCAAGAGGGTGTGGTCCGCGCTTTTCGAGGACTCAATATTGATCCGGGATATCTCAACGGTGCCCTATCTGAGTGGCTATCTGCGCGTGACGATTGGAACTCCAGAGGAGAACGACCGCTTCCTCGACGCACTTACTCGTGCTCTCGTCTGATGAAGAACACGACCGTCGTTCATGCGAGACTAGGGAGATGCCAGAGCCGATGAGTGATCCGGTCAAGAACGAGGGAGCGCGTGCTGCGAAGTTCCATCGCGTCACGAAAGAGAGCGATATCGAGATCGAGATCGGTCTCGATGGTCGGGGGAATACCGATGTCGAGACGGGACTCCCGTTTTTTGATCACATGTTGACCCAGCTTGGTAGGCACGGTGGCTTTGACCTACACGTGCGTAGCGTCGGGGATCTCGAAGTTGACGCCCACCACAGCGTGGAGGACACCGGCATCGCACTCGGTCAGACGTTTGCCGTGGCGCTCGGCGACAAGGTTGGGATCAAACGATTCTCCTCCATCTCACTTCCGCTCGATGAGGCGCTGATTGACGTTGCAATCGACCTTTCGGGTAGGCCATACGTGCACTATGACATTGAGTTCGCTCCGGACACTCCAAAACTCGGAGAGCCTGGCTTTGATCCACAGCTGAGCGAAGAATTCTTCCGTGCCTTTGCGATGAGTGCAGGTCTCACGGCACACATCTCACTTCGCTACGGGAAAAACTCCCATCACATCATTGAAGCCACCTTCAAGGCAGTCGCACGCTCGCTTCGTGACGCGGTCCGGATCGAAAGTGACCAGCTTCCGAGTACCAAAGGGATGCTGTAGACCGCGATGATCGCGGTCCTTGACTACGGCATCGGCAACCTTCGTTCCGCGCAGAAGGCGCTCCTTCATCTCGGCGCAGAGGTGCGCATGGCCACGAATTCCAGGGAGGCCGATGGCGCATCCGGCGTCGTGCTACCAGGTGTCGGTGCTTTCGGAGCAAGTATGGATGCGTTGAGGACAAGCGGACTCGACCGGGTTGTTCTGGAAGTCATCGCGAGAGACGTTCCCTTTTTGGGGATCTGTGTCGGATATCAGATGCTCTTTGGGGCCTCCGAAGAGAGCGTTGGCACTCGAGGCCTTGACATTTTCTCCGGATCGGTGAGCAGGCTGCGCGGTTCGGTGCGGCTGCCACAGATGCAGTGGAATACGGTTCGTCGAACCGAAGTTGTTTCGAGAATGCTTGGAGACTCCCGCGAGGATGAGTGGATGTATTTCGTCCACAGCTATGTACCGGTTCCCGAAGGCGAGGCGACACAATCGATAGTCGGTACGACGAACTATGGCGAAGATATCGCCGTTGCGTTAGAACGCGAGAATATCTGGGGGGTGCAGTTTCATCCTGAGAAGTCTGGCCACGCTGGACTCGACCTTCTCGGTCGGTTCGTTGCGCACTGTCGGCACGTGAAGCACTCACTCGTTCTGGCTTGAGAGCACAAGATGATACCGATCCCTGCAATCGACATCAGAGACGGACGTTGTGTCCGGCTCGTCCGTGGCAACTTCGAGGATGAGACCATCTTTGGAGATCCCATTGAGCAGGCGCTAGCGTTCGCGCAACAGGGCGCCGCGATGGTGCATATTGTCGATCTCGATGCGGCCCGCACCGGTAAACCGGTGAACGAGGGCATCGTCAGTGAGATCGTCAGGCGTTTGGAGGTGCCGGTCCAGTTTGGTGGGGGGGTGCGTAGCGCAGAGCGCGCGGAGCAGCTCCTTGGTCAGGGCGTCAACAGAGTCGTGATCGGTACGCTCGCGGTGGAGGACCCGCAGGGCGCCTGTCGTCTGGCCGACCGATTCCCGGGCCAAATTGTTGCGGGTCTCGATCATCAGAGTCGAGGGCCTCTCGGTGACACCACGCGGTTTGTCAAAATTCGCGGATGGGAAAAGTCGGGTGGAATTGAACTTGATGATGCCCTTGGAAGACTCGCGGCTGCTCCGTTTGCCGGGGCGGTGATCACCGATATCTCCCGGGATGGGACGCTTCTCGGTCCAGACGTCGTCGGCTACTCCCACATCCTTTCCGTTAGCGCACTTCCAATCATCGCCTCGGGAGGTGTCGGGACCCTCTCGGATCTCGATGCGCTCGGTGCAATTGAGGCTCTTGGACGATCACTCGACGGTGTCATTATTGGACGCGCAATTTTGTCGGGAGCATTCAGCCTTTCTGAGGCGGTGGCAGCGTGCGCACGGTAAGGGTGATTCCATGCCTCGATGTCGACAGGGGAAGGGTTGTAAAAGGAGTGAACTTCCTCGGACTCAAAGACGCAGGCGATCCGGTCGAGCTCGCCAGACGGTACGACGCGGAGGGTGCCGACGAGATCGTTTTTCTAGACATCACCGCCTCTTCTGATGATCGCGCAACGATGATCGACGTCGTGGCCCGCACCGCTGATGAGGTGTTTATTCCGCTCACCGTCGGTGGTGGGGTCCGCAGTGTTCAAGACGCGCGCGCCCTGCTTCGGGCTGGCGCGGACAAAGTCGCGATCAATTCCGCCGCGATCGCCCGGCCTGAGCTGATCGAGGAGATCGCCCTCACCTTTGGCTCGCAATGCGTGGTCGTTGCGATTGATGCGCGTCAGGTCGAGACCACACAGCGCTGGGAGATCTATTCCCACGGAGGACGTCGACCAACCGGTATCGACCCAATCGAATGGGCACATGAGGCAGAGACCCTCGGCGCCGGCGAGATTTTGCTGACTTCGATGGACCGCGATGGGACAGAGCTCGGATATGACCTCCGACTCATCCAGGCGGTGCACGACGCGACCCGGATCCCACTCGTCGCCTCGGGTGGAGTTGGCAACCTCGGACATCTACTCGAGGGTGCTCGGGCCGGTGCCGATGCGGTACTCGCCGCCTCGATCTTTCATTTCGGTACCTATCGGATCAGCGAGGCTAAACAGATGCTCCTCTCGGGGGGAGTAGAGGTCCGACCGATCAACAAGGTGGTGGGTTCTGCCCAGTGATCTTGGCATCTCCAAAGGCGGTTTGACATCGACCGATGAGCGAGACGGATTGACGAGGCATTAGCGTGAACGGCATGAGCGAGCAGAATTTCAGGGCCACAGATCCCCCAAAGGCGGTCCTTGAACAGGACCGTCAGCCAGTAACCATGCTCAACGATCGGGTCTTGGTCCACCTGCCGGCGAGTGAGGGCGAGCGACGCTCGCGTTCGGGAATCTTGATTCCGGCCACCGCTGAGGTGTCAAAACGCCTCAGCTGGTCCTCGGTTGCCGCAGTCGGTCCTCATGTACGCACCATCAAGATTGGTGACACGGTGCTGTTTGACCCGGAAGAATGCTTTGAGGTCGAAGTCCACGGCGAGCAGTATCTCATCGTGCGTGAGCGCGATCTCCACGCTGTTGCATCCTCCCGACTTGATTCAGGAACCGGTCTTTACCTGTGACACAGCCATCAATTCCCCCGGCACGCCCGGGTCGGCCGGTTCTTGCGACCGAGGAACAGTTGCGCTGTGTTCGCTTTGGACCGGACGGACTTGTTGTTGCCGTCGTGCAGGAACATCTCACCAATAGCGTGTTGATGGTCGCCTACATGGATGAGGAGGCACTTCGCCGCACATGTGCAAGTGGACGCACGTGGTTCTATTCACGGTCGCGCAGGAATTACTGGGAGAAGGGCGAGACATCTGGAGACCGCCAGTACGTCGAGCAGATCTCGTACGACTGCGATGGAGACTCCCTCTTGGTCGTGGTCACCCAGGAGGGACGAGGGGCTTGCCACACCGGTAACCACTCTTGTTTCTACCGGAGTTTTGGTGAGGACTAGGGCGTGATCGTTCCCGACTTCGAACGTTTTGCAAGACTCTCGGCTGACTACACCGTAATCCCGGTTTATGAAGAACTTCTCGCGGACTCACTGACACCGATCGGAGCCTTTCGCTCGCTCGTCGGCAAAGATGACGGCTTCCTCCTTGAATCTGTTGAACACGTCGAGCAGTTCAGCCGCTATTCGTTCGTTGGACGCCATCCAGTGGCGACCTTCAAGGTCGATCGAGGTCAGCTCAGCGTCATCAGCGGATCACTGCCTCGCGATCTCGTGTGTTCATCGGGGATACTGACGGCGCTTGAACAGCTGCTCTCTCAATATCGATCTCCGGCAATCAGCGGTCTGCCTCCATTCCATGGAGGCATCGTTGGTTACCTCGGATACGACGTCGTACGGGAAATTGAGCGCCTCGGGGAGCCTCCTCGAGACGATCTTGGGCTACCCGACGCGCTGTGCTCGGTGGTCGGTGAGATCGTCGCATTCGACCATCACAAGAGCAGAGTGACCCTGATTGACAATGTGGTACTTGACGAAGAGGTCGACGAGCAGAGCGCGCGTGATGTTGGTGACCTCCGTGATGCGTACGATCGAGCAGCCTCTTCCATTGAGAGGATGCGTCACGACCTCGAAAAACCCGTACGCGAAACACTCTCGTCGCCACCTTTGCGCACCGAACAGCTCGACGCTTCAGCGGTGCATCGAGTTGTATCCTCGAAGGCATATCAACAGAGTGTCGCCGCTGCAAAGGAGTACATCCTGGCAGGGGACGCATTTCAGATCGTCCTCTCGCAGCGTTTCGATCTCGACCTCGGCGTCGATCCGTTTGAGGTGTACCGCGTACTGCGTCAGGTAAATCCAAGTCCCTATATGTTTTTTCTTCGCCAGGGGGGAGTATGCGTCGTCGGCGCGTCGCCTGAGCCTCTCGTTCAACTACACGAGGGACGCGTCATCTCACGTCCGATTGCCGGAACACGACGAAGGGGGACAACGGACGAGGAGGATCGGCATCTCGGAGCAGAGTTGATCGAACATCCCAAGGAGGTTGCAGAGCACATCATGCTCGTCGATCTCGCTCGAAATGATGTCGGTCGGGTTGTCAAGTTCGGGACTGAGCGCGTCGATGAATTGATGACGCTAGAACACTACAGCCATGTCATGCACCTCACATCCCAGGTCTCGGGCGAACTCACCGAGGGGAAGGGACCAATCGACGTGCTGCGCGCGACACTTCCCGCAGGCACGGTCTCTGGAGCGCCCAAGGTACGGGCGATGCAGATCATCGACGAACTCGAGCCAACCAAACGCGGACCGTACGCCGGAATTGTCGGTTACTTCGATTTCTCGGGAAACCTAGATACCGCAATAGCCATCAGGACGTTGGTCGTAACCCCGGATGGACGCGGCTCGGTGCAGGCGGGTGCGGGAATCGTCGCCGACAGCGACCCCGCGGGAGAAGACGCTGAATGTGTCGCGAAGGCTCAGTCGATACTTTCTGCGGTCGCAGGCGCGCGACGTATCGCCGATGAGCGCGCAGAGGACCAGAAACGGTGAATCTCGATTTCGCTTCGACCCGGTCGGCGCTGACCGAAGGCGTGATTGGATTCACTGCCCGGCGTGATCTTGTCCGGGTGCACGGCTCTGATGCGAAGAGCTTTCTCCAAGGACAGCTTTCCCAAGATCTCAGCGACCTTTCGAAAGGGGCTACCGCTGAATCGCTGTTGCTCTCGCCGCAGGGTAAAATCGAGGCCTATCTTCGCGTCTTTCGTGCCGATGAGACCGAGTTTCTCCTCGACTGTGCGCTGGGCACTGGGGAACGAGTCGTAGAGCGCCTGCGCCGATTCAAGTTACGCGTGAAGGTTGACCTATCTTGTGAGGAACGATCGGTAGTACTCGTGCGTGGGCCAAAGTCATCCGCGTTTCGTTCTCTGCTTGACACTTCGACGGCAGTATTTCCGTACTCCTGGCCAGGTCTCACTGGATTCGATTGTTTTATCGAGTTCGGCGACCTCGCGAATGATCTTGAACTCGGCGACCCTGTTGCTCTTGAGGTGGCGCGCCTGCGCGCGGGAGAACCTGTCATGGGAAAAGAACTGGATGAGCGGACGATCCCTCAGGAAACACCGCTCACCGGGCGCACGGTGAGCTTTTCAAAGGGGTGCTTCACGGGTCAGGAGCTCATCGCTCGCCTTGATTCCCGGGGATCTCGGGTAGCTCGACAGCTGCGAGCGCTCACGATCAGGCCGGGAAAGCACCACCTCGTGCCCTATGTAGGGGAACCGATCATGGTCGGCGATCGCCAGGTCGGCACCATCACCTCCACGGCGTACTCTCCTCTCGACAACTGCTCCTATGCGCTTGGGTACATCCACCGCAGCGTCATACCGCCAACAGTTGCGACGCTGATCGCGGGAGACGACAAGGACGAGCTTGTCGTTGAAATCAATCTCCTCGAATCTGAGTCGCCCTAAATACTGCGGTGCACGGACATCTCAAAGGGCACACGAAGCTGAAACACCGTTCCGCCGAGTTCATCTCTGGGAGAGATGATCTCGATTGTTCCGCCAAGGGCCTCCGTCAATTCGGCAACAATCGCCAGCCCGAGTCCAGTCCCGACCTTGCGCGTACTATGACGATCTGAGGTGAATAATCGTTCAAATACGCGAGATTGATCTGCGGAATCGATGCCGTGCCCATCGTCTCCAACGGCGACCGTGAGCGACCGAGATGCATCCTCGCCGATAACCACGTCGACAGCGTTCTTTGAATACTTCAGCGCATTTTCGACAAGGTTGGAGACGACCTGACCGAGTCGGTCGGCGTCCGTCTCACCAAGAAGATGTTGTTCGGGAGTGTCGACACGAAGTTCGACCCCAGCCTCCTCAAAGGAGTAGCGCAACGCTTCGGTGGCGTTTGTCGCGGTCGCCGTCAGGTCACAGGGCTCGATCCGAAAGGTGAACTGGTGCGCGGAGAGACGAGCCATCGAAAGCAGATCCTCAATCAGTCGCGCTAGTCGATCTGACTCACTGATGACGACAAGCGCGGCATCCGCAGGGGCATTTATCTGGCCTTCGACAATCGCCTCCGCGTAGCCGCGGATCGAAGTTAGCGGCGTACGAAGCTCATGGCTGATCGAGAGAAGAAACTCGCGCTGTGCCTCGCGTGACCTTTCAAGGTCATTTGCCATCAGATTGAGAGAATCCTGCAGTTCTACGAGCTCTGGATAGCCATGGTAGGGGACATTCATGCGCGCACTGAAATCACCCGTTGCGATCTGGCGGGCCGCATCCGTTGCGCCTCGAACATGACGAGAGATCCTTTTCGAGATCTCTATGGAAAAACCAGCTGCGACAATGAGTGAGATAAAACCTGCGAGTGCAAAATACAATACGTTGGCAACCGAAAAGTTTTCCTTGCTTTCAAAGACCAGCGCGACGGTTCGAGCTGGCACGCCTTTTGTGGCACTCGTGCTGAACATCGGAACGGCGGCAAAGGCAATATGTCTGTGTGCCCCTGAGGTGACCTTCCCCGCAATCAACAGCGCGGTATCAATGATGCTGGCTGGCAGGTTTGGTGGAGGATCCGAAACGATCCTGCCGTTCGAGTTGACGACGATGATCGACGCGCTATTGATCCCCGCGATTTCGCGGATCAAAGAGACCACTCCCGGACTCGTGATCACCGAGGGGTTTCGCTCAATCGCGCTCGCCTGTTTCAGCACTGTGCGCTGTGCGCTGATGCTGGAGGCATGACGGACTAACAGCAGACTTGCTACGCTGGCAACGAGTAAAGCAGTCGCGAGAGTCACTACGAAAGCAATGGTGATGCGCGCTCTCATTGACTTACGCCATTGGCAGCTGGAATATCAGTCGCATCGATAACCCACGCCCCAGACGGTCGTGAGCGGCAGAGCATCACCGAGTTTGCGGCGTAGTTGCCTGACGTGCACATCAACGGTTCGATCATCGCCAAACCAGCCACGTCCCCAAACTCCGTCGAGGAGCTGTCGCCGACTGAGCACGACCCCCGTATGGCTGAGAAAGAACTCAAGAAGGTCAAATTCTCTCGCGGTCATCACGACCTCCTCTTCGTTCACGGTGACCTCGCGTCGCAATGGGTCAAGTGCAAGTGGTCCGATGGATTTAACCTCACTCGTCTCGTCGCGGATCCCTTCCGTTCGGCGCAACACCGATTTCACCCGGGCAACGAGCTCCCGTGGCGAGAATGGCTTGGTTACATAGTCGTCTGCGCCGAGCTCAAGCCCGAGAATACGGTCGGCTTCGTCTCCGCGAGCGGTAATCACAATGATCGGTACCGAGTTTGTCTTTCTGATCTGACGGCAGGCCTCGAGTCCGTCGACGGGACCGGGAAGGCCGATGTCCATCAATACGAGCACCGGTCGTTCGGTATCGATGAGATCGATGCCATGCCGGGCGTTCCCAGCGACCAGGACACGGAATCCAACGTTTGCAAGATAGAGATTGACGAGTTCGGCAATATTGGGATCGTCCTCGATGATGATGATCGTGCCGAGTGACTGGCGTGTCGCCTCGCGGATGAAAGGTGGCTCCGACATTCCACCATCGTCGCGCAGAATCAGAGACAGACGTTGGCTGAAATGCCAAACGCATGTATTCGCCGGGCGGGAAGGGCAAAAGCGTCCCATCCCACTAGAATCGGGAGATGGCTACCTATCTCGACGAGATTCTTGCTCATCACCGACTCCAGGAGCCGATGAGTGCAAAGGAGCGCGACTCACTCGCGGAGGCCGTCTTCGGGTGTGCACCGAGAAGAGATTTCGCCGGCGCGCTGAGGAATGGCGCAATAAGGCAAGGTATCGCCGTAATAGCTGAGATCAAGCGTCGCTCTCCATCAAGGGGCGACCTCGCGCCAGATCTTGACCCCGCGCACCTCGCACATCAGTACGCGAGGGGCGGTGCAAGCTGCCTTTCAGTATTGACGGACAGCTCATTTTTCGGCGGCGCTCCAGAAGATCTCAAGGTGGCCCGAGAAAGCTGCGGGTTGCCCGTGCTGCGAAAGGACTTCGTCGTCACCGAACGCGACGTGTATGAGACAAGACTCATCGGCGCCGATGCGATGCTGCTGATTGTCTCCGCACTCTCAGATGACGAACTTTCGAATTTTCACCGGCTCGGTATCGGGATAGGCCTTGATGTGCTCGTCGAAGTTCACGACGAGGCCGAGCTTGGGCGCGCCCTTGCCATCGGTGCTCTGCTCATCGGAGTGAACCAGCGCGATCTCAATTCCTTCAAAGTCGACCCGGATCGGGCCACCCGCGTCGGCAGAGAGATTCCCGAAGACGTCATTCGTGTCGCGGAATCCGGAATATCTTCTACGGAAGATATTGCTCGACTCATCGACTCGGGATTCAGTGCGGTCTTGATTGGCGAGGCCCTTGTGTGCGCTGATGACCCAGCTGGCGCGCTGCGCGCGTTCATTCAAGAGGCTCGAGCGCGCAGAGGAATCTTGAGCTGATGTTTGTCAAGATCTGCGGTATTACCAACGAAGAAGATGCGCTGCTCAGCGTTGCCCTCGGCGCTGACGCGGTCGGATTCATCTTTGCTCCTTCAACGCGGCAGGTGGCGCCAGGCGCCGTAGCTCGTATAACAGCTCGGCTGCCCGGGGAGGTCATGACGATCGGCGTTTTTCGTGATTCGCTGCCCGAACGCGTCATCGAGGTGGCGGCGAATGCCGGAGTGAAGGGCGTACAGCTCCACGGCAGCGAGACGCCGCAGCAAGTTGCATTGATTCGTCCTCATGTTCATTTCCTCATAAAGGCGTTCCCGGCAGGATCAGCGATGCTCGATCGGGCTGGAGAGTACGAGGCCGATGCCCTGCTCGTCGACGCACCGAATCCCGGATCGGGCCAGGTGTTCGACTGGCGTGTGCTTGAAGGAGTGCCACGCACCAATCGGCTCATCCTCGCCGGAGGGCTCGACCCGGACAACGTCGGTGAGGCAATCGCGCGAGTACGGCCGTGGGGAGTGGACGTCAACTCCGGGGTTGAGGCGACAGAGAGACACAAGGACCACCGGAAGTTGCAGGCGTTTCTCTTGGCCGCGCGACATGCAGAGGCCGAACTTGTCGATCGTCAAGAGAGCGCGCAGGCGTCGGAAACGAGCGAGCTTTACGACTGGGAAGAGGACGAATGAGCACCAGCGGTTCATCCATGGGGGAGCCCTCGGACACCGGTCGGTTTGGTGAGTTCGGCGGACGCTTCGTGCCTGAGAGCCTGGTACCAGCCTGTGACACGCTTGAAATCGCCTTTCGTGAGGCGTGGAATGACCGCTCGTTCCGAGTTGAACTTGATGACCTTTTACACTATTACGCAGGTCGTCCCACTCCGGTGACGATCTGTCGGCAACTCTCTCGTGAACTTGGGATAAAGCTGTTGCTCAAACGAGAGGACCTCGCCCACACTGGATCGCACAAGATCAACAACGTGCTTGGTCAGGCGCTTCTCGCGAGGCGGATGGGCAAGCGACGCTTCATCGCCGAGACCGGGGCTGGACAGCATGGCGTTGCCGCCGCCACTGCAGCAGCCCTTTTGGGTCTCGAGTGCGTGGTCTACATGGGCGAAGTCGACGTTCACCGCCAAGAACTCAATGTATTCCGGATGAAACTGCTCGGTGCAGAGGTTGTCTCGGTCACATCGGGAGCAAAGACACTCAAGGATGCAATCAATGACGCCCTTCGCGACTGGGTCGCCTCCGTCGAGACGACGTATTACTGCATTGGATCGGTTGTCGGCCCCCACCCCTATCCCTACATGGTCCGACAGTTCCAGAGAGTGATCGGAGATGAGGCAAGGGAGCAGTGCCGCGAACTGCTTGGCGGATCCCTGCCGGATCTCGTCGTCGCCTGTGTTGGTGGGGGTTCGAATGCGGCGGGAACCTTCGCAGGATTTGCTGACACCAGCGCCCGATTGATCGGCGTCGAACCAGAGGGTGGGGCGGCAAATGCTCGTGGTGTCTCGGGTGTGGTACATGGAATGAGATCAAATTTCTTACAGGACGAGGCTGGCCAGATCGAAGAGGCCCATTCAATCTCGGCGGGCCTCGACTATCCCGGGGTCGGCCCCGAGCACGCCTATCTCGCCAAAATTGGTCGCGCGAGCTATGAATCCGTCAACGATGCTGAGGTGCTCGAGGCCTTCCGTCGTCTGTCTTCGACCGAAGGAATACTTCCAGCACTTGAGCCTGCACATGCCCTCGCGTGGATCATCCGCGCCTGCTCGTCTGGTGAGATCGCTCCTGGATCGACGGTCTTGATGACGTTGTCAGGTCGCGGCGACAAAGACGTTGCCGAGATCATGGAGATCCTTGGATGAGTGGGAACGCCGCTGGACCACTCGAGAGACCCCTGCGTGCACGACGCGATCTTGGGTACAAGCTGATCGTGCCCTACATCACCGGAGGACTCGACGACAGATGGGTTGATGTCGTCGTTGCACTTGCCGGAGCGGGTGCCGATGCAATCGAGGTCGGAATCCCGTTTTCCGATCCCGTGATGGACGGCCCGGTGATCCAGGAGGCATCGGTGCGGGCCCTCCGGCGCAACACCACCCCTCAATCGATCATCTCCGAGCTTGCTCAGCTTGACTGTGGAGTCCCCCTTGCCGTCATGACATATGTAAATCTCTTTGCTCACGCCGGGTTTCACCGAATGGCATATTCGCTCAGAGATGCCGGCGTTGCAGGGGTCATATTGCCGGATCTGCCGATTGACGAGGCTGGGGATTGGATGAGCGAGGCGGAGGGCGCCGGGATCGATGCGGTGCAACTGGTCGCACCGACCACCCCCGATGAGCGGCTGACAAGGATCTGCCGGGCAAGTCAGGGATTTGTGTACGCAATCGGGCTACTTGGAGTCACCGGAGAGCGCGAGGAGCTCGCATCCTCTGCCGCCGTGATCGCCCGGCGTTGCAAGACGGCGACGTCGACACCAGTACTCGTCGGCGTTGGGGTGTCGAACCCAGAGCAGGCGGTCGCGATCTGCCAAGAGGCCGACGGCGTCGTGATCGGCTCCGCTTTGGTCCGTCGACTTCTCGACGGGGAGGGGGTCGAAGGGGCGACGAAGTTCATCGGCGAGATGAGAGAGGTTCTCGACCGACGCTGGCCCGGTACTCGCTCGTAGCAAAGCCAGCTCCGAATGCCCAACGGTGAGGTATTGCATGAACATTCGTATTAGTGTATGTTAATACGAATGAAGGCGGGAATTGTTGGTGCGACCGGGTATCTCGGGGCAGAGCTGCTTCGATTGCTGGCGACTCATCCACACCTTGAGGTTGGCCCAGTTCAGGCTGACTCAACGGCCGGAACGCCTCTTTCGACGCTCTATCCCGGACTCTGGCAAGTCTATGGAGACCGAGTCGTCGGTCGCTACGACCTCGATGCGCTGTTGGCCTGCGAGGTGGTCTTTGTCGCTCTTCCCTCTGGCCTATCCCAGGGCGTGATTCCGCACCTTGTTGGAAAAGTCAGGCTCGTCGTTGATCTCGGCGCTGACTTTCGACTCAAGGATCCCGCGCTCTATGACCAGTGGTACGGCTTTACCCATCAGCATCCCAAGATGCTTTCCGAGTCAACCTACGGGTTGGTGGAGATCAACCGAGGGGCGCTAAACGGTGCACCTCTTATCTCTTCACCAGGCTGTTATGTTACCGCCGCATCTCTCGCATTGGCACCCTTGGTGCGAGCAGGCAAGATCGAACCTACTGGTGTGATTGTCGATGCGGCAAGCGGAACCTCGGGAGCGGGAAAAGATCCCCAACCGTCTACGCACCACGCACAGGTAAATGAAAATTACGTCGCGTACGCGGTCACGACACACCGGCACACTCCAGAGATCGAGCAGGCAACAGGAGCAAGCGTGCTCTTCACCCCGCACCTCCTGCCGATGACGCGAGGCATCTTGGCAACAATGTATGTGCGTCCAATCGGGGAGACCTCGACGCAGGCAACTCTCGATTTCTTCCGGGACGTGTACCGCGATGATCAGTTCGTGACGATCACCGATGGCCTTCCTTCGACGCGCGACACGTACGGATCCAACAGCGTGCATATCGGCGCCCGTTTCGATACGCGATCAGGGACGTTGATCCTCTTTTCTGCCCTGGACAACCTCACGAAAGGCGGCTCGGGACAGGCGATCCAGGCGGCCAATATTGCGCTCGGCTTTGATGAGGGCGCAGGACTACCAAAGGTGGCGTTACTCCCATGAGTGTCACCGGACCAAACGGATTTATCGCATCAGGCATCGCGTGTGGCATAAAAGCAAGCGGCGATCCCGATCTCGCGCTTGTTGCCTCCGCGAACGGCCCAGTTTCTGCTGCCGCGGTGTTTACGACCAATCGTGCTGCAGCTGCTCCTGTGCAACTTTCCCGTCAGCATCTTCTCGCCACGCAGGGAATGGTCCGCGCCGTGATTCTCAACAGTGGTTGCGCCAACGCGGCAACTGGACCCGAGGGTCTATTGGCCTCACGCAGAACCTGCGAGGAACTCGCGCAAGTGCTCGGCGGTGAACCAGAAGAGATGCTCGTGTGTTCTACCGGTCTGATAGGCATACCACTTGAGCTCGACAAGATCATTTTGAAAGTCAACGACCTGGTCGCATCAGCCGGTGCAAATCGGGAGGACGCGAGACGCGCAGCTACAGCAATACTGACAACCGACACCCATGCCAAAGAGGTGATCATCCAAGCTGACGGTTTCACCGTCGGGGGCATGGCAAAGGGCGCCGGGATGATCGCGCCGAATATGGCGACAATGCTCGTGGTTCTCACGACTGACGCCAAGGTTTCGCCCCCACAACTTCGCGAGGCACTCGAGAGGGGAGTGGCTGACACCTTCAACGAACTGATAGTCGATGGATGCACCTCTACAAACGACACGGTGGTCATCCTTGCGAGCGGGACTGCTGGCACGGTAGACAGTGCGGCGTTTGCAGAGGCGGTTGCAGATGCATGCGCTGCACTCGCGCTGTTACTTGCCGAGGATGCGGAAGGAACGACGCGAGTGGCCTCCATCCACGTAACCGGGGCTAGCAACATCGCGGACGCGAAGCGCGCTGGACGCCAGGTCGCGCTGAGCCTTCTTGTCAAGACATCGCTCTTTGGGTCAGATCCCTACTGGGGTCGGATCGTCAGTGAACTTGGCGCATCGGGGTCAGAGTTTGACATCGATCGGGTCATGATCGCCTACGGCGGAGTCGTCGTCTGTCGTAACGGTGTGGAGATCGACCATGATTCAAAGGCCGTTCGTGATCACATGCAACTCAGCCACGTAGAGATCACCTGTGATCTGGGTCTGGGTGACGCCGAGTCGACAATCCTGACGACCGATCTTGGACACGGCTACATCGACGAGAACATGAGAACCTCATGACCAAGACGGCCATCTTCCTTGATCCGGCAACGAGAGCCGAAGTTCTTGCGGAGGCGATTCCGTTTATCCGTCGTTTTTCCGGTCGGGTGATCGTCATCAAATATGGCGGGAACGCATTTGGAAATGGGGACGAGTCACAGGCACTCGCGAGTTTCGCCGAGGACATTGTACTTTTGCGTTCGGTCGGCATACTTCCGGTGGTGGTGCATGGAGGCGGGCCGCAGATCGGCGGACTCATGGAACGTCTCGGAAAGGTGCCGGAATTTCGAGATGGTCTGCGGGTAACCGACGCCGACACACTCGACATCGCGCGGATGGTACTCGTTGGCAAAGTGAATCGGGACATCGTTGGCGCGATCAATGTGCATGGTCCACTCGCGATAGGACTCTCGGGAGAGGACGCCGGATTTATCACCGCCTCGGCAAGGAATCCTGCACTGGGATTCGTCGGCGATGTCGACGCGGTCGATCCGACCTTGATCTCCACACTCGTTGCGCAGGGACTGGTCCCCGTTATCGCAACGATCGGGTCTGATGGAACAGGGCAGGCGTACAACATCAACGCGGATACCGTTGCCGGAGCGATCGCGAAATCCATTGGCTGTGAGAAGCTGATTTTCCTTACCGATATCGCGGGCATATTGCGGGATCGAAACGATCCCTCTTCATTGGTCACTCGATTGAGTACAGATGACCTCGAGCAGATGATTGCAGATGGGCTCATTGGAGAGGGAATGATTCCAAAGGCCCAGGCATGTGCGATCGCGGTGCGGAGTGGAGTTGGATCGGCTCATATTCTCGATGGCCGCATCGCCCACGCAGCGTTGCTTGAGTTATTGACCGAACAGGGAGTTGGAACCATGGTGATACCCTCATGAGCAAGCTCATGCCGACCTATCGGCCCGCCCCGGTTGAATTCGTCTCGGGCGAGGGTTGTCACCTCACGGACGCCAACGGAAAGACGTACCTCGATTTCTTGTCGGGGATCGCAGTCACCTCATTGGGCCATTCTCATCCCGCCGTGCGCGAGGCAGTGAGTGCTCAGCTCGGGAAACTTCTGCATGTCTCGAATCTGTTCCAGTCTGGTCTGAACGAAGAGGTCGCAGGCATGATCGACCTCCTCATCGGAGATGGCCAACTTGCAGGAGGAAAGGTCTTCTTTACAAACTCTGGTGCAGAGTCGAATGAATGCGCGATCAAGCTCGCCCGGCGGTTCGGAGGACACGGGCGTCACGTCGTGGTCTCCGCATACGGCTCATTCCACGGCCGCACCCTCGCGACGCTCCACGCGACGGGTCAGCCCGCCAAACATGAGCCGTTTGCGCCGATGCCGGAGGGTTTTCGCCATGTCGAGTACGGCGACATCCAGTCACTCGATCGAGCGCTCGATGCATCCGTGGTCGCAGCTGTCCTGCTCGAGTGCATCGAGGGCGAAGGCGGCATCATTCCTGCCCCTCCGGGATATCTCAAGGCCGTGCGTCAACTGTGTGATGAACGAAACATCCTCATGATGCTTGACGAAGTGCAGACCGGGCTTGGAAGAACCGGTCGCTGGTTCGCCTTCCAGCACGAGAACATCAAGCCCGATGTGGTGACGCTCGCAAAGGCGCTTGGCAATGGCATGCCGGTCGGCGCCTGCTGGGCGAGATCCGAGGTTGCAGACTGTTTCGCGGCGGGCGATCACGGCACTACCTACGGGGGCCAACCACTTGCAATGTCCGCCGTGCGGGCGACATTGCAGACGATGATGGATATTGACGCACCCCGCCTCGCCCGTGAGCGCGGTGCCTACCTCAGGCATCTCGCGGAGCAGATTCCAGGAGTATCGCTTGTGCGTGGTGAAGGGCTTCTGCTTGGACTCGTCCTCGAGGGTGAGCTCGACGCAACCAAGACCGTGAACGAGGCGCTCTCGAGGGGACTCGTGCTGAACTCTCCCGCCCCTCGGGTGATCCGCCTTGCGCCGCCTCTGATTGTCAGTCCGGCCGAGTGCAGCGAGGCGTCGGCGATCATCGAACTGTCCCTTGCGGCCGTGCGGGACGCCACGGATGCAGGACAAGGATATTCGTCATGAACCGCCATGTTCTTTCCATGCGTGACCTGTCTCGAGGTGACATCACCCGAGCCCTCGACGCTGCGGAGCGAACCGATCTTCAAAAAGTAATGGCGGGCAACGGCGCCGCGCTGATCTTTGAACATCCGAGCACGCGGACGCGTAATGCCGCTGAGATGGCGATATTCGGTCTCGGAGGACATCCGTTGACCATCCGGGGTGAAGAGATCGGCATTGACACGAGAGAGAGCGCTGAAGACGTTGCGATGACGCTTTCTGGATACCATTCGTTGATCGGCGCGCGCGTCGCGCGGCATTCGACACTACAGCGAATGGCAGACGCGATTGACCATGCTGGACGTGATGTTCCAATCGTCAATTTGCTTTCCGACTTTGAACATCCATCACAGGCGCTCGCTGATTTACTCACGATGCGTCAGCATTTTGGAGGACTCGAAGGGCTCACTGTTTCGTTTATCGGCGACGCGAATAATGTTGCGCGTTCCCTCGCGATCGGTTGTCTGACTATGGGCGCGAAGTTTCGACTCGGGTCGCCTGTGGGGGTTGATTTCTCCAAGGAGGACCATGAACAGTTCGCAAAGGTCGGCGGAGAGGTCATAGTGTTCCATGATCCGGTTGCTGCTGCGACAGACGCGGATGTTCTCTATTCGGATGTCTGGGTTTCGATGGGTGAAGAGCGAGAGGCGCAGGCCAAGCGAGCGGCCTTTCTGGAATTCACGATCGACGATGCTCTCCTTTCGAGGGCGAGTACGCGCGCCGTCGTCATGCACTGTCTTCCCGCACATCGCGGGGAGGAGGTGAGCGCCTCGGTGATTGACGGCCCTCGCTCATTGACCTGGCCTCAGGCAATCAATCGGATGCATTCCATGAGGGGCTTGATTTTTACGATGCTCACGAAGGCTCGTGGATCATGAGCCGTATTCCAAAAAATAAACGGCAACATGTGATTGCCGGACTTCTCGCGGAACACACGGTAACAAGTCAGCCTCAACTGCTTGACTTGCTTGCGGGCGCGGGTGTTGAGGCAACGCAGGCCACTGTCTCGCGCGACCTCGAGGAGCTGGGGGCAGTCCGTGTACGCATCCCCGGCGTTGACGGGCAGGTCTACGCGATCGCCGAGCTTCCCACCAATCAGGTGGCACCGATAGAACATCTTCGTCGCGTTCTTGGGGAATGGGTGGTGGATCTCGGCGCTTCGGGAAACCTGGTGATGCTGCGAACTCCACCAGGTTCAGCACACGTCGTCGCCTCGGCGCTCGATCGCACTGGCTTAGAGGGGATGCTCGGAACCGTGGCTGGAGATGACACCGTGCTCGTCATTGCAGATCGAGCCGATGGGGGAGAACCACTCGCCGAGAGAATCCGAGAACTTGTCGAGCGGTGAGGCGAGCAGCCGTGAGGCATCCGAAGATCTGCGAAGGGAAACTCCAGATGGGAAAGGAAGGAAATTCATCGTGGCAAAGCGCGTAGTGCTGGCCTATTCGGGCGGACTCGATACCTCCGTCGCGGTCCACTGGCTGCAAAAACAGCGTGGCCTTGAGGTGGTTGCGGTCGCCTGTGACGTCGGTCAGGGAGGTGACTTCGAGGCCATTCGTCAACGGGCATTGGCGGCAGGCGCGATCGAAGCGGTGGTAATCGATGCACAAGACGAGCTCGCGACCGATTTTGTGGTGCCTGCTCTCCAGGCGAACGCAATGTACGAGGGACGTTACCCACTGGTTTCGGCGCTCTCGCGCCCGGTCATCGTTCGCCACATGGTCGCGGAGGCGAGGCGCTTCGGAGCTACTGCCGTCGCGCATGGTTGCACGGGAAAGGGGAACGACCAGATTCGTTTCGAAGTCGGAACTCGAGCTCTTGGACCCGACCTTGAAATCATTGCTCCAGTACGTGATTGGGGAATGACGAGGGAAGAGACAATCGATTACGCAGAGCGTGAGAACCTCCCAATTACCGCAACACGGGATCGCATCTACTCGATTGACGAGAATCTCTGGGGGCGCGCGATTGAGTGCGGCGTCATCGAGGACCCATGGAAATCTCCCCCCGAGGACGTTTACACGCTCACGAATGTCTCTTCTACAGATCCGGTAGAGGTGACGGTCTCATTCGAGTCAGGCGTTCCAGTCGCGCTCGATGGCGCAAATATGTCACTTGTTGGATTGATCGGAGCCCTTGACACAATTGCCGGTGCCTCCGGATTTGGACGGATCGACATCGTCGAAAACCGGAGGGTGGGAATCAAAAGTCGCGAGGTCTACGAGAGTCCAGCGGCGCTCGCGCTCATCATGGCGCATCAAGACCTTGAAGGACTCTGTCTCGAACGTGACGTCGCGCATGAAAAGGCGCGACTCGAGCCCCGATTCGCTGAGCTCATTTATGACGGAATGTGGTACTCACCCCTACGCGAGGCAATTTCGGCATTTGTCCGGGAGACTCAGCGCTACGTGACGGGTGATGTGCGTCTGCGCTTCAATCCCGGCGGCGGAGCGGCAGTGGCGGGGAGACGGAGCGATCTTGCCCTTTATGACTTTGGCCTTGCCACCTATGACGCCGCGGATACCTTCAGACACCAAGACGCGGAAGGGTACGTGCGGATCTATGGGCTTGGGATTACAACCTGGGCAAGTCGCCAGCGCGCTGGCGGAGCGGAGCAAACAACATGACGCTCTGGTCGGGAAGGATGTCAACTGGTCCCGAAGATTCAATGATGGCCTATACCGCGAGCATTGATTTTGACCAACGGCTCGCGCGCTATGACATCGCGGGATCTATCGCCCACGTTCATGGCCTCGGACGGGCTCACATTCTCTCCGAAGAGGAGATAGCGGTTCTCATCGATGCGCTTTCGAAGGTCCGTTCCGAGATAGATGGCGCTACCTTCGCGCTGGTGGCGAGCGATGAGGATATTCATACCGCCATAGAGCGCAGAGTCACCGAGATCGCTGGAGACACCGGAGCGAAGCTGCATACTGGTCGCTCGAGGAACGACCAGGTTGCCACTGCACTCCGTCTTTACGCGCGCGTGGTCACGACCGAGATCATTGCCCAAGTGATCAATCTCCAATCGGTGTTGCTTGAGCGTGCGAGAGAGGCGGGGAGCATCTACCTTCCGGGTTACACGCACCTTCAGCGAGCACAGCCAGTGCTGCTCGCCCATCAATTGCTGGCACACGGATGGGCTTTGGGACGCGATGTCGATCGACTTCGCTCATCACGCGAGCGACTCAATGTATCTCCCCTTGGAGCGGGTGCCCTCGGCGGATCATCGCTGCCACTCGATCCCGAGGGCGTAGCTCATGAACTCGGATTTACAAGGAATTTTGAGAACTCAATCGATGCGGTGAGCGACCGAGATTTTGTCGCGGAGCTGCTCTTTGATCTTGCACTTCTCGGAGTGCATCTCTCGCGTATCGGCGAGGAGATTGTCATCTACTCCTCGGAGGAGTTTGGCTTCTATCTCCTTGCGGACGGGTGGTCGACGGGGAGCTCAATGTTGCCCCAGAAAAAGAATCCCGACGTCGCGGAACTCGCTCGGGGAAAATCAGGAAGGATGATCGGTCATCTTGCTGGCTTCCTTGCGACACTGAAATCACTCCCGCTCGCGTATAACCGTGATCTGCAAGAGGATAAAGAGCCGCTATTTGATGCGGTGGTGCAGACGGAACGGGCGCTTGTGGCGTTGTCCGGTCTGATCGCCTCACTTGAGTTTCAAACAATTCGCATGCAAGCCGCGGCAGACAGCGAATCGCTCGTTGCGACCGATCTCGCGGAATACCTGGTTGGAAAGGGCATTCCCTTTCGTCAGGCACATGCTCTTGTCGGCGATCTCGTGCGACGCTCGATATCCTCGGCCACCTCGCTCAAATTACTTGTCATCGAAAGTCCACATTTCGACGACGATGCAGGGGCGCTATTCGTTCCCGGTTCTTCGGTCACCCGACGGGCGAGTCCGGGTGGGGGGGGAACTGCACCGGTCGCAGACCAGATCATTGCGTTCGCCGATCTCGTCGAACGCGAGCGCCTCGAGAACTCCTGAGACGTTCAATGTGAGCGGTTTCGTGGCGCCTCAGCGCGCGTGCGCAACAACGAAGCTTCGGCCGCTCGACACCTGGGCGATTTTCTCGCGAAACCAAGCCTTCGGCGACCGAGGAACTGATAGATTGGAACTCCGCCCCGAGCAGACTTCGGTCTGTATTTGCCCCAAAAGTGGCCGGTTTGACAGGCCAGACAAGGGTGATAGGGTGGGCACCCGCCTCGCACGGTCTAGCCGAGCGAGCGGAGTCGATTGACTCTGGTTAATCGACCGCATGGATGCTGTGATCTTTGGATCGTGGCAGCCGGGCGTAGCCGACACCTCCTTCCCCTGGAAGTGTGTCCTTCGTCGCTCCTTGAAAACGGAATAGGAACAGCCAAAAGCCAGTGCAGATGGCAGCACCGGTCGCTTGCGACCGGGGATGTCATTTACAAGGTAAGTAAAATAAGTAGTGCACTGAATAACGGACAACAACAAAACCGTTTTGGTGCCAGTTGGTGTTAGGGCGTCAGGCCCGCACCGGCTCTCTGATCAAAGTGAACGCGGCTCGTAAGTGTCGCTGGAACGAGATCTCGATGGAGAGTTTGATCCTGGCTCAGGACGAACGCTGGCGGCGTGCTTAATACATGCAAGTCGAACGGGATCCAATTAGTAGCAATACTAAGGAAGATCTAGTGGCGAACGGGTGCGTAACACGTGAGCAACCTGCCTCGAAGACTGGGATAACACCGGGAAACCGATGCTAATACCGGATACCCCCACGGGCCCGCATGGGTCGGTGAGGAAAGGATTCTGCTTCGAGAGGGGCTCGCGGCCTATCAGCTTGTTGGTGGGGTAATGGCCTACCAAGGCAACGACGGGTAGCTGGTCTGAGAGGACGATCAGCCACACTGGGACTGAGACACGGCCCAGACTCCTA
>DATKRV010000007.1:0-7065 GCA_035532075.1 Acidimicrobiales bacterium | reverse complement strand
TGCCAAATAGTTCTGTCAAACGTTGCTCGTCACGGAGAATCCGGCTACGCAACCATGGCACCGTTCCAATGGTAGCGGCAAGGGCAAAGGGGGAGCTGGTACTGATCACAAGTCCGGCGAGGAAGATGACGTGGCCCGTGTACATCGGATTTCTTGTCAGACCATAGATACCCGAGGTGACGAGTCTCTCGGGAGGCGGGCCTGAGATACCCGGGCCACCTCCTCCGACGCTGTTTCGGTAGTCACCGGAAATTCGGTATTGGAGGTAACCCCATGCCATGAGTGGCAGACCGGCCAACCGGGTCTTGCGCCGCGAAAGCATCTGCTCTACGAGCACGGCTATCGGGATGACGATGAAATCTCGCTTGGAGGTCGATCGCAGGTATCCAATGATGGTCGATACGCGCTGATCCATTGATGAACGTTTGGCGGTCGTCTGGTCAGCGTCTTTCACTGCAACTCGCTTTTGAACTCGCACTCTTCATCTCGAAGGGGCAAGACCGCATGGACCGGAGATCGGATGTCGCGAACATTCGCATGTCGCGGTGGCGTGGCGAGTGGTTCTGGCTGAAACCTCTTGTCTTCAAGGCGATCTCTCGAGCAGCTGCGCGGCACGTTCGAGCAGTTCGCAGGCGGTGTCGACCTCATTGTCATGAGTTGCGTCATGAGCCTCGAAGATCAGCTCGCGCAGCTGTCGGAGTCTTGCGAGGGGTACGTTGTTCGCGAGGACGGGATGCTCGCTCTCGCGACTGGTCGAGATCGCGATGTCCGCAAGGCTGAAGAGCGCGTCCATCTCTGATTCGCGATAGACGAACTCCTCGAAGGATCTTGTCTGGTTGAGCCGTCGGGCGATCTGGCGGATGGTCTCGCTCGTCAGCGCCTCGATGGCGATCGCATCTTGCATGGCAGGGGCCCGGAACTCCATATCCGACTCGCGGCTTTGCTAGTAAGACTGCGAGATCGAGGAGGCGACGAAGGTCTCTGGCTGGCCGGCGACGAAAAGATCGACGGGGCTGACCTCCTTCGGAGCGGTCGCCACCACCGAGCGGGCGCGAAACGCCTCGGGTCGCGAGACATATGGCGGTTCGATTCCCCGCTCGAGATCTTTGACGAGAGTGAGGAGAAGTCTGCGCATGCCGATGATGCCGCGATCGGTGACGCCGAGGTGCTCTTCGTGGCGCCTTGCGATCGGTCCATCCTGATCCTCTTGTACCGGGAGATCCTCTCCGCGGATACCAAAGATTCCCGTGAAGCTCGATGTTGCCTGCAGCTCGCGGTCGATCAGGTAGTTGTTGGATCGGTTCGCAAGAGGGATGAAGGTCTCGGGGTCGACAAGAGCGTGCACACCAGCACCGCTGGTCACCGTAAGTTTCTCTGCGTCATTGAGCGGCCTCGCATGATGCCAGGTGACCGTGAAGCCGACGGAATAGACGTCACTGACCGGGACGATCGCCGTCCAGGTGTTGAACGCTTCGTATCCGCTCGGGATCAGGGTGAATGATGGCACGAGGAATGGTGTCATCCTCCAGTAGTACTCGCCGTTCGGGAATTCGCTTCGCGCCATGGCAACAAGTCCAAAGTCGGTCTCCGCGAGGTCGAACTGTTTTCTGGCGAGAAACGGCGGTGGCAGCAGTCCCGCCTCGTCAAAACGCGGCGGCAGGATCTCCTTCGGCACGAAATCATCCTCTTCCGAGCCAAGGTTGCGATGCAGAAAGTTCACATGCGCAGTATCAATCTCGCCCTCGAGATTCTGGAGGTAGTTGCAGTCCTGGAAGCGCTTGGTGGCGAGAAAGTGCTCGTCAGACAAAAACGTCCACTCAAAGCTTGGAAATTCGGGCTTGAGCTCCTCTGGCCCCATGTAGACCCAGACGAGGCCACCGGCCTCGTGGGTGTCGTAGGCCTTTGCGCGTATCGAATCTTTGAAGCGGGAGTTCTCGGGCTCCGCGGGCTGATCGACGCAGCGTCCATCAGCCTGGAATTTCCAGCCGTGATACACGCAGCGCAGACCGTTCTCTTCGTTTCTTCCCCAGAAGAGATTTGCATGTCGATGTGGACAACGCGCCTCGAGGATGCCGACGTGTCCTGAGGTGTCGCGGAAGGCAACGAGACGCTCTCCGAGCAGACCGAGCTCGATCGGGGGTCCGTCTGGCTTTGGCAGCTCGGACGAGAGCAGCGCCGGGAGCCAGAACCTTCGAAAGAGCTGTCCCATTGGCGTGTCGGAGCCCGTTCGCGTCAACAGCTTGTTGTCTGATTCGCTCAACATTGTGCTCACCCCTGTTCTTGCCTGTCGAAATCGTGCCCGCGCACCCTATCGTGCGGTTCTTTCGACTTCGGTGTCAAATGACGATGACCCGCTACTGGGCGAGAACCGCTCCGCCGTATTCGTCGCGTCCACCCCTCACCAAGGATTCTCGCACCTTCAGCTACCTGCAGCCTCGCGCACTGCCTTGATGATGCCCTGGTAGCCCGTGCAGCGGCACAGGTTGCCAGACAGGCCCTCGCGGATCTCTTCGTCGCTCGGGTGCGGATTGTCGCGGAGCATGGCCTCCACCGAGACGACAAATCCCGGCGTGCAGAACCCGCACTGGAGTCCATGATTGTTCCAGAATGCCTGCTGAACCTTGCTCAGTGTGCCGTCTCTCGGTGTGAGGCCCTCGATGGTTGTCACACTGTGACCGTCCGCCTGCACGGCAAAGATGAGACACGACCGCACCGCAGCTCCGTCGAGCAAGACCGTGCATGCCCCACAGACTCCGTGCTCGCAGGCAAGATGGGTGCCGGTCAGACCACATTCCTCGCGCAGGAAATCCGCCAGGGTCTCGCGCGGCTCGAGCAACTCGTGGCGCTCTCTTGCGTTGACCTCGATCGTAACCTCCACCCTATTCATCGCGCGCCTCCTGCAGAGCCTGGTGAAGCGCATCACCCGCGAGCGATGTCGCGATCTGGGTCCGGTAGGCGGCGGAGGCGTGTACGTCATCGCCCGGAGTGGTCTCCTTGACCGCCTGTTGGGCGATCTTCGCGCAATCGATCTCATCGGCGCGCCTCCCGACGAGGGCCGATTCAGCTAAACCGGCTCGCAGCGGAGTCGGACCCATGCCCATGAAGGCGATCGCTGCGCTCTCGATGCGCTGTGCTTTGTCGAGCGTCACCGCGCAGGCGACGCCGGCGATCGCGAAGTCCCCGGTTCTCAGCGCGAACTCCTCGAATCCGAAACCCGAAGACTTTGCGGCGATCGGAAAACGGATCTCCGTGACAATCTCATCTACCTCGGCAGTGCTCTGCCAGATTGAGACAAAGAAGTCGGCAGCGGACACCGATCGAGATCCAGCGGGCCCAACGAGGGTCATCGTTGCGTCGAGACAAAGGGCGACACAGGGGAGCTCAGAGGCGGGATCGGCGTGGGCGATCGAGCCGCCGACGGTGCCTCGGTTGCGGATCTGGAAGTGTCCGATCTTGGGAATGGCGCGCGCCAGCAAGGGAACGTGGCGCGCGACGAGGTCGCTGTGCTCTGCACTCGACTGGCGCGTCAACGCTTTGATGACAAGCTCGTCACGCTCGAGGCTGATGCCGGTCAACTCCTCGATGCGGTTGAGGTCGACGAGGTGTTCAAAGCGTGCGATGCGTAGTGCAAGCATCGGCACAAGACTCTGTCCGCCTGCGATGACCTTGGCATCTTCGGCGTAGGTCTTGAGCAGTGCTACCGCATCGAGGGTGCTTGTCGGAGCATGGTATTCGAACTGCGCTGGCTTCACCGCGTACCTTTCGCCGTTGGTCCCTCTGTACTGTAGGCAAATTGTCCTCGCCATGCACTCTGTTTAACTCGCTACTCATTCCGCTCGACTTGCCGGGCAATCTGTGCAAGCGCCATGCTCGCGCGCCGCGCCCGATGCTTTCGCTACGAGATGGCCCGAGTCGAGCGAGCGCCCACTCGACCGGCGAGATAGTGTCGGGAGATGGCTCAAACGGGAGGGTTGTATTGACCAGCGTTGATGTGCTTGAGACCGATCGCCTCGATGCGGCCCGTTATGTCGGCGCGCGCACCCGAAGGAAAGAGGACCCCCGGTTGCTGAGTGGGCAGGGGAGTTACGTCGGAGACGTCGTGCTGCCCGGGATGGGTCACGTTGCCTTTGTACGAAGTCCCCATCCAAAGGCGAACATCGAGGCGATTGACGTATCGAGGGCAAAGGCAGCACCCGGGGTACTTGGTGTACTGACCGGTCGCGAACTCACCGACGACGCCGATCCGCCCGGCAGCTGGCGCGGAGCGATCTTGCCGATCGAACACGTCGCGTTCGTTGGAGAGCCGGTCGTCATGGTGATCGCCGAGACGCGAGCGCTTGCCGAGGACGCGGCGGAGCTTGTCGAGGTGAGCTATATCCCGAACACCCCAGTGATTGAACTCGAAGAGGCGATCGCGGATATGCACATCGCCCATGACGGGGATGAGACGAACGTTTTCGAGTCGGTCGCGAACGAGTCATTTGCGCGCGTTGACGAGATTCTCGCGCGATCTCCGCATGTCTTTACCGAGGTGATCCAGCAGCATCGCTATGTGCACTCTCCGATGGAGACCCGCGGCGTGGTCGCAAAATGGCAGTCGGCCTCACAGCAGATGACGATCTGGATCTCCACCCAGGGGCCCCATCCGGCGGTTGCACATTTTGCGAAGATTCTCCGACTTCCGGCCAACAGCGTGCGCGTCATTGTCGGTGACGTCGGAGGGGCGTTCGGGCAGAAGATCGGGGTGACTCGCGAAGAGTCCGCGATCGCCATCGCAGCACGACTGATCAACCGTCCGGTGAAATGGATCGAGGATCGGTACGAAAATCTCGTCGCGGGTCCACACGCACGGCGCGAGTGTGTCACCGTCTCGGTTGCGACCGAGGATGACGGCACCCTGCTCGCGATGAAGGTCGACCACTTCCAGGATGTCGGCGCGTTTGGAGGCGTCGGCGGTGGGAACTTCGACAAGATGATCCCCGGTCCCTATCGGTGTCCCGTCGTCGGAACGCGTACCTCCGCGGTGCGGACGAATACCTCGTCGCGCGCCGCCTACCGCGGGCCCTGGATGATGGAGACACTGTTGAGGGAGACGATGATGGATATCGTCGCGAAGGGGCTCGGCATCGACCCGCTCGAGATCCGCCGACGAAATATCTTGCATCGCGAGGAGCTCCCGCACACGACCGATTGCGGGCAGACCTATGACCTGATCACCGCGCACGAGACGCTCGAGCGCGCGGTTGCGCGCCTTGGCTATGAGGACTTCCGCGTCGAACAGGCGCGGCTTCGAGAGGAGGGGCGCTATCTCGGGGTGGGGATCAGCGTGGTCGTCGAACCCTCGGGGATGTCGGTACGTCGCGTCAGTGATGGCGTCTCGATCCGGGTAGATGGATCGGGAAAGGTGTCGGTCGCGACGGGGAGCGGCTCCCAAGGTCACAGCGTTGAGACGACGATCTGTCAGATCGTCGCGGATCGCCTCGGCGTCGATTTCGCGGATATCAACATTGTCATCGGCGACACCGCGGCAACTCCCTATGGAGGCACCACCGGGGGCAGTCGTAATGCGATCGGCGGCGGGAATTCGGCGCTCAAGGCGGCGACCGAACTGCGCGCGAAGATGCTCGACATCGCCTCGGAGGCTCTTGAGGCGAGCGCGGAGGACCTCGAGGTGAAAGACGGGGTGATCTCGGTCCGGGGGGTTCCGACGATGTCGAAGACCTTTGCCGAGATCGCCACCATCGCCTCGACGCAAAAGGGAGTGCCGGCCGGGATGGAGCCGGGTCTCGAGGTGCTCGGGCGCTTCACCACCGATGTTCCCTCGACCTTTTCCAACGCGACCCATGTCGCACTCTGTGAGGTCGATGTGCGCACCGGGAAGACCTACGTGCGTCGGTTCATCGTGAGCGAGGACTGTGGCGTGATGATCAACCCAAATGTGGTCGAAGGTCAGATTGCCGGCGGGGTGATCCAGGGGATCGGTGGCGTGTTGTATGAGGACTTTGTCTATGACCGGGATGGAAATCCCCTCACGACGACCTATCTCGACTATCTCATTCCCACCTCGACCGAGGTTCCCGAGATCGAATACGACCATCTCGAGACGGCAGCGTTCACCAATCCCGGAGGGTTCAAGGGAATGGGAGAGGGTGGCGCGATCGCCGCTCCCGCGGCGATCATCAATGCGGTGGCCGACGCGCTCTCGCCCTTTGGCGTGACAAAGATCACCCGTCAGCCGCTCACCCCACCGGCTGTACTGGCGTTAATCGAACAGGCCCGGCCGCAGTCTTGAACGCGGTGGCGCGCCCGTCGTCGGCATCCGGGTGATGTGGCATCTTGGTTGCCCTTGCAAACGTGCGACAAATAAATCGACCCACCACCGGACCGTGGTCCGATACTGGGTCGATCCCATTTTGTGCCCATCTCGCGCCCCTCTTGCGCGTCGACTCAGAGAGCCGACGGCGATACCGCTCTAGCGGTTGTTCAGGGTTGCCTTCAAAGCAGCAGCTGGGCTGAACCGCAGCGCCTTCGAGGCAGCGATGTTGATCGTCGCGCCAGTCTGTGGGTTGCGGCCGGTGCGTGCAGCGCGCTGGCTGATGGAGAATGATCCAAAACCAGGCCAAGAGACCTTGTCTCCGCCCTTCGCCGTTGAGACGATTGAACTGAAAAGTGCACCGATGATCTGTTCGGCCTGCGCATTTGAACAGCCTGCCTCTTCAGCAACCTTGCTGATGAGCTCGCCTTTGTTCACGAGTCCTCCTTTGATCCGAAACCACGGTGGCTCGGTCCCAAGAGTGAACATAGACGGACGAGGGCCGAAATATGGGGATTCTTGGCGTATTTGTTGGATTTTTCTCGGTTTGGGGCTGGTTGAGGGGGGTGGGAAACTTATCCACAACGCGGGCGGTCGCCCCTCTCCCTAGCCCGAACTTACCCCTGCTTGAACAGGCTTGTGCCTGCTGACCAGGAGATTTGTTGGAGAGTGGTGCACCGTTCTGGCTACATGAGCTTCTTTGGCACCGGCACGCCCAGGAGTTCGAATGCCCGTCGCTGGGTCGGCGTCGG
>DATKRV010000006.1:0-71721 GCA_035532075.1 Acidimicrobiales bacterium | reverse complement strand
ATTCCGCCACTCCGACGTGACCATCACATTCCCCCTGAGGGGCGAGAAGAGATTAGCGCAATGCCGACATACGCTCGCGACCGGACCTCGGTAACGAAATCTGCCTCAACTGGGTAGCGTTGTCGTCGTCGTTGGCGGCGGACTCGACTGAATTGCCCAGTTCTGCGCGTTCCACATCGGACCAAGCCAGCCCTGTGAGTTCGCGATATTCAGAACGCGTACGTTCCAGACAAAGCTCACCGGCATCTGAAAAAGCGGCAATGCGGGAAGCTCCGCCCATATCGCGGTATCGATCTGGTTGTACGTCGTGAACGCACCCGCGTTCAGTTCCTGCGAGGCATCATCGAACAGTTGGACAACTCTGGGATCGTCGTATCCCAAGATGTCACGAGTTACTGCGCCTGCATCGACCGCAGCGGGCTCGGTTCCGTGAGGCGTCACCAAAGAAGTTCCAATGGTCGGAGCTAACGCCGCGCCACTCGAGGCGCCAACAGGAGCAATCACCGGACCGACTGGATTGGTGTAAAGCTGCACATTTGTCGAGAGGAACTGGGACATGAGATAGGGAGCGATTGCAAGCTGATAGTTCCCCTGTGGTAGACGGTTTGCGAGCAGCTCGCTCGACGAGACGTTGTCGATCTTGACCTCAATTCCGATCTGGAGGAGCTCCGCCTGGATGTGATCCTCGATGTTCGCAATCACGTCATTTCCCGAAGGTCCAACCAGAGAGAGAACCAGTGGCTGACCGAACACCGACCGTGCAATTCCGTCGATACCGATCGTGTACCCGGCCTCGACGAGCTGTGCCTGGGCTTGCGCAAGATTTACCGGTTCGTAGGTGCTGTCATTGGGTTGGCTGCCCTGAAACCCATAGGGAAAGAGGTGGTTCGCGGCAACATTGTTAAACGGCGTCAGCAGTCCCGCCGTGTCAGAGACGATCTGATGACGGTCAATTGCCTCGGCGATCGCCTGACGCAAGTTGAGGTCCGCAAGCGTTGGATCGGCGAGGTTGAAATCCAGCTGATACAGAATCGGCCCCGGCTGAGTTGACTCAATCAGACTTGTACTCGATACCACCGTGTTTTCAACCTTGAGCCCCGGGACCACCGCGCCCATGTCAATACGTCCCGTTGCCAGAGCGTGAAGCATCGCCGTCCGGGTTTGCTCGACGTTGAAGACAATTCCGGCGACGCGCGCAGGAGGCCCCCAATAGTCACGATTGCGGACAAGAACGAGCTGCCTGCCGGGAACTATCTTGGCAATCTTGAATGGTCCGCCGGAGACGAAATTCGAGGAAGGAAAGTGAACGAAATCAGTGTTCCAGCCCGCGAAATCTTTCGCGATATGGGCCGGAATCAGATTCGTGAACAGTGCCTGCCAGTCCGCATAGGGCTGATAGAAGACAACCGTGACCGTCTTCCCGTGGGCAGATCCAGTGATATTCGAGATGTCCTCGTATCCGCCGATCGGATCGGTCGCGGGCAGCGAAGGCCCGGCAAGAACCTGCATCTTCCAGTTGTAGATGAAGTCCGCCACAGTGATCGGCACCCCGTCGGACCACGATGCCCTACTCGCAAGATGGTAGACAACGGTCTGAGGTGAATTACTCACGAGCTCGGCGGGATCAACTCCCGCGAGCAATCCCTCGCACACACTCGAGACATTTTCCGGACACTGTGGTGCGTTGAAATTATTGAGCAGAAACGTCTGTGGCAAAACCTGCGCCATGACCATTGCCGTGACCTGATTGGAACCCTCAACCGTTGCCGGGTTGAAATTCGTCGGAAGCGAGGGCACTCCCACGTTGACGAACCCGTTCGCGTTGAGCTCGATCCTTGTCGGTACCGTCGTAGACGTGATGCCCGTCGCCTGAGTCGCTGCTGACCCACATGCCGTGCAGGCAAAGACGAGTCCCGCGAAGGCAAAAGCTGCGGACTTACTCAGCCCCACCGCAGACCAATGATGACCGTTGTGAACGCGAATACCACCGCAAAGGCGATCGTGAGACGGTCAAGGTTCTTCTCAGCGACGGTCGAACCGGCGGCGGCCGATCCAACGGATGATCCAAACATGTCCGAGAGGCCACCACCGCGGCCACTATGCAAGAGAATCAGCAAGATCAGTGCAAACGAAGAGAGAACCTCAACGGCAACTATTGCGTCTGTCAGCACCTGCGGAGACCTCCAAAAAATGGTCAAGCGCGCACCTGACCGGCCAATTAGGCTATCAGCTCACCCATCCGCTCTCCCCCTCAGCGGGCGGGATCGACACCCGCGTGCACAATCGCCATGAACTTCGCTGCGTCGAGACTCGCGCCGCCGACCAAAAGTCCATCGACATTCTTCGCCCGCAACAGCTCCGGCGCGTTGTCGGGATTCACCGACCCCCCGTACTGGATACGACATGCATCGGCCGCTCGACCAGCAATTTCGCTGATCACCGAGCGGATTGCGCTGCACATCTCCCCCGCGTCTCGAGGGCTGGCTGTCTCACCCGTGCCGATCGCCCAGAGCGGCTCGTAGGCGATCACGCAGGTGGCGACCTGCTCGGTGGTCCTGCCCTCGAGCGCGAGACGGAGCTGTCGGGCAACGACCTCTCTCGCGCGCCCTGCGGAGCGCTCTTCCATCGTCTCGCCGACACAGAGAATCGGACGCATCGCATTCCGCAGGATCGCATCGACCTTGCGGCGCACGATCTCGTCGGTCTCGCCAAGCAAGACCCTGCGCTCGGAGTGGCCTGCAATCACATAGGCGACGCCGAGCTTGGCGAGCATCTCCGCGCTGATCTCACCCGTGAACGCTCCGCGGTCTTCGAAGTGACAGCTCTGGGCTCCGAGCGCCAAGGGAAGATGATCGGACTCAACGGCGGTCTGCACCGTGCGGATCGAGGTGAATGGAGGGTGCACGCTCACCTCGCGATGGTTTGGAACACCCTCGGCACGTAACAGCGCAGCCAGCTCCTGGACGAGCTTGATCGCCTCGTAGTGGTTCTCGTACATCTTCCAGTTGCCGCTGATGAGCATGGAACGTCTGGTTGTCACCACACCACCTTAGAAGAGGCCCGATCGAGACACGACGACCCCTCTCGAAAGCCCAGCAGTCACGCGCTTAGTGGCGGACGGAGTTGCGCAGTGCGGCGATGCCACAGAGGTCTCCCTGCTCGATGAACTCCATCGAGGCACCGCCACCGGTCGAGACATGGTCGATGCGGTCCTCGAGTTCGAATGCATCGATCGCCGCGACAGAGTCCCCGCCGCCGACGACGGTAAAACCCTCGCACGAGGCGACGGCCTCGGCGACGGCGCGGGTTCCGGCACAGAAACGCTCGTCTTCAAAGACACCCATCGGTCCATTCCAGAGCACGGTCTTCGCGCCGGCGATCTCCTCGACAAAACGCGCCACCGAGAGCGGACCGATATCAAGGCCGGAGAAGCCACTCGGAATGTCATCGCCAACCGAGCGCACCTCGCCACTTGCCCGATTGACTGCCACCGTGTCAAGGGGAAGGAGAATCCTCGTCGGACCCTCGAGCAGCTCCCGGCATGCCTCGACCTGGGTTGGATCGAACAGCGAATCGCCGATCCCGTGACCAAGGGCGGCGAGAAAGGTATACGACATCCCTCCGCCGACGATCAAGGTGTCGACCTTGGTCGAGAGCGCGCGCAATACCGCGAGCTTCTCCGAGATCTTTGCCCCTCCGACAACCGCGACGAACGGTCGGTTCGGAGCGGTGATCAATCGACTCAGCACTCCAGCCTCGCGTGCCAAGAGCCTTCCCGCAGCCGATGGCAGCCGCGTCGGGGGTCCGATCACCGAGGCATGCGGACGATGGGAGACACCGAACGCATCGTTGACAAAGTAGTCATGACCGTCCAGGAGCCAGTCAAGGAACGCCGGGTCGTTCGCCTCTTCACCCGGATCGAAACGGAGGTTCTCGAGTAGGTTCACGCCGGGCACGAGCTCGTTGAGATAGTCGCGGATCGGTTCGACGCTGAGCTCGGGGACGAACTTTCCACCCGGTCGATCGAGATGCGTACAAACCGTGACGCGTGCTCGGTGATTGATCAGATAGGTCAGTGTCGGCAGCGCCTCGCGGATGCGAAAGCGATCGGTGATCACCCTCTGGCCGGATTCGTCGACCTTCAGCGGTACATTGAAATCGACTCTGACGAGGACACTTTTCCCGGATAACGGGGGAAGGTCCTCAAGTTCCGGGAGGAGGTGACTCACGGCTTGCCGATGATCGCAATCAGATCCGCGAGACGGTTCGAATATCCCCACTCGTTGTCATACCAACCGAAGACCTTGACGAGTGTCGTCCCATCGGGCAGCGCCATCGCCATCGTCAGCTCCGAGTCGAAGATACACGAGGCGGGATTTCCGACGATGTCACTCGAGACGATCGGATCCGTCGTGTACTCGAGCACCGGCGCAAGGGGCCCGGAGTTCGACGCGGCCGCGAAGGCCGCATTGATCTGATCCACCGTGACGGACGCGCCGACGATCGCGGTGAAATCGGTGATCGATCCATCCTGGACCGGCACGCGCAGCGCCTGACCGTCGAGACGGCCCTTCATCGACTCCAAGACGAGGCTTGTCGCTCGGGCGGCACCGGTCTGCGTTGGGACGATGTTCACACCAGCGGCACGCGCTCGGCGCATGTTGTCACGCGCAAGATCGAGCAGCTCCTGGTCGTTGGTGTACGCATGCACGGTGGTCATCAGGCCGTGACGGACCTCAAAGGCATCATCGAGCACCTTCACCATCGGCACGAAGCAGTTGGTGGTACACGACGCATTCGAAACGACGAAGTGTGAAGAGGGGTCAAAGCTCTGGTCGTTCACGCCGACGACAAATGTTGCGTCGGCTCCATCGGCGGGGGCAGAGACCACGACGCGTCGCGCGCCCGCCTCAAGGTGCCTGGCCGCCTGGTCGCGCTTGGTGAAGCGCCCAGTCGACTCGACGACCACGTCAATCGCGAGATCCTTCCAGGGAAGATCCTTCGGGTCACGTTCGGCATAGACCGCGATCGCTCGGTCATTGACGACAATCCCCCGACTGTCGACCACGACCGTTCCGGGGAACCGCCCGTGGGAGGAGTCATAGCGCAAAAGATGCGCGTTGGCGTCGATGGAGACGAGGTCGTTGAGGGCAACGACCTCGATTTCACTGCCTGATGTCGAAACGGCCCGTAGGAAATTCCGCCCGATCCGGCCGAAACCGTTGATTGCCACCCGTACGGTCATACCGTCACCGTCCGAACACCTGTACGCGCGACGCTTGCGCGCCACGACTTACTGCCCCATTGCAGTCGAGACAATCTGCCCTAGAAAAGCCGTCCGTGCAACAACCGAATGCCCATCATCGCATTTCCCATACAAAGTGCAGGTCACAGCGGTGCCACGCGGAGAGGGAACGGGCGATCAAATCACTCAGGGCAACAACGAGACGAGCTCTTTGGCAAGTAGGTCGACATCATGCACCGCCGCCTTTACGCTGGTCAGTGCGGCGGTGCGCAGCTCGACACCCCTTGGCACCTCGCCGAGATCGATCTCGCGCGTATCGGCAATCACCACGTCGGGGGTGATGCCATGCGCGATCAGGGCCTCGACGTGGAGACCGACGCTGTATCCGGCCGTCTCGGGGATCTGTTGGCGCAGATTGCAGACATAGACGGTCTTTGCCTCGCAAAAGTGCAATGCATCTCGCACGTCGCGCGGCACAAGCGCTGCAAGCACGCTCGTATAGAGTGAGCCCGGCCCGAGCACGACCATCTCCGCCTCCTTGATTGCCCGTATTGCGCCCTCTGGAGAAGGAGCATCGATCGGATTGAGCGAGACCTCGGTCACCCCCTCGGTGGCCATGATCCGCACCTGGCCGGCGAGTTCGGAGTCACGCGTCGAGGCACACAGCGTGACCGGAGTCGTCGTCGCTGGCCACACCACGCCAACGGTATCGAGCAGGCGACAGGCCTCTCCGACGGCATCCGCGAAGTCGTCCGTCGCCACGCAGAGCGCGGCGAGGA
This sequence comes from Acidimicrobiales bacterium, assembly GCA_035532075.1. Taxonomy (GTDB): domain Bacteria; phylum Actinomycetota; class Acidimicrobiia; order Acidimicrobiales; family Bog-793; genus CAIVND01. Next base: position 65,697 of record DATKRV010000006.1, on the reverse strand, counting down.
GAAGATTTCCGAACGCGTGACCTTCGAGCTCCCCAGCTCCAAAGCGATGCTCAAGCGCGTCACCAAGCAAAGAGTCTTCCGGCAAAAGGGCATGCACACACCTGCGCAGATCGCCCGGGGCGGGAATCCCAAGCTCCTTGCGCAGTCGTCCGCTCGATCCTCCGTCGTCGGCCACCGAGACAATCGCGGTCACCGAACTGGCAAATTGACGGATCGCCGCAAGGCTCTTCGCCTGCCCGTGTCCGCCCCCGATTGCCACAACGCGCGGACCACCGGGAAAGCGCTCGCTCTGGCGCATCGCCGCGTTCATGATCTCCACCTCGACTGATCGATCATATTTCGCCCGACTATCGCTCGATATCACGATGGTGCACATTTGGATGAAAACCGAGTTCCTCGATCCTGTGGGCGAGTTCCTCGGCGATCACGACCGAGCGGTGCCGACCCCCCGTGCATCCAATCGCAATCGACAGATATGCCTTGCCCTCTTTCGCATAGGCAGGAAGCAAGAACGTCAGAAGGTCGAAGACGCGGTCGAGGAACTCCCGCGACTGCTCAGACTCGAGAACGAACTTTCGCACCGGCTCATCAAGACCGGTGAGGTTTCGCAGTTGGTCAACCCAATGTGGGTTGGGAAGAAATCGGCAATCAAGGACAACATCGACGTCAAGCGGGAGACCGTGCTTGAAACCGAATGAGAGCACCGCCGTCTCCATTCCCCCGCCCGACCGGTCATCGACAAAAAGATCGGAGAGCCTGCTGCGCAACTCATTGATGTTCACCGCGCTCGTATCGATGACCACATCGGCGCTCTGGCGGATATCTTGCAACTGCACCCGCTCCGTGCGGATCGCATCAAGAAGTGTGGGTGCCTCGACGGGGTGCCGGCGACGCGTTCCCTCGAACCTGCGAACCAAAACCTCGTCTGAAGAATCAAGGAACAACATCCTCACACGCGCGCCCGTCGCGCGTAATGTCGTAACGACCGCGTTGAGATCTCCGATTGAGTCTGGTCCGGCGCGTCCGGTGACAAAGCAGAGTCGCTCGAGATCGGAATCGCGTCTCGCCGCGAGCTCGGCGACGCGGCCGATCAACGTCGGCGGGAGGTTGTCGATCACGAACCAGCCGAGGTCCTCGAGCGTCGCGGCGGCACTCGATCTCCCTGCTCCAGACAGACCAGCGACGACAAGACACTCAATCACACTCGTGAATCCTCTCTCGCGTCAACGACTAATCGACCCGCTGTCGTGCCACGTTGTCGTTCAGATTGTAGGCCGGGGTCGATGCTCGAAGAGCATGGCGAGCAGGCGTGGGATGGTCGATTCGAGCTCGGGATCGGTGGAATCGGTGAGAAAGGCGGGTAATGGTGGTGGTTCGAACATCTCGACCAGCACAAGATCATGTGCTCCAAGTGGATTGATGTAACGAGACAGCGGACGATGCGCGAAGGGAAGGATGACGCCGCGGTCCACCTCCTCGAAGGCAACCCGCTCCTCGAGATAGGGGCCGACTCGCCAGTAGTGCTCTCCGAGAATCCGGTCATCGACGAATCCGCTCCCGATTCCCTGGTACATGGGGTGGTTGATGAGCAAGAAAAAGAGGCCGCCTGGGCCAAGTACGCGCGCTACCTCGTTGAGAACCCGATCGACGTCTTCACAGTGTTCTATCGCAAGGCAACAGACGACACCGTCAAACGAACCATCGGCAAATGGAACCTGCTCAGCGGCTCCTTGGACATAAGAGATCGCCGGCGAGGCAACGTTACGCGCGTTCGACAGCTGCGCGTTGGACGGATCGAGACCAATGATCTCTATCACTTCATTCGCCCGACACAGCGCGCGCGCAATCTGCCCTTCACCACATCCGAGGTCGAGTACATGACGTCGACCGGCGAACATCCCGATGACAAGCGGCACGATCTCTTGTGCATATTCGATGTCCGCGCCCTCGCTGAAAGTCGCACGCCACCACTGCGCGTGCTCATCCCAGATTGCGCGGGCGATCTCGACCGGCGTGCCCTTTGAAAGCTCTCCGCGACCCTCTTGCATCATCGACCTTCGACCCTCGACCCAATCCCGGACTTGCTTGGCACTTACGCCCCGCGTCGTTCGTTGTCCGAGGAGTGCAGATGGTCATAGAGGGCAGACGCGACCGGATCTGGAAGCCAATCGATCGCCCGGAGTTCGTCACGCGACGCAGCTCTGATCGCTCGCACGGTGCCAAATTCGCGCAAGATCCGTCTCCTGCGCTTTGGTCCAAGTCCGCTCACGTCGTCAAGAGCCCCCTTCGTCATCCGACGGTTGCGCAACTCCCGGTGGAAGGAAATGGCAAAGCGGTGCGCCTCGTCACGGATCTGCTGCAAGAGATAGATTGCATCGCTGTCGCGCGGGATGCGGATCGGATCAGGGCGTCCAGGCACATAGACCTCTTCAAACTGCTTGGCGAGCGCAGCGAGTTCAAGTTGTCCATCAAGACCTAGCTCGCGCACCACATCGATACCCACGCCGAGTTGACCCTTGCCCCCGTCGAGCAGGAGCAGCTGCGGTGGATAGGAAAATCGTGCCGGCCTTCCCCCCCCAGCAGAGTTCGCGTCTTCGTCGATGCGGCGCAGACGACGCAAGAGCACCTCCCGCATCGCTGCGTAGTCGTCGTTGCCCCCGACAGAGTTCACCTTGAATCTTCGATAGTCCGGCCGCTTGAGAAGACCGTCTTCCATGACGACCATCGATCCCACGTAGTTCGTTCCCTGAAGGTGACTCATGTCGTAGCATTCGATGCGAAGCGGTGACATCTTCAGACCGAGGTAGTGCTTCAGCTGTTCGAGCGCCTGTGCGCGCGAGGTCAGATCCCCGGCGCGTCGCGTCCGGTGGCGCAAAAGCTCCTCCTTCGCGTTCGAAATCGCGGTGTCGAGCAGATGACGTCTGCGGCCGCGCTTTGGCGCATGGATGTTCACGCGTCGTCCCCGACGCTCGGAGAGCCAGTCGGCATAGGTGGAACACTCATCTGGCAGGACGTCAACGAGTATCTCGCCGGCGATGCGAAGCGGAGTCTCCCCGTAGTTTGTCTCAAGCACCCGCCCGCTGAGCTGTTCGGCCGTCATCGGCTCCACCTTTTCGAGAATGAACCCATCTCTTCCCACAACCCGACCGTGTCGCACGTAGAGCACCTGGACGGCTGCCTCGAGCTCATCGTGTGCAACTCCGATGATGTCCAGATCCTCGTCCACAGAGGCAACCATCTCTTGGCGCTGACCGGCGATCTGGATCGATTCGAGCTTGTCCCGATAGCTCGCGGCCTCCTCGTAGTTCTGCTCTTCGGAGGCCTCGTGCATCGCCGCCTCGAGGCGCTCGGAGATCGCCTTGGTGTCGCCGTCCATGAAAGCCATGATTCCATTCACCAGTATCTGGTAGTCCTCCGGCGAGATCTCGCCAACACACGGGCCACTGCATCGCTCGATATGAAAGAGGAGACAGGGGCGACCAAGTCGCTCGTGCCGCACATATTTTGCGTCGTTGCAGGTGCGAAGCGGGAAGGTGCGCAAGAGCAGGTCGAGCGTCTCGCGCAGCGCGTACGACTGCGCATAGGGGCCGAAGTACCGGGTACCCTTTCGCCGGACACCGCGCGTGATCATCGCCCGGGGGTACCTCTCGTCCACCGTGACCGCCAGCCACGGATAGGTCTTGTCGTCGATCAGTCGCACGTTGAAGTGAGGTCGGTGGATCTTGATCAGGTTGTATTCCAACATGATCGCCTCGACGTCACTCTCCACCTGGATCCACTCCACCGAGGCAGCGCGCTCCATCATCTGGGCCGTACGCGGGTGCAACAACGCTGGCCGAACAAAATAACTCGACAGGCGCGACCTGAGACTCTTCGCCTTGCCGACGTAGATAATGCGCCCGTCCTCGTCCTTGAACTGATACGAACCCGGCGCGTCCGGAATGTGATCAGGTCGGGGAAACACGCTCCCTACGCTAAGCGGATTTCCGGTGCGATTGACACATCCGCGCTATCTTCAACAGGCTGGCTTCGACACGCTGGCGAGTCCATCGCAGCGAGCTCTCGGGAGGACGCGCGTTGACCACAACCCCGGCGATCCCCGAGGATCTCATCGCCAATGCCCTCCTCTACTGGGGCGCTGCGGGACGGCTCTGGTGCATAGACCTCCCCCAACAGGTCGAGGCTCTGCGAGATCAATGGGGCTGTGAGATCGTGGCCCCCTTCAAGGGGGCGGGTACCGCCTACGTGGCGCGCGTCCGACGTCGCGATGGGTCACCGGCGGTGCTCAAGATTCCCTATCCCGATTTGCACGGTGAACGCGACGCGCTGTGTTCTTATGGGAGCACGTACGCGGTCGAGGTCTTCGAGAGCGAGGGCTCGGCACTGTTGCTCGAGTGGTGCAATCCCGGTCGCGCGCTGCGCGATATCGCCTCGGCCGACGAGGCCCGTTCGGTGACCCTCGTCCTCATGGCGGAGCTTTTCAAGACAGAGCCCTTTCCCGGGATCGAGCAGCTCGCCGAACAGTCCCGACGGTATCTCGCGCTGTGCCATGAGACACTTCGCGCGCAACCGACACTCGCAAGTCCCGAGATCGAACGCGGACTGGCAGTTTTCGAGGAACTCGCGCGCACGCAGATGCCCGAGGTTCTCCTGCACGGCGACCTTCACCCGGGAAACATCCTCGAGTCGTCGAGGCGACCCTGGCTCGTCATCGACCCGAAGCCGCTCGCTGGCGATCCCGCCTACGAGACGATTCCACTGATCCTCGAGATCGCACCGGCGCGTGGTCGACATCTCGCCCAGGATGAGATCAACGACCGCATCGACCTCGTCGCTCGCCATCTCGGACTCAGTCCGATGCGGATCGCGCAGTGGGGTGCCGCGCGGCGCTGTGACTGGGCGCTGTTTTGTCACCGCGCACATCGGGCAGCCAGAGCCGAGCAGGCCGAGCGGGAGCTGCGACTCTTTCTCGGTGCGATCGATGCATTCGGGGCGATGTCGAGCGATGCCTGATCACTCCCGACGACCCCCGCCTGACAGTTGTTCAGCAGAAGAGATGGCTCAGTAGTAGATCGACCTCGGTACCCCTCCGCCGACGGCGATCGCGTCACCGGTGATCGCGATGCTCTTCGGAGAGGCGAGAAAGGTCACGACGTCGGCGACCTCGGAGGCGGTGATCATGCGCCCGATGACATTGGTCGCCGGACGACTCAGCATCTCCGGCGTGGTTGCCTCGGTGACGGTGGTTGCCGGATGCACCACGGTGACATTGATGTTGTAGGGGCCGAGTGCATCGGCGAGGTTCTTCGTCAACGCGGAGACCGCGACGTTTCGCACCGAGCCGATCACCGTTCCCGCCTGGCGCGCGGCGAGGCCACTGATGTTGATGATCCGCCCCCATCCGGCGTTGATCATGTGTGGCGCGACCTGCTGTGCACAGCGCAGATATCCCATCACCTTGACGTTCATGTCCTCGAAGAACGCCTCCGTCGTCACCTGGTCATAGGTAGGGGGAACCGACTGTCCGCCCGGCTTCGCGGCAGCGTTGACGAGGATCTCGACGCCCCCAAAGGACTGCACCATATTGTGCACACCCTCGATCACCGACGGCTCACTGCCGGTATCAACCGCGAATCCCTCGACGCGGCGACCGGTCAGCTGCGAGATCTCTCTCGCCGCTGCATCGAGTCGCGTCTGGTCGCGCGCGAAGAGCGCGACATCGACACCTTCGCGACACAGCGCAAGTGCCACCGCCTTGCCGATCCCGCGGCTTCCGCCGGTCACGACGGCCCGCCGGCCGGTCAGTTCAAGATCCATCTCCCCACCATCGCTTTCTTTGCCGAGAAGAGCCTATAAGAGCGGTGCGAGGAAGCGCCCGGTATGACTCTTCGTGACCTTGGAGATCTTCTCGGGCGTGCCCTCGGCGACCACCCGTCCGCCGCCATCTCCACCCTCGGGGCCAAGATCGATGATCCAGTCAGCGCATTTGATCACATCCAGATTGTGCTCGATCACGATCACCGTATTCCCCTGATCAGCCAGTCGCTGGAGTACTCCGAGCAGCTTGTTGACATCCTCAAAGTGCAGGCCGGTGGTGGGCTCGTCAAGGACGTACACCGTCTTGCCCGTCGGACGCTTGGAAAGTTCCGAGGCGAGCTTGACGCGTTGCGCCTCGCCTCCTGAGAGCGTCGGCGCGCTCTGACCAAGTCGGATGTAGCCAAGTCCCACATCGACGAGCGTCCGCAGGTGTCGGGAGATCACGGGCTGTGCGGAAAAGACCTCGGCCGCCTCTTCGCACGAAAGCCGCAGCACCTCTGCGATCGAGCGTCCCTTCCACAGCACCTCGAGCGTGTCGCGGTTGTAGCGGTCACCCTTGCAGATCTCGCAGGGAACATAGATATCGGGAAGAAAATGCATCTCGATCTTGATCGTCCCGTCACCCGCGCAGGCCTCGCAGCGCCCGCCAGCCACGTTGAACGAGAAACGTCCTGGTTTGTACCCGCGCAACTTCGCCTCTGGGGTCTCGGCAAACAGCCTGCGGATGTGATCGAACACTCCCGTGTAGGTCGCTGGGTTCGAGCGTGGGGTCCTCCCGATCGGCGATTGATCGATGTCGATCACCTTGTCGACCTGTTCAACCCCCTCGACGCTCCTGTGCCGTCCCGGCACGACGCGCGACCGGTATGCGTGCTGGCTGAGCGCACGCAGCAAGATGTCGTTGACAAGTGTCGACTTGCCCGATCCCGAGACCCCGGTGACGACGATGAGGCAGCCGAGCGGAAACGAGACGTCGATGTTCTTGAGATTGTGCTCGCGTGCGCCACGCACCGTGATCGCGCCCTTGTGCGGGACCCGTCGTGAATCGGGAACTGCGATCTTGCGTCTCTTCGAGAGATACTGGCCGGTGATCGACTCCCGGGATGCGAGCAGTCCCCTCAGCTTGCCGGCGTAGACGATCTCGCCGCCGTGTTCCCCGGCACCGGGACCGATGTCGACGATGTAGTCGGCGACGCGGATCGTCTCCTCGTCGTGCTCGACGACGATGACGGTGTTGCCGAGGTCGCGAAGTCTCTCCAGCGTTTCGATCAGGCGCCGGTTGTCGCGCTGGTGAAGACCGATCGAAGGTTCATCGAGCACATAGAGGACACCAACGAGACCGCTTCCGATCTGGCTCGCGAGACGGATGCGTTGCGCCTCACCTCCGGCGAGGGTCGCGGCCGATCGATCGAGCGAGAGATAGTCAAGGCCGACGTCGACGAGGAAACGGAGACGCGATTGGATCTCCTTCAGCACCCGTTCGGCGATCATCACCTCGCGGGTGCTGAGCTCGAGTTCATCGATCAGGCGATGCGCGTCGCCGATCGCAAGCGCGGCGAACGCGGCGATGGAGCGCCCGCCGACCGTGACGGCGAGGATCTCCGGCTTGAGACGCGCTCCATGGCAGTCCGAACAGGGAACCTCACGCATGTAGCCGGCGATCTGGTCGCGCATGAACTCCGAATCGGCCTCTTTGTGGCGTCGCTCGAGCCACGGGATCACGCCCTCGTACTCGGCGTGATAGTTCCGGTTGTGCCCGTATCGGTTGCGATAGGAGATGTGGACCCGTGTCCCTCGGGCTCCATAGAGCAGCGTCTTGTGCTGCGCCTTGGAGAGTCGTTTCCACGGAGTCTTGATGTCAAAGCCGAACTGATCCGCTACCGCCGCGAGCACGCGCGAGAAATACTCGGTACGCGCGCCATTCCAGGGTGCGAGCGCTCCCTCGGCAAGACTCAGATCGGGGTTCGGTACGATCAGATCCGGGTCAACCTCGTATCTCGTGCCAAGTCCCGCGCAGGCGGGGCACGCTCCGTAGGGCGAGTTGAACGAGAACGACCGGGGGGCGAGCTCTTCAAAGCTGAGCCCATCCTTGGCACACGCGAGATGCTGCGAGAAACTGAGAATCTCATCGCTGTCGAGCAGCTGAATCTCGGCCGTCCCCTCCCCGAGACGCAGAGCAGTCTCGATCGAGTCGGTGAGCCGACGCTCGATCCCGTCGCGACGGACAAGGCGGTCGACGACGACCTCGATCGAGTGCTGCTCGTACCGCGCCATCTCGATCGCCGAACGTTCGGCGAGTTCGTAGACGGTGCCATCCACCCGTACTCTGGCATATCCCTGTTTGGCGAGGTCATCGAGCAACGCGCTGTACTCACCGCGCCGTCCACGCACGAGCGGTGCAAGCACGTGAAAGCGACCTCTGTCGGCAATTCCCATCACGCGGTCGACGATCTGCTGTGGACTCTGCCGGCTGACGGGATCGCCGCATTTGGGACAGTGCGCAATGCCGATACGCGCGTAGAGCAATCGCAGATAGTCATAGATCTCGGTCACCGTTCCGACGGTCGACCGGGGGTTGCGCGATGAGGATTTCTGGTCGATCGAGATCGCCGGTGAGAGGCCCTCGATGAAATCGACGTCGGGCTTGTCCATCTGTCCGAGAAACTGACGCGCATAGGAGGAGAGCGATTCGACGTACCGTCGCTGTCCCTCGGCATAGATCGTGTCGAAGGCGAGCGAAGATTTCCCCGAACCGGAAAGGCCGGTGAAGACGATCAACCGCTCGCGCGGAAGCTCGAGCGAGACGTTCTGGAGATTGTGCTCGCGAGCTCCGCGAACGACGAGGGAATCGGGCACTCCGCGAGCCTATCGGCGGACTAACCGACCTCTCGCAACTCGCGCTTGAGCGACCTGACCTCGTCACGCAGGCGCGCCGCGTACTCAAAACGAAGATCTGCTGCGGCCTGGTGCATCTCAGCCTCAAGCGCGTTGACCAGTCTTGTCAACTCCTCGCGCGGCAGTTCGTCGGGGTGCGCTGGCAAGGTGGCACCAATCGTCTCGGCGACACGCTGGCCAGCGCGTCGTGACCGATCGGATCGCGTGCGCGAGCCGCGCGGCAGGGGGGCACCGGTGTGTTCAGGCACAAGGTCCCCACTCCCCGCCGCGGAGCGGAACTGGGCGACGAGGTCCGAGACCGCCTTGCGGATCGTCTGGGGATCGATACCGTGCTCTCGGTTGTAGAGCTCTTGTCGGTGGCGTCGGGTCTCGGTGATCGAGATTGCCTTTCGCATCGAATCGGTGATCACGTCCGCGTAGAGGATCACCCGACCGGCAGAGTTTCGCGCGGCGCGTCCCATCGTCTGGATGAGCGAGGTCGACGAGCGCAAAAAGCCCTCCTTGTCGGCATCGAGGATCGCGACGAGCGAGACCTCGGGAAGGTCGAGTCCCTCGCGCAAAAGATTGATCCCGACAAGGACATCGAACTCTCCAAGGCGCAGATCCCGGATGATCTCGATGCGCTCGATCGTGTCGATGTTCGAATGCAGATAGCGCACACGCAGTCCGAGCTCAAGCAGATAGTCCGAGAGATCCTCGGCCATCTTCTTCGTCAGCGTCGTAATCAGGACGCGGTCACCGCGCGCCACCACCGGTTCCATCTCGGCCAGGAGGTCGTCGATCTGGCTCTTGGTCGGCTTGATCACCACCTCGGGATCGAGGAGTCCGGTCGGACGAACGATCTGTTCGACAACATTGGTCGATACCTGCAGCTCGTGGGGCGAGGGCGTCGCGGACATGAAGATCACCTGGTTGATACGCGCGTCGAACTCCTCGAAGGTGAGCGGACGGTTGTCCATCGCCGAGGGAAGGCGGAAGCCGTGTTCGACAAGCACCTCTTTCCTCGAACGGTCCCCCGCATACTGCCCATGAAGTTGTGGCACGGTGACGTGGCTCTCGTCAATGATCAACAGCCAGTCCTTCGGGAAGTAGTCAATCAGCGTGAATGGCGGCTCACCCGGGCCCCGTCCGTCGAGGTGTCGACTGTAGTTTTCGATCCCCGAGCAGAACCCGACCTCGGCGAGCATCTCGAGATCATGTTCGGTGCGCATCTCGAGTCGCTGCGCCTCGACGAGGCGATCATGACCGCGTAGTTCGCGCAGTCGCTCGCCGAGTTCGACCTCGATGTTCTTGATCGCCTCGCGGAGCCGCGCGTCTCCCGCGACATAATGCGTCGCGGGAAAGACCGCGAGTTCGTCAAGCTCGCCGAGCTGCTCGCCCGTCAGCGAATCGAATCTGGTGAGCCGCTCGATCTCGTCACCGAAGAGCTCGATCCGCACCGCGGTCTGCTCGTAGGCCGGATGGAGTTCGATCGTGTCTCCGCGCACACGGAACTTCCCGCGCACAAGATTCATGTCGTTTCGCTCGTACTGCAGATCGATCAACCGGCGGAGGATACTCCGCTGGTCGTGCGTCGAACCCGGAGTGAGCACGAGGATCTTCGTTGCGTACTCCTCCGGGGAGCCAAGCCCGTAGATGCACGAGACCGAGGCGACGACGATGACATCCCGGCGCGTCAACAGCGCCGCAGTCGTCGAGTGTCGTAGCCGGTCGATCTCGTCATTGACCGAGCTGTCCTTCTCGATGTAGGTATCCGAGGCCGGCATATAGGCCTCTGGCTGGTAGTAGTCGTAGTAGGAGACGAAGTACTCGACGCGATTCTCGGGGAAGAACTCACGGAACTCCCCCGCGAGCTGTGCCGCAAGCGATTTGTTCGGAGCGATGACGAGCGTCGGCCGCTGGGCGCGCTCGATCGTCCAGGCGATCGTCGCGCTCTTTCCACTGCCGGTGATGCCGAGCAGCGTCTGGTACCGCTCATTCCGGGCGATCCCAGCACTCAGCGCGGCGATCGCGGCCGGCTGATCTCCCGCCGGAGCGAACTCGGAGACAACCTTGAATGGCGGCACCTCGCCAGCGTACCGAGCATTCCCCGCGCCAAGGGCGAGACAGCGAACGGGGATCGGAGCGGCGGGTCGTAGCTACAGGCTGAGGATCCACTCCCAGGCACGTTCGGCCATATCCATCAGCTCCTCGAGTGTCCCGATGTTGATCATGATGAAATCCGCCGCGTTGCGCCGCGTCTCGCGCGAGCACTGTGCAGCCATGCGTGCTGCCGCCTGGGATGGGGTCATCGACCTCGATCCCACAAGGCGCTCGATCACCTGATCCTCGGGAGCATCGACGACGAGCACGCCATCGAGACCGAACCGTTTCCGTGCATCCGTCTCGACGAGCAGCGGATGATCGATGACGACGACTCCCTCACCACGGAGCTGCTCGAGCTGACTCTCAATCTCTTGCTCGACGAGCGGGTGGAGGATCGACTCCAGGCGATGGCGCTCGTCGGCATCGCGAAAGACGATCGATGCGAGCAATGCCCGGTCGATCTCGGAGTCGTTCCCGACAATCTTCGCTCCGAATGCGCGGACGATCTCGGGATAGGCAAGGCCGTCGGGTCTGCTCAGTCGCCGCACCAGCTCATCGGCATCGATCACCGTTGCACCGCGATCAGCAAAGTAGGCACTGACGGTGGACTTTCCCGATCCGATCCCTCCCGTGCAGCCGACGACGGTCACGGGGTCTGTCCGAGTGCACAAACAGGCGCGCCACCACCAAGCCACTCGGCGCGTTGCATGAGCCGCCCGATCCGAACGCGCTCAGCCAGCGGAGGGTTCGTCCGCTGCCCCGGTTTCGCCCGCCCCGACGCCTGCTCCGGCGCCCGGCTCAGCAGTCGGCTCGGCAGTTGGCTCGGCAGTTGGCTGAGCAGTTGGGTCCGCGGGCTCGGTCCCCATGGTCGCGGCCATCGGTGCCAGCTCATCGGGCAGTGCCGGGGTATCGAGTGGCTTGACGATCGCCCCCTTCGCCTCGGCGAAGTCTGCCCATGCAGCCTGAGCCTCGGTCTCTGGGGTGAACTCGACGTTCGTGTACTCAAAGGCACCGATGTAGTTCCCCTCGTCGTCGTAGGCGTGCTCACCGAATGCCTCGCGGTACTCCTCCGCGACCTCACCGCCGTCTGCGGCCTGCTTGATCGAGAGGCTGATGCGACGGCGCTCGAGATCGATCTCGATGATCTTGACCCAGAGCTCCTCGCCGGGATTGACGACCTGCTCGGGAAGGTCGACGTGATGCGCGGCCATCTCCGAGATGTGCACGAGACCCTCGATGCCGTCACCGACCTGGACGAAAGATCCGAAGGGCACCAGCTTGGTGATCCGGCCATAGACCAGCTCACCCTCTTTGTGCGCGTCGGCAAACTCCTGCCACGGATCGGACTGTGTTGCCTTGAGCGAGAGGCTGATGCGCTCCTTGTCCATGTCGACATCGAGCACCTGCACGGTTACCTCGTCACCGACCGAGACCACCGACGAGGGGTGGTCAACGTGCTTCCACGAGAGTTCCGAGACGTGCACGAGTCCGTCCATCCCACCGAGGTCGACGAACGCCCCGAAGTTGACCACCGAGGAGATGACGCCCTTGCGGATCTCACCTGGCTTGAGGTTGACGAGGAACTCGCCACGCTGTTCCTTCTGGGTCTCCTCGAGCCAGGCCCTGCGCGAGAGGACGACGTTGTTGCGGTTCTTGTCGAGTTCGATGATCTTCGCCTCGAGGGTACGGCCGATGTAGGGGGCAAGGTCGCGTACCCGGCGCAGCTCGACAAGCGATGCCGGCAGGAAACCGCGCAGACCGATGTCCATGATGAGGCCACCCTTGACAACCTCGATGACGAGGCCACGCACGACGCCATCCGTCTCTTTCGTCTTTTCAATGGTGCCCCACGCGCGCTCGTACTGGGCGCGCTTTTTCGAGAGCACCAGGCGTCCCTCCTTGTCCTCCTTCTGGAGCACGAGGGCCTCGACGACGTCTCCGATCTTGACGATCTCGTGGGCGTCGACATCGTGACGGATCGAGAGCTCTCGCCCGGGGATGACTCCCTCGGACTTGAATCCGATATCGAGGAGGACCTCGTCGCGGTCGACCTTGACGACGGTTCCCTTGACGATGTCCCCGTCTTCGAATTCCACGATCGTCTGGTTGACGGCGTCGTCGAACGAGATCGAGCCAAGGTCGTCTTCGACGATCTGGCGTGGGGTGTAGACGCCATCGGCGTCAAAGGTCCCCATCTCAGATACCGGTGTCAAGACAACGACGCCGGCGGATTCCGCGGGCTGCGGGGGGGAGGAAGAGGTGACTTCAGACATGAAGATTGGGCCTTACACTCGGGCCTCTCACCATGCCTGCCAGGACACGGCGGGCGCAATCAGAGGCAGCGGATATGGACGGGTCCCCCAGAGCGGGTTTGCTGGCAAGGTAATTGACAACAAAACGGGCCAAAAGAGACCTTGAAGATCCTACACCCCCATGATCAGCCGGATTTCGCGTCGGCCCAGTTCGATCCCCAGGCGATGTTCACCTCGAGCGGGACGGCGAGCGGGTAGGCGTCGTTCATCGCTTCGAGCGTGAGCGCATGCACCGCGTCATGTTCGGAGGCCGTCGCCTCGATGAGGATCTCGTCATGCACCTGAAGGACGATGTTGCTCGTAAAGTGCGCCTCCTCGAGTGCCCGGTCGAGGTTGACGAGCGCTGCTTTGAAGATGTCCGCGGCGAGCCCCTGGATGCCGGCGTTCATCGCCTGACGCTCTGCCGCCTGGCGGATACGGAAATTGTCCGAATTGAGTTCGGGGAGATACCGTCTGCGACCGCGCTCGGTCTCGGTGTAGCCACGGCTCTTCGCCTCCTGCACGGTCGCGTCCATGTACGCGCGCACCGAGGGGAAGGCGACGAAGTACTGGTTCAGGATCTCGTTCGCCTCGTCGACGCCAATGCCAAGCCGGTTCGCCAGTCCGAACGCCTCCATCCCGTAGGCGAGTCCGTAGGAGACCATCTTCGCCTTGGCACGCTGCGCGGCGCTGACCTCATCGATCGGTACGCCAAAGATCCCCGATGCCGTGGTGGCGTGGATGTCTTCGCCGTTTGCAAACGCTTGGATCAGCCCCGGATCCTTCGCAAGGTGCGCGATCACCCGGAGCTCGATCTGGTTGTAGTCCGCGACCAACAGCTCGCAGCCGGGGGCGGGAACAAAGGCCTTGCGAAAGCGTCGACCACCGTCGCTGCGCACTGGAATGTTGTGCAGATTGGGAGCATCAGACGAGAGTCGTCCGGTGCGCGCCACGGTCTGGCGGAACGAGGCGTGGATACGCCCGTCGGATCCGACCTCGGCGAGCAGGCCGGCGCCATAGGTCGAGCGCAGCTTCTCCACCTCTCGGTAACCGAGCAGCGCATCGATGATCGGGTGCTGTCCGCGCAGCCTCTCGAGCGTCTGGGCATCGGTCGAATATCCGGTCTTGGTCTTCTTGCCCGGGCGAAGGCCGAGGTTGTCATAGAGCACCACGCGAAGTTGCGTCGGAGAGTTGAGGTTGAACGGCTCGCCGGCAAGACGGTGCACCTCGCCCTCGAGTCGCTGACACTCGTCGGTGAGCTCCTTGTTGATCGTCTGGAGCTGATCGACGTCGACCGCGATGCCGACCCACTCCATCTTCGCCAGCACCCGGATCAGCGGAAGTTCGATCTCCTCCCAAAGCGACAGTGCGCCGATCCCGTCGAGCTCCGATCGCAACTTGCTCCCGAGCACGGCGATCACCTCGAGCCGCTCGGCTAGGCCTGCGAACGAACCCTCCTCTGGGCGCTCGTCAAGGGCAAAGTCGAGCTGGCGAGTCGAAGGTCCAAGCGCGCTCATCGGTGTCGACACTCCGAAGCGACTCGCGAGTCCCTCGAGACTCTCCTGGCCAAGTGCCGGGTCAACGAGGTACCCAGCTACGGCGACATCGATCTCGAGCGCGCGGATGTCGACCCCAAAATCGAACAGCGAGCGCATCAACTCCTTGACCCTGTCGCCATAGATCGGATGATTCCCGACGGTACCTCCGAACAACGTTGCAAGTCCCTGCGTCACCGTCGCATCCAAAAGCAGTCCCGAACCAAGCACATATACCCTGTCAAGTTCCGCACCCGAGAGCGCAATCGCGCTCGGCGCTGAACGACCGGGCATCCCCGTCCAGGTTGCCTCGACGCAGATGACCGCGCGAGGGGTCATCGATGCAAGCTCCGAGAGGGCGCTCGCCACCGCCGCTGCGCTGTCGAGCACCTCCACCGGCCGGATCGCCACCGCATTGCTTGCGCGTTCGGTCACTGGAGCCTTGGTCGCGTCCATAGAGTCGAGTACCGAGAGGAGGCGCTCTTTTAACGTGCGGAGTTCGAGCAGGTCGAGCAGCGCGGTGAGCGCCTCTCGGTCGACCCCACCAAGCAACAGCTCCTTCTCGGTCACCTCGAGGGGAATGTCACAGACGATCGGTGTGAGGAGGAGATTGCGTCGAAGCTGTTCTCTGCTCGCAAGAAGTGTTGCGCGTAGTTTTGGCGTGAGGGCATCGACATTCGCGTAGATCGCATCAATGTCTCCATAGTCGTTGATCAGACGCGCCGCGGTCTTCTCGCCGACTCCGGGCACGCCGATGATGTTGTCGGACTTGTCGCCCCGCATCGCGGCATACAGCGGATAGTCCCTCGGCCGGACGCCGGTACGCGCAAAGATCCCCGCCTCGTCATAGAGCACATAGTCCGTGACGCCGCGGCGGTTGTAGAGCACCTTGATGTGAGGATCCTGAACGAGCTGATAGGTGTCACGGTCACCGGTGACGACGATGACATCATCACCACGACGCGCAATTTCCTTTGCCAGGGTACCGAGCACATCGTCTGCCTCGAATCCGACGCGATCGATCACCGGGATGCCGAGGGTGCCGACGAAATGACGGATGATCTCGAACTGTCCAACGAGCGACTCTGGCGTCGGTGGTCTCCCGGCCTTGTAGTCGGGCTCGATCTCATCGCGAAAGGTCGGTTCCTTGCGGTCAAATGCGACTGCCATCCCATCCGGACGAAAATCGTCGACCAGCTTGGTGAGCATCGAGACGAAGCCAAACACCGCCTGGGTCTGCTGCCCGGATGCGGTGGCCATGTTCGTCTCCGAGAGGGCAAACCACGCGCGATAGGCAAGCGAATGTCCATCGAGAATCAAATAGGTGGCCACACGTCGATGCTAAAGCGCTCCCGCTTCGCGCGAGAAAGATTTGGCGGTCATTCCGCAATACCTCACCAGGGGCGGATGCAATCCAATTAGCACAATCGAATCTGCGAAAGATCGGATGCCCACCGGTAGAATGGATTCGTGCCTGACGGCTTTCATCCACCGGTCGAGGAGTATCTCGAGGCCATCTACGGCCTGACCGAAGAGGGGATTCCGGTTATACAGGCGCGGCTTGTCGAGCGTCTCCGTTTTTCCGCGCAGGCAGTCTCGGAGATGGTGCATCGTCTATGCGATGACGGCTACCTCATCCGCGCGGGTCGCGGTGTGTCGTTCACCGAAAAGGGCAGGGACCGCGCGCTGAGTGTCGTGCGCCGCCACCGCCTCGCCGAACGGTTCCTCGTCGATATTGTCGGCCTTCCGTGGCACAAGGCACACGAGGAGGCCGGACGCTGGGAACATGTCATCTCAAATGACGTCGAGGCGCGTTTTGTCGCGATGCTCGGACATCCCACGACCTGTCCGCACGGCAGCCTGATTCCGGGAATGGGCGGAGAGCTCGGTGATCAACGACGGATCAGCGAGATACCAAACGGCGCCCGCGTCCAGCTCGCACGCATTACGGAACAGATCGAATCCGACCGCGCCGCGCTCGTCTTTCTCAATGCCAATCGCGTGATCCCGGGATGCGACATCGTGATCCACGATCACCTCACCGACGGATCGATGACGGTTTCACGAATTCAGGAGGACGGCTCAGTCGGTGAGGTCGTCTCGTTGCAATCCGAGATCAATCAGCACATGTTCGTCAAGGTCGCGCAGCGGAGAATCTCGCACGGGTAACTCGGGTTCAGGTAATTCGGACGCGGGCGATTCAGGCACGGCCAGAATCAATCATTCTGGGGTAATCGATCCTGCGACCACGGCCTGCGCGACCTCTTTCATCGTGATGCGATCATTCATCGCGCGCTGCTGGATAAACGTAAAGGCATCGGACTCACTCAGCCCAAAGCTGTCCATCAACCTTCCCTTCGCGCGATCAACCCAACGTCGCGTCTCAAGCTGTGCCTCGAGCGAACGGTTTCCCTCGCTCAATTGGGCATTTTCGTCGGCGAGCGCGCGCAGCTCTCGGAATCTCCCGAGCGCCACCTCGATCGCCGGGAGGAGTTCCTCTTTCTGGAAGGGCTTGACGAGATAGGCAAGCGCCCCAGCATCGCGTGCCTGGTCGACAAGGTCGCGCTGACTGAATGCCGTGAGGATCAAGACGGCAGTGTGTTGATCTGTCGAGATCTCGCGCGCCGCGCTGAGGCCATCCACGCCGGGCATCTTGATATCGAGGATGACGAGATCAGGACGGTGCTCGCGCACGAGTGCAACGGCCTCGTCGCCGCGGCCAGCCTCGCCGACGACGAGATAACCCTCCTCCTCGAGGATCTCCCGCAGATCGAGACGAACAATCGCCTCGTCCTCAGCTATTACAACGGTTCGTGCCAACGCGAAGTACTCCTTTGCTCCAGAATTCCGTGCAACGACCGGTCGCATCGATCACCCACGCACTGAGGCGCGAGTCGCGACCTGCACGGGTGACGATACGTCCATCAGGTCTCGCCGAACAGTCCTAGCCTACGAGCTTTGCGAGCAGCGCGTCCTGTGTGCTCTCAAGACTCACCACCTCGTGGGCGGCCTCTGCATGGCGTCGCTCAATCTCTGTCAGTCTTCGACGTGCTGCGCTGTATTCGCGCTGCGCAAGCGGGGTCTCGGCCTGCGCGACGCGCGCACCCGCCTCTTCGGCAGATAAACGCGCGGCCGCCATACGCCCGGCGACAAATTCAAGTTCAGCACGCTTGACGTCAAGATGCGCATGTACGTCAAAGAGTTGCTGCTCGACTTTGAAATGATGCTCCGGGAAATGATGCTCTGGCTGGGCCATTTGCATAGGGCGACAGTCTAGGGCGTCTGAAAGAGACGGTTTCGCACGCGGGCGGAGGCAATGACATTTTCAAGCGGCGTAACGCCGATTCCCGGCCCGTCAGGCACAATGAGCTGGCCGTTGCAGAGTTCATGCGGCAACGTCAGGTCTGGTGAGAAATACCGCTCCGATCCACCGAGATCCCCGGGAAGATCGAATCCTGGCAGCGCTCCTACCGCAAGCGCTGCCGCGCGGCCGATACCGGTTTCGAGCATGCCTCCGATTGCGAGATGCATCCCCGCAGCACGACAGAGCTCGTGCATCTTGAGTGCCGTAAGGATTCCGCCGACACGCGCCGGTTTGACCGATATCCCGTCGCACGAACCGAGCTCGATCGCGATGCGCAACATCCCGAGCGTCGAGATTGACTCATCGAGCAAGATAGGCGTTTCCAGGTCCCTCGTAATTCGCGCATGACCAAGCAGATCATCGACCGCGAGCGGTTGTTCGATCGCAGTCAGGCCAAAACCGTCGAGCGTGCGCAAGATCGAACGGTGCTCGTCATTGTCATAGTCATAGGCGCCGTTCGCGTCGAGCGAGAGTACGAGTTCTGGATAACTCCTGCGGATCTCCCGCACGACCGCGAGATCTTGTCCTGGTGCGATCTTGCACTTGACCCGGCGATAGCCCGCGTCAATTGTCTGCGCGACCGCCGCGATGACCTCGTCGGGCATGCCAAGGCTGATGTTCGCGCCCGCGGGAATACTCGATTGTGTCGCGCCGAGATAGCTCGCGAGCGAGACCTCTTTTGCACGAAGCTCCGCATCGAGCAGTGCCATCTCGATCGCTGCCTTGGCCATCGGATGTCCGCGCACCGAATCGAGCGATGCGAAACGTCTCTCGAGCGAGAGTTCCTCTTGGGCGTTGCGCATGAGCCTTGGGATGAGATAGTCGATCAATACCGCCTCGGCCGCCTCCGAGTACTCCTCGGTATAGATCGGCTCGCCAAGCGCAGAACACTCGCCAAAGCCCTCTGCCTCGTCGGTGATGATCCGGATGATGAGCACCGGTCGTCTTCCGTGCTCTCCGACGCTCGTGCGGAGCGCGTTCAAGAGGACAAGATCGAGCCGACAGATCTCGAGGGCGCGGATTCTCATCTCATCCTCGACGGAGCGACCCACCAGCGGTTGCGCCCGTGCACAGAGGCGCCCGCCAATTTCAGATTGCTCGAATAAGGTGGCACCTCGTTAGCCTTTCATCCGAGGAGCAACTTCGCACCAGCGACCTTCGTGCGACCTCCGTCAGGTAACGTTGGGCACTGCCCGGATGGCGGAATGGTAGACGCGGCGGCCTCAAAAGCCGTTGTCTGAAAGGGCGTGCGGGTTCAAATCCCGCTCCGGGCACTCACAAACCGCTCCGAGCACTGACCACCTCCGGTGAAGGCCCTGCACTGGGCCGGTGACCTTTACCGGTGATCACTCGGCGAATGAACCCGTTTGGTCACAGATTGGTGGCGCATCGGATACGAGCAGGGTGCAAGAACCACGCCCTGTCAAACGGCCCAAGCAGATCGCCGTTCCTGAAGCATTCTCTTCGCTCCACCCTGTCGATTGGTGCGTCGTTCTGTGGCTAGATCGGTCCGGGAACCATCCACAGAGTGCCGTGGCTCTTATGTTCGCAGGGAAAACGGCCGGGCGAAGGAGATCGGACGAGATTTTCGGCAGCGACCGCTTCTCAATAGATCGATACTATCGATCTATTGGCATTCGCCTTCGACGGTTAATACCAATGTTGAGCACATCAACAATTGCCGCCGCACTATCCTTGAACCGCAGCTTTGAGCCGCGAACATCACGCCAAGCATTGAGCGGAACTTCAAGAAACGCATCTATCGGTATCCCCGGCACCGAGTTGTTCCCTTGGAGCAATCGGTCCAGAAGTTCCACGTCGAAGGCCCAGGTCGACCGGAAGGGCCGCGCTATGGCCTCACAGAAGGTAGGAACCGCGCGGAACACCTTGGCTCCACATTGCGTGTCGTAGACCGTGACTCCAAGGGCTAATGAGGCGAGGGTCGCATAGAAGCGGCCCGCGTAGTGCCGAGAGTAATTCCGTTCAATTGTGCTTCCGAGCATCGCAACTCTGGCGCCGAAGACGACCGCTAAGTGGTCATCGCCCTTCATGGTCGCGATGAGCTTCAATAACTCCCCACCAGGCGTCGCAAAGTCTGCGTCGAAATACCCCACCACCGTGGCACCGTGATGTACGGCTTCGAGCAGACCGCGGCGTACTGCCTCTGATTTTCCACAATTACGAGACAGCTCAATAACGTCAATGTCTTGTGCAGCGTCGCGGAGACGAGCCAACAAACTCAAAGTACCGTCCGTCGATCCGTCGTCGACGAAGAGTAATCGAACGTGCCCGGACGCGGCGAGTTGAATGAACCCCGACTCGTCTATTCGGTGCTCCTCGTTGTAACAGGGAACGACGATGATCGGCTGGTCGCCGGCGCTTATCATCCCCGTCGGTCGACTCCGGTACGTCTACAAAACGCCCAAAAGCTCAATCCGGGAAAGACAATGTTTGTCTGGACGCCAAGCATCAAGGACAGCCGGGTTTCAGAGCCCAACGCGAAGGTGACCGCTTTCGTCATCAAAGGGCCACCCTTCCAGGCACCGATGCCTGATTGGGAGGTTTCTTGCTTGCTCAACCGCTCTCTAACTGCCTGAAATCCGCGGACGGGGAGAAGAGCATGGAACAAGCCGCCCTGGGCCTCGACGCTAAGTCCCGCGGCTCGGAGAAGTTCGGTGCACTGTCGCGGGGAGTAGCGCCGATAGTGCCTCAAGGCAGTGTCATGCGAGGTGAACAGGCTTTGATAGGCCGGGACACTTACGAGTGCCCAACCCTGTTCGTCAAGGGCATTGTCAACGACATCTCTCACCAAACCTAGGTCATCGTGAATATGTTCAATGACGTCGAGCATGAGGACTCCCCCAAAATGATCATGAGGCTGTTCCGCAACGAAGGTGAGCCCACCCTGATCTTGGGTGAGCAGCGCAAGGTCTGTGGCGGAGTAGTTGATGTCCCAACACACAATCTGCGCCGCGGCGGGCAGGCTTTTGACCAACTGCCCGGCAAACCACGCGTCGCCCGCTCCAACATCAAGCCAGCGGATCGGCATCCGATCAACGCCCATACGATGCAACAGCTGGAGAAAGAAACGAAAACGCGCGATCTCCCAGGGATGGCGGTTGGAGGAACTGTCAACGCGTTCAATCAGATCCACGCGCCCTAGCCCCCTTTTGTTCCTCTTCCACCGAAGTTCCACTCGTAATGCGAAGCCAAATTGATTGCATCAAGTTAGCAAATCCGTTCGCGGACAGGGCCGTTGAGTCTCGCTGCTTGCCCGCCCATTTGATCAGCAGCAACCCCATGAGCCCAACCACGCTCAGCGCTGCCCAGATGAGCCCAAGACTCAGTGCTCGTGGCCAATAATGCAACTCAATGACGTGGGGTCCCGTTGGCACTCGAGCCTGGAGCATGACCCCATCCCAAACCTCTAGGCGCAGTGGTTGCCCGTCGATCGTCGCGTTCCAACCCGGGACGTCGGTCAAGCGCAGTTGCAGGACCGACGGAGCAGCGGACTTTACGGAAAGGCGCCACGTCGTCGGGTTGGGTGAGGTGACGGCAATCACGCGCGCTGGGGACGGTTCGCGCGGTGATCGTCCGATTGGCGAAAGCGTCGCGCGACCCGAATCCGGCACACGATAAAGACCCTCACCGGCGAGGGTAGCGACATACTTCATCCCAATTGGTCCCGGCCGTCCCGGAGGCTCCAAGACGAACGAAACGCCATATTCGCGCGCGAGTGCCATCGTCGTGATGCCGGGACAAAAGACGCCTGGCGAAGCGATGGGCGCGGATGAATCGGCCGCCGCGGCATAGGATGCGTAGTAAGCGCGTGAGATCAACGGATCGTAGGCGCTGAGTTGGTCTACGCCGTAAGCGATGTTCGCGTTCGGCATGATGCCAAGGCCGGAGAACGCATTAACGCTCGGACAGCTACCCATGGCAACAAGAGACGAACCGACGTCTCGTTTGTACTCACTCACCGCTTTCGTGGGCGCAAAAAAGACATCACTTGATGACCAGATACTGTTTCCGACCCCGACGAGAAAACCCGCCTCCACGAGAAGCAAAAGGCCGACGCCGTACCAGTTCACCGCATGGTTCGATTGAGAACTGCGGTCCTTGGCCACCATCACGAGCACGGTAACGCACGCACAAAGCTGCGCCGTCGGCCAAATGAAGCTGTGCCAACGCGTGGCTTGTGCAGCAAGAGAGAGGTGACTCGCGGCCATGACAAGGCGGAGGGCCAAGATGATCAGAACCGCGCCAACGAGGCTGATACCAACACCGAAGTGCCAGAACACCCTGTTTCCCGTTCTGACACCAACAAGAGCTTGTGCCCCAAAGCCCGCCAACACTGCGATGACGAATTCCAAGAGCACTGTCGCGACAAGGATCCTCGACGTCTTTGCATAAGGAATCCTCGCCAAGAGCGCAATGATCGGATGGAAGAACACCGCCAGGAAGACCAACACCCCAATGGCGCCCAAGGCGCCGACCTCTGGCCTGCGCCACGCGCCCATGATGCCGACGAGGGCCAACACGGCCCCGATCACCCCGACATACAGCATCGAGACATAGAGATTGTCTGGCCCGATGACCTGGCTACCGGTAATCGGAGAACCGTTGTACGTCGCAAAGAGGAAATGTGTGATGTCGTAAAGCGGAAGCCCGCTGATCGGCGGATAGACCGCTCGCACCGAGCCGGGAGCAAGTTGTAGCGCAGGAAGATACAGCGGTGCTGCAAGACCAAAGGCCACGAGGACGGCGCCAGCCTGATCAAGGACGCACGTGCGCGCTCCCTTCACGTCACCGAGCCGGTACCTCTTGGTTTGAGTGACGACCACGAAGATGGCAAGGCCGGTGAGCAGCACGGTGGAAATTTGCGGCTCACCGGCATAAAAGGCGAGCGCGAGCACAATCGTCATGAGAACGATGTACCGGGCGCGATGCGTGCCTTTCATGATGCACACGGATGCGGCGAATACCCATCCCGTCCATGACCACTCGTCGGAGATGTTCGATCCGAGCCAGATTGAGAACCCGCCGCAGAGCTCATAGATCGTCGCGCTCATCGTCGCCGCGAAGATGGACAGACGCATCGTGCGACAGAAGACATACATACCAAAACTCGCTATCAACATGCGGGCGATCACGGTCGCGCTGTGCGCGAGATGCAACGGGAAGAGATAGCCGATTGCGACGCTCAAGCTGAACGGCGAGGATTGCATGTTGAATGCAAGCGGCATACCGAGCAGGCTGTCGGAGTTCCACAGCGGCAGGTGGCCCGAGTGGATCTGCAACCAATCGAGTGTTTGCCACGGGATGAGCGCTTGGATCTCGTCGGAGCCGACGATGTTGTGGACGGGCACGCCGGGCTGATACGTCAGGCCGTACTGGCTAAGGAGATCGAACGGGCCGAGAGAAAGACCGTGCATTAGGGCTGGCGCAAGATAGACCGCGGTGATCAACAAGATCCATGCGATGGCAAACGATTCTCGGAGGATGCGGACTTGCGGCTTCACTGACCCATATCCTTCTTCATCTCGCCGTTCCCAGAGAGGATGTGCGCTGTTCACGCCCAATACCGCCTTCAACGAGACGATGGATGTCGGAACTGAGGACCGCAGAGACGAGCACGACAGACTGATTGGCAATTTTGGAGAGTCTGAATTTGACCCAGCTTGGTTCCGACCCGGGTAGAAGGAGAGGGATCCGAGTCTTGGCGCCGAGAAACATCCGCGACGGTCCTAAGCGATGTCGTTCATGGAAAACTGCGAGACAGAACGCGCGCAAATCGTCGATCAGTTTTTTGGGCCTTTGCCGCGCCAGATCGACGGATCGGGCATTGGTGCCCGCGGCGATGTGGGATATGAACTGTCGCGTATCGTTGGGCGATGGCTGACCAATCTCAAGTTCATGTAAATTGCTTCGAACTTGCTGACGGTCTCTGTCTGGCATTGGACCTCGTCGTCGAGTGTGCAGGCGGACTCGCAGCGAGTCCCTTACTGTGCAAGAGCACGATCGTATTCAGTGCGTAGGTCGCATTCTGCTTCAGTTCCGATTGCACAACAGAGCCGTTGGCAGTGAGGTTCGGCGTTTCAACGATGACGGCGAGGCGGCCTCTTTGGAATTTCGTCGCTATTGCAAGCGATGTTGACTTCCCTGGCGAACACCGGGTGACACACGTCACGACATCGAGACCTTTGGTTGGCGCAGGGATTCCTGTGGCTCGGGACGTCGGATCGCATCCCTGGATGCCGCTCTCGATGTGCCAGGCCGCGAGAGGCGGATCTCGTAGTACGTACGCGCAGCGGACACGCTGGAAGCGTCGAAGAAAGAGATCATGTCACCGCCGGTATCGCTCGTGATGATGAATGGGGTGCTGGTCCCTCCCAGGTTCTTCGGACGCTTGTAAGGACTCGCATTCGTTAGCCGGCTAAAGCCCGTTTCGGGCACGCGCTTGCCTATGAGCGCGGCAGAGCCAGTTGGTTCCTTTGGTGTGGCAGCTTCCGCGCTCGCGATCGGCAGGGCGAATCGGAACGGGACCGCCATCTTGGCCGCGGTCTTCCACGCGTGTCGTCTCATTGTCTGTACCTTACGTTCGGCCCAGTCGTGGCGTCGGGGCTCCGCGGTTATGGGCGTGCCCTCGCGCGATTTGACGTACAGCTCCCACACCTTATTCATTTGAGATTCATTTGAGATTCATTTGAGATTCATTTGAGACTCGATGTAGGCCATGCCGGACAGTGCCAGATCTAGGAAAGCAAGAACGAGCATCGAGCACGGTTCCCAGCAAGCCTTTGTGTCTACTGTATGCCGATCGCCGTGTGAGCCCTCGAGAGCAAAGGAAAAAGAAAGATCACCAGCGTTCCAAGCGAGATCGCCAACACGGAGAGACCGGGCTGCACGTCGAATAATGGATCGAAGTCGCGCAGCTCCTTGTTCAGCTTGAAGTACCAAATGAACGGTTAAATGATCGTGAGGCTGAGCAACTCACACCCCATGGGCTGCGAGTCTTCCCGACGACTCGTGAGGGTCTCGTCCCTTGACTGGCCGCAGTGACCGGAGGCGACGTTGGCACGGGCTTCGCCGGCTCACTCGGTACCAGAGACGGTGCGCGCATCGCAGTCTCGATTGATACTGGCGGTGATGCAGGCGACCTTGATTCGTCCGGAACGGTCATGTGTTCCTCCAGATGGCGCCAAGCCCAGTCGCTACGCCACCTCTTGCCCTCAGTGGCGAAGGCGCGGGCCCGCCGGCGCCTCGGTCAAGACGGTTTGGGTGACGCGCACCCGATGACCCCATGGTAAGCGCATCGCCGCCGCCGATCAGATGTGTCACACCGTGGTCACCGGCGTTCGCGGATTCCTCCGGACAGCCTGCCAAGGAGCAGCGCGCGCCCACCGGGATTAGCCTTCTACCTTGACCCTGCCGGACGAGCCGGACTAGCTGGATGGGGCCGGATGATGTTGGCGGGAGTGCGAATCCCGGCCGGGCACGAAAAAAGTCGGGGCCAGCATCGCCAAAAGTTCATTCAAAACAAATAATACGAATATCAGCGCCAGTCAGCCCGACCGGTGCAACTCGGGAGGCGACATGAACGTCACGCGTATCGGACTACAGATTCCGAGCTTCACTTTCGCGAACATCACCGATCTCGACCTATTCACCAAGGTCGCCGAGATCGCTGGGGTCGCGGAACGTGCGGGATTCGACTCACTCTGGGTGATGGATCACTTCTACCAGATCCCCATCATGGCGCCAGAGACCGAGCCCATGTTCGAGGCCTACACCCTGCTTGGCGGTATCGCCGCGCGAACCGAGAACATCTCACTTGGGACACTCGTCACCGGCGTCACCTACCGCAACCCCGCGCTGCTTGCCAAACAGGTGACGACGCTCGATGTGATATCTGCGGGCAGAGCAATCCTCGGGATTGGCGCGGCATGGCACGATGTCGAGCACCGCGGCTACGGTTTCGACTTTCCCTCGGTCAAAGAACGCATGGACCGCCTCGAAGAGTCCGTGCAGATCTGTCGCCTGATGTTCACCGAGGACCGGCCGAGCTTCACCGGGCGCTACTACACCATCGACGAGGCGCGCAATATCCCCCGTCCGGTCCAAAAGACCGGTATTCCGATTCTCATCGGTGGAAGTGGAGAGACGCGCACCCTTGCGCTTGTTGCGAAGTACGCGGATGCCTGCAATCTGTTTGGCAACCGAGAGACCATCCGTCACAAGATCGGCGTCCTCGAGGACCACTGCGAGACGATCGGCCGCGATCCGACAGAGATCGCCAAGACCCGCCTTGGAGGACTCGTCATCGCCAGCACCAACGCAGAGGCCGAACAAAAGGCGCAACGGCTCGCGAAGGTGCGCAACATGGACGAAGATCGGCTACGCGCGTACGCGACGATCGGCGATCCCGACGCGGTCTGCGAACAGATCAGTGGCTATCTCGATGCCGGGCTGACCGGGATGATCTTCAACATGCCCGACCCCGATGACCTCGACATCCTCGCTCTCGCCGGTGAAACGCTGGCCAAGATCATCCGATAGCTCCCCGGACCGACCGATTTCGCCGCGTTGAATGGGAAAATCCGCTCAACAACGCCTGCAGTCGGCGGTTTTCCCGCTCGTGTGGGAACGGATGCGAATGGCCCCGATGTAACCATCTTGGCTCCCTCGAGGTCTAATAGATGGTCTGAGTGGTTCGACAGCTCAGAGGTGGTTCGAGAGTAGGGATTTTTTTGAGTCGGGCAGGATGCGTCCGTGCGCATTCGATTGCATCGTCGTGGAGGGAGCAGATCAGTTGCTGGCGTTCACCTTCCCGGGTCAGGGTTCGCAGCGCCATGGCATGGGATCGAGTTGGGTGGACCATCCCTCCTTCGAACTGGTCGAACAGGCGAGCGAAGCAGTCGGCCGCGACGTCGCCCATCTCCTTCTTGGGATGGACCAGGAGAGCTTGACAAGCACCGAGAACGCGCAGCTGGCAACCTTCGTGCTCAGCCTGGTCATTCTGGATGCGACGGAGCGCCTCGGCATCACCCCAACGATGTGTGCAGGACACTCGCTCGGCGAGTACAGCGCCCTGGTTGCCTCGGGGGCGCTCTCGTTCGACGACGGTGTCCGACTCGTCAACGAGCGCGGCCTCGCAATGAAAGATGCGGCGACAAAATCGAGTGGCACGATGATGGCTATCCTCGGCCTTGACGATGACAGCGCCGAGGCGGCGTGCATGCGCGCCGAGGGCGATGTCTGGATCGCGAATTTCAATGCACCGGGCCAGATCGTGATTGCAGGCGCTCCCGATGACCTCCTGCGCGCGGCGGAGATCGCCAAGGAACTCGGTGCCAAGCGGGTGATGTCCTTCCCGGTCGGTGGCGCCTTTCACACGCCGTATATGGCTCCGGCCCGAGACCTCCTGCGCAAGGCTCTCGCTGGCGTCTCGTTTCGCGAACCGGATCCGCCCGTGGTTGCCAATGTCGATGCCCGCATCCATGAAGACCCAGACGAATGGCCCGGTCTTCTCTCCGCGCAGCTGTGTAGTCCGGTGCGCTGGCACCAGAGCCTTCAAACACTCTATGAGTCCGGAGTGCGCACCTTTGTCGAACTCGGCGCGGGCGCGGTGCTGACCGGACTCGTGAAACGGTCGATCAGCCAAGGGATCACCGCATTGAATGTGGCCACTCCCGAGGAACTCGAGGCGCTCGTCGACGTCATCGCCGGAACCGAGGCCGCCTCTGTTCGGGAACTCGAGCGCACTGCCGGCTTCGTGATGACCGAGCGCCTGATCGTCGCTCCGGCGACCGGGCCCTTCCGACCCGCCTCCGACCTCATTGAGGCCGCTCCGACGCTCTCGAGGGCAGCGGCAACACGGGGGGTCATTTCGCTGGGCGTCGGAGATCTCGTCGGCTGGGCGGGCGAAATCGAGATCAGGTCACCATTCGCCGGTGAATTACAGGGCATCATTGTGCTCGCGGGTGAACGCGTCGTCACGGGTCAACCGGTCGCCTGGCTGAGAACCACACAAGAGTCCGCGATGTCGATAAAGGAGTCCTGATGGGTGGATCGATTATCGGGTGGGGTGCCTCTTTACCCGAACTCGTTGTCACCAACAAAGATTTCGAGAAAAGACTCGACACCTCGGACACATGGATCGTTGAGCGCACCGGGATCCGAGAGCGTCGAATGGGTGGGCCGACCTCGGCATTGGCAATCGTCGCAGGTCAGCGCTCAATCGAACGTGCCGGCCTCACCGGTGACGAGATCGACCTGTTGATCATCGCCACCTCGACGCCGGATCGCGCGATCCCCGCCACCTCCTCCCTCGTGCACGCAAAACTTGGTCTGAGCGGTGGAGCGTTCGACCTGAATGCGGCCTGTGCCGGCTTCGTCTACGCGCTCGTCACCGCGGACGGCCTGTTGCGCATGGGCCATCGCTGCGCGCTGGTGATCGGTGCCGACACCCTATCGAGCGTCACCGACCAGGAGGATCGCTCCACTGCGGTCCTGTTTGGTGATGCGGCGGCGGCACTGATCATCCGTGCCAACGACAAGACGGAGAATTTCATCGTCTCCTATGACCTCGGCGTCGACGGAGCATTCACTGACCTTCTCTATCAGAATCACGGCGGCTTCATTCAGATGGAGGGGCGCGAGGTGTTCCGTCGCGCGGTGCGCGCCGAGGTCGACTCAATCACCGCGGTGCTCGAACGAGCGGATTTGAAACCCGCCGACATCGCGCTGTTCGTCCCGCACCAGGCCAACCTCCGGATCATCGAGGCCGTCAACGCGCGCATCGGGTTCGATCTCGGACAGACCGCGATCGTCCTCGACCGGACCGGAAATACCAGTGCGGCGTCGATCCCGCTCGCACTGTGCGATGCGACAGAGGCCGGAAGGCTCCACGATGGCGACTACGTGCTTATGTCGGGATTCGGAGCCGGAATGACCTGGGCCTCGACAATTGTCAGGTGGGGTGAGTGCAGATGAGCAATCTGGCGACGGCCCGCGTCGCGCTCGTCACTGGCGGTTCGCGCGGCATCGGGCTCGCCACGGCGCGCGCCCTCCAAGCCGGTGGAGACCGGGTCTTTGTCACCTACAAGAACGCTGCTCCAGCGGATCTTGAGGGACCTCGTGATACACATCCACTCGTCGCCATCCACTGCGACGTGACGAGTCCAGCAGACGTCGAGCGCACCTTTGGTGAGATCGAGGCGGTTGCGGGCCCGGTCGAGCTTCTCGTCTGTTCGGCCGGCATTACTGACGACGCGCTGTTGTTGAGAATGAACGAGGAGCGTTGGGCAAACGTCATTGATACCAATCTCACCGCTGTCTATCGCGTCGCGCGGCGCGCGATCTCAGGAATGATCCGAGCACGGGGAGGAAGAATCGTCCTGATCGGCTCGGTGGTGGCGATGACCGGGAACGCGGGACAGACGAACTACTCTGCTGCCAAGGCCGGACTGATCGGATTCGCGCGCGCGCTGAGCCGGGAGGTGGCAAGTCGGAACATTACCGTCAACGTGATCGCTCCTGGTCTGATCGACACCGACATGACCGCCGCGATCAGCGCCACGCAGAGAGATGGTCTTGGGGCAAACGTGCCACTTGGCAGACTCGGCACGCCTGAGGAGGTCGCGGCCGGTGTTGTCTACCTGACGAACCCGCTTGGTGGATACGTCACCGGAACGATCCTCGCGATCGATGGAGGGCTCGGTATGGGGAATTAGCAGATCCCACTGCGTTTTCCCGAAATGTCTCGCAACGGGCGGGAAATATGACCGTGACCCGCCCGGGAGTGCACGGTTTGTACCACAATTGATCTACGTTTTATCCACATAACGATGACCGCGTCCGCGATTCGCGGAGACGGTCGCAGAGCAAAGGAGCACACCATGGCAGATGACGCCACCCTCGAGAAGTTCAAGGCATGCGCCGTCGAAGTTCTGCAGGTTCCCGCGGAGAAGGTCACCCTCGAGGCGCGCTTCTCCGAGGACCTAGATGCGGACAGCCTTGATCTCGTCGAGTTCGTGATGGCGCTCGAAGAGACCTTCGACATCTCCGTCGAAGAATCCGAGCTCGAGGGCGTCACCACAATTGGTCAGGCCTACGATCTGGTCACCAATAAGCTCTGATGCCAAGGGACATCCCCGTGCGACGGGTGGTCATCACCGGTCTTGGTGTGGTCTCGTGTGTCGGGAGCGGACTCGACAGGTTCTTCGACGGATTGTTCGGCGAGGCGCCGGTCGGATATCGATACGTCAGGGACTTCGAGCCGCTTGACTATCTCGACCCAAAGGAGGCACGCCAGACGGATCGCTTCGCGCAGTTCTCGGTGGCCTCCGCAAAGATGGCCCTCGAGGACGCCGGCGAACTCGGACTCGACCCGACACGCGTCGGCGTCATCTATGCAACGGGTGTCGGTGGCCTCGAGACCCTCCAGGAACAGATCACGAATCTCGCCGAACGGGGCGCGCGCCGTGTCTCGCCCCGACTCGTGCCGATGATGATGTCAAACGCAGGAGCTGCGGCGATCTCGATGCGCTTTGGATTTCGCGGTCCGTGCGAGACCGTCGTCACCGCGTGCGCCTCTGGTACCCACGCGATCGGAAACGCCCTGCGATTGATCCAGTACGGCCGCTGTGACGCGGTCGTGACGGGAGGGGCCGAGGCCGGGATGACCGGAGTCGGAGATCGTCCCGCTATAGGCCTCGTCGCCTTCTCGAACATGACCGCGCTGTCGACGGAGGGAATCTCTCGCCCGTACGACTTGCGACGCGATGGATTTATTATCGCCGAGGGCGGAGCCGCATTGATTCTTGAAGAGTACGAGCACGCGAAGGCGCGCGGAGCCCACATCTACGCTGAACTCACCGGAGCCGCCTCCACCGCTGACGCGTACCACATCACCGCTCCATCCCCGGGAGGAATCGGGGCGATCAGCTGTATGGAACTCGCTCTCGACGACGCCGGCATCACGCCCTCCGAGATCACTCACATCAATGGACACGGCACCTCTACTCCGTTGAACGATCTCGCCGAGTCACAGGCGATCATCCACGTCTTCGGAGACAAGACGCCTCCCGTGACCTCGATCAAGGGGATCACCGGTCACTCACTCGGCGCGGCCGGAGCGATCGAGGCGGTCTGCGTCTGCCTCACCATCGAGCGCGGTCTGATCCCCCCGACAATCGGCTGTGAAGAGCAAGACCCCGAGATCACGATCGATGTCGTCACAGAGAGCGGCCGCCCCTTCACACCGGGCCCGGTCCTCTCGAACAGCTTTGGCTTTGGCGGTCACAACGGCTGCATCGTGATCGCGCCGGTCACTGACTGACTCAGCACTGACTGGCTCAGCACTGACTGGCTCAGCACTGCCTGATTCAGCACTGCCTGACTCGACGACTATCTGGTTCAACTGTCTGTCTCGGCACCGACCCACAGCTGGGATCTCCACGCGATGAGCTGTCCAAACGATGTCGTTAGGGCCGAAGACTGCCCCAGATCATCTCTGCCACACTGTCCACCGTGTTGATTCCGTAGGTCTCGTTCGGATTGTCCGCGGTCATGATCGCCGCAAGATAAAAACGGCTGCTGAAACGGACGTATCCGGCGGAGTTGATCTGCCAGCCCGTTTTCTTCTCGGGAAAGTAACCGTCCTTGAGTCCGATCGTTGCGGTCGCCGGCGGACCATCACCGAGGCCAAAGCGCTCGGAGAGACCCGGGCTTTGCATCAGGCTCTCCTCGTAAGCGCGCGAGGCATCGGTGAGGATCGCATTCGGGAGCGTGATGACCTTCAACAGGGCGAGCTCGTCGAGCGGAGTTGTCTCAATCTCTCCCCACGACCAACTCATGATCGTCTGGTGGTATCCAACCACCTGATGAAACGCAGTCATCGCCGGAAGCTGGCCGACCTCGTTCCACAGCTTGGTCGCGTCCCGGTTGTTCGAGCCGATGACCATCTTCGAGGCAAGTAAACTCTCCATCGCGCTGAGTCCGCGATGCTCCCCCTGCACCTCGTGCAAGAGCGCGGCGAGGATGTCGATCTTGACCATCGAGGCAGTCACTTCGTGCACCCCCGGGTTGTAGAGGTAGGTCTTCCCGCTCGTCACGTCATAGACCGCTGCAGTGACCAGATTGACTCGTCCCCTGAGGTAACCCGCGAGTGGCGCAGAGGTGAACGGATTGACATCGACCGGGGTGGTTGTCGTCGTCACGCGCAGATGCATGACCGGAGCGCGCACTGGCGAGACAGATGAGAGCACGCCAACTATGGCGATGACTATGGCGATGACTGCGCCGATGATCGCGGTCCCGATGACGCGCATCTCCCTATCGTAGTGAAGCAGCTCCTCGTGGCCATAGCTCTTCAAGAGATACGCCAAGTGCGAGGAGCAGGCGACGCAGTGCCGGAGGTGAAAATCCCATCACGTTGAGTGCGTCTCCGTCGACGCGCGCGATGAAAGCAGCTCCGATTCCCTCGAGGGTAAATCCTCCTGCGCACCTGAGCGACTCTCCGGTGTCGAGATAGGTTGCAAGTTCAGCTTCAGTCGGTGAACCAAAGGTGACGATGGTCCTGACAACTTCGTCCGCGCTCGTTTCTGTGCGCGTATCGATCAGACAATGACCGGTCACCAATGTGGCGCGCGAATTGCGCAGTCGCTGCCAGTTGCGATGCGCGGTTTGGATGGAATCCGGTTTGCCAAGTGCATCATTGTCGATCTCAAGCAGCGAGTCACAGCCAATCACCAACGCGTCGCCACACGAGGCTGCGACCGATTCCGCCTTTCGTCTCGCGAGAAGATCAACGATCCGTCCGGCATCGGTCTCTGCGCAATCCTCGTTGACATCGGCGACAATCACCTCAGGATCGAATCCCGCCGTGCGAAGAATCGAGAGGCGAGAGGCAGAGCCGGATGCGAGGACAAGACGTCGCAATGCAGCGAAACCCTAGGCGCGCAGCGTTGCTGGCAGAGCCGCCTCGACGCGGTTGATGATGCCAGAGCGTGCCTCGGCAATGTCCGATTCACCCAGCGTGCGATCATTTGCACACAGGCGGATGCGATAGCTCAGACTGCGAGAACCGCTCTCGACCCCCCGGCCGCGGTACACGTCGACGAGCGTTACCGATTCCGCGAGATCACCTCCTGCATCCCTGATCGCCTGCTCGAGCACGAGGGCGCGCACGGAGTCCGGGAGGACGAAGGCGAGATCGACATCTGCCGAGGGAAAGTGGCTGACGTGATCCGCCTGGAGCGGAACACGGACACTCTCACCCAGCGTCACCAGATCGATGACCAGCCACCCGAGGCGACGTCTTGCGAGACCGAACTGCTCCTGTGTCGCCGGATCGACCTCTCCGACGATCGCGCACGCATTGCCCGCAGCACTGATGCGCGCGGATCGAGTCGGATGTGCTCCAATGCTCAGCCAGTTCTCCTCGAGACGCTCTCCAGGAGAGGCCTGTTCGATCGTGAACTGACCGGGTTCGAGCGAGAGACCCTCGACAAGTGCGCGCCAGCACGCGTATGAGGTGGTCGCGTCATCTCCATCCATCGCAAAGATCACCGCGACGAGCTCTCTCTCGATCGGACGCTCTTCACCGGCGACCGGCATGAAAAAGACGTTGCCGATCTCAAACAGTCGCAGCTGCGCGTTGCGATGCGACTCGTTCTGCCTGATCGCGCCGAGGAGTCCCGCGAGCAAATGTGAGCGCAGCGCACTCTCATTGGCGACAATCGGATTGGAGAGCTCCACATGAACGACCTTCGACCCGATCATCCGCTCGAGCGCGGGGTCGACGATCGAACTCGTCCACGCCTCATGCGCACCGGCCGCGGTCAGCTGCCGGCGAAGTGCGCGGCGCAGCTCTTGAAGCGGACCCCTGCGACCGACGAACGGGGAGCGTCTCGAACGCTCGGGAATGTTGTCATAGCCAAAGAGTCGCGCCACCTCCTCGATCAGGTCGACCTCACGCGTCACATCGCGACGAAAACCGGGAATCTCGACCTCAAGGTCGCCAGCGACCTCGGTTACCTTGAACCCAAGCGGCGCAAGGAGTTGCGTCATCTTGTCCACCCCAATTGACGTTCCGAGATAGTCATTGACGCGCGTCACTCGCAATCGCAATCGCCGTCGCTCATCTGGCGCCGGCGCGCTCTCGAGTCGCCCGGTCGCAACCACCGGTGGCGCGACTCCGGCGGCGATGTGCGCCTCGCGCACAAGTTCGCAGAAACGATCTGCGGCGAGATCGAGACCCTCTTCATCTATACCACGCCAGAACCGCGTCGAGGCCTCGGAGCGAAGTCCCTGGGCGTCCGAGGTGCGCCCGATCGCGAGCGGGGAGAAGGAGGCAACCTCAAGCAGCACCTCGCGCGTCGCATCGCTGATCTCGC
Organism: Acidimicrobiales bacterium; assembly: GCA_035532075.1. Classification (GTDB taxonomy): domain Bacteria; phylum Actinomycetota; class Acidimicrobiia; order Acidimicrobiales; family Bog-793; genus CAIVND01. Next base: position 31,310 of record DATKRV010000006.1, on the reverse strand, counting down.
TCGAGCGGCCACCCATGACTCCCGCCAGACCAACCGGCCGATCGCTCGCATCACAGATCAGTAGATCGTCGAAGTCCGTATCGCCGAACGTGCGCGCAATGCCGTCGAGCGTGACAAGCCGTTCACCTTTGGCCGCACGCCGCACCCGCAGACCACGGCCCGAAAGCTGGTCGAGATCATAGGGATGGGTCGGCTGGCCGAGTTCGAGCATCACGTAGTTCGAGGCGTCGACGACGGCGTTGATCGGTCGCATCCCGGCGAGCGAGAGACGCCGGGCAACCTCTCTTGGCGAGTCAATCGGCGCGACTCCAGAGATGACGCGCGCGACAAGGCGCGGGCACAGGTCGTCGGAGAGCACCGTGACCGAGGCGAGGCGCGCGACCGGCCCTCCCTCTTCGATGACGCTCGGTACCGGTGACGTAAAGCCACATCCGAGCGCGGCACCGAGATCACGCGCGACCCCGACGATCGAGAGCGCGTCGGGGCGGTTGGGCTCGATCGAGAGATCGAACACCACATCGACGACAATGCCGAGAAAGTCGGCGATCTCACCACCGAGCTCGATCCTTGCGGGGAGATCGCCAAAGGCCGAGCCAGTTCTCGCGAGGACGAGGAGACCCTCATGTTCGTCCGCAAGTCCGAGCTCGCTTGGGCTGCACAACATTCCGTTCGATGTCACGCCACGCATCTTGCGCGAGCGGATCTCCATCTCGTTCGGCAGGGTCACCCCGACAGGGGCGAAGGGCACAATGTCGCCGATGCCGTAGTTCCACGCGCCACAGACCACCTCGACGCGGTCCCCTCCTCCGGCGTCAACCACCGCGAGCCTGATCTTGTCCGCACCCTCGATCTTTTGGATCTCAACGACGCGCGCGAGGACGACGCCCTCGAGTCCGTCGCCGACGTGCTCGATCCCCTCGACAACGAGGCCGAGACGATCGAGTACTCCCGCAAGCTTGCGAACCGAGGCGCGATCCGCCGGATCGGTGTCGATATCCACGTACTCTTTCAACCAACTCAGCGGGACGCGCACTCAGACTCCTTTGCCAGGCGCATGGGAATACCGTTGACTAAAACTGTCTGAGGAACCGGACATCGTTCTCCAAGAAACTGCGGATGTCCTCGATTCCGTGGCGCATAATCGCGAGGCGGTCGATCCCAAATCCGAATGCGAATCCCGAGTACTCCTCCGGATCGACCCCGGTTGCCTCGAAGACAGCCGGATGCACCATCCCACAGCCACCAAGTTCGATCCACCCGGTCTGCGAGCAGGTCCGGCACCCCTCGCCCGCACAGATCGCGCAGGTGATCTCGAACTCGGCGGAGGGTTCGGTGAACGGAAAGTAGGCCGGTCGCAGACGTGCCGAGACCTGCTCGCCGAAGATCGCCCCGACGAAGGTGTCGATAGTACCCTTGAGATCGCCGAAATTCACACCTTTGTCAACGACGATGCCCTCGATCTGGTGAAAGACCGGCAGGTGGCGCGAGTCCGCGGTGTCGCGACGGTAGACGCGCCCAGGCGCGATCGCGTAGAGCGGAAGTACGCCGCGTTCGAGCAGACGGATCTGCACCGGCGAGGTCTGCGAACGCAACAGCCATGATTCGCCATCGCCGACCCGCAGATAGAAGCTGTCCTGGATCGAACGCGCGCTGTGATGCTTGGGCATGTTGAGTGCACTGAAGTTGTACCAATCGGTCTCGATCTCAGGACCCTCGGCGATCTCGTAGCCCATGCCGAGGAAGACCTCCTCGAGCTCCTCGCGTACCTGGGTGACGAGATGCAGATGTCCCGGAGTCCATCTGGCAGTCACCTCACCGAGATCGAGCCGGTCAGCATCGAGCGCGTGAAGGCGTTCGATGCGGCTGAGCTCCTCGCGGCGCAGACGAATCGCCTCGCCGAGTTCGAAAAGGCCCTCGTTCAGCGCCTGGCCCGCGCTCGGACGCTGCTCGAGGGCGAGGGAGCCGAGTGAGCGCTTCCATTCGACAAACGGAGCGCGCCTTCCAACAGAGCGCGCCTCGAGTTCATCGAGGTCGGCGATGCTCGGGCTGGCTGCTATCTCGGGCAGCGTCAAAATGACAAATGCACGCGCCCTGTCGATCACGGATGGTTCCACATTCGCCTCGCTCACACATTCATGCTAAGCGCTTCTCGTCCACCATGACGGCGACGACGCGCAAGTTCAAAGGCGATGACCGTCGCCGCCATCGCGACATTGAGCGACTCTGCGCCACCCGCGATCGGAACGGAGACCGCGCGGCTGCAGCGACTGGCAATTTTCGCATCGAGACCCCTCGCCTCGTTGCCAAAGACAAGCGCGAGTGGGGACAACAGCTCAGCGATGGCGTAGTCCTCGGCCTCTCGTGCGAGCGTCGCGCAGGTCGCGAATCCGATCCCTTCAAGCGCGCCGAGCACCGACTCCGGGTCGCCGCCGCGTACGACCGGCAGGTGAAACAGCGATCCCGCGCTGGCACGCACGGTCTTTGGATTGTACAGGTCACCGCAACCATCACACAGAATCACCGCGTCGACTCCCGCAGCATCCGCGGAGCGCAGGATCGAGCCGATATTTCCAGGATCTCGAACATCGACGAGGACGAGTACGACGCCGCGAACGATCGTCTCGAGCGGGCGGTCGATGAAATTGACCACCGCGAGGATCGGCTGTGGCGTCACCGTGTCCGAGACCCGTTCGAGCACACCGGCCTCGAGGCCAAAGATTCGTACACCGTGTGCGCGTGCCGACTCGATCAGCGGTTCGAGCGCGACGAGACCGGGCGAGCCCGGGTCGCAGTAAATCGCCTCGATCACCGCTCCCGCGTGAAGTGCAGCCTCGACAACTTTCGCGCCCTCCGCGACAAACACGCGACCCTGGTCGCGCTGGCTACGTTTCGACGAGAGTCGCCGAAGTCGTGTCACGCGTTGGTGACGCGCTCCGAGCGAGCCCTCGATCAGGAGGCAGCCTCTTTGGTTGCGAGCGCCTCTTTGGCGACATCGACGAGCTTCGCGAAGGCCTGTGGGTCGCGCACTGCGAGGTCGGCAAGGATCTTGCGGTCGATGTTCACATCGGCCGCGTGGAGCCCGGCGATGAACCTCGAATAGCTGACGCCCTCGATGCGCGCCGCGGCGTTGATCCGCTGGATCCACAGCCTGCGGAAATCGCCCTTGCGCGCGCGGCGATCGCGGTATGCATACTGCAGCGAGTGCATGACCTGCTCGTTCGCGGACCTGAACGAACGCGACTTGTTTCCGTAGTAGCCCTGTGCGCGCTCAAGTACGACCCGGCGGTGCTTCTTGCTCGCGACTGAGCGTTTGACCCTCGCCATGGGGTGCTCCTTTCATCACAACATTGTGTTTCATCAGACCATCGTGTTTCGAACACCGGAGAGTCAGGGCTGGACCGCGACTCTCCGAAAAGGACTACAGGCCGAGCAGTCGGCGAATCCTTGGCGCATCGACCTTCGCGACATCCACCTCGCGTCCAAGACGACGTGCGCGCACAGAACTCTTGTGCTCCATCAGGTGACCGCGGTTCTGTTGTCGGCGACGGAGCCTGCCCGTCCCCGTGAGCTTGAATCTCGCGGCAGCGCCGCGGTGTGTCTTCATCTTCGGCATTTCAGTCCTTCCCTTCCCCGGCGACATTCGCAGGGGTCGTACCTTGATCAATCTCGTCAACCGAACCAGTCGCCTGGACCACCATGGTCTCTTCGACCAGTCCCGAGGCTGTCTCGCCACTCTCGGCCAAAACCGGTGCAACGGTGCGCGCCCGTCTCTGTGCCTCCTGGGCACGCTGCGCCTCTGATTTCGGGGCCAGCTGTTTCGTACTCCTGCGGTCTGGCGCGAGTACCATCACCATGTTGCGCCCGTCGAGACGGGCCTCGGACTCGATCTTGGCCGCGCCCTCGACCTTTTCGGCGATGCGATCAAGGATCTTGCGACCAAGTTCTGGGTGATAGACCTCGCGGCCACGGAACATGATGGTGATCTTCACCTTGTGGCCATCCTGGAGGAACTTGCCGACCTGTCGGGTCTTGGTGTCAAAGTCACCATTGCCGATCTTTGGCCGGTATTTCATCTCCTTGATACCGCCGCTTGCCCCCTTGCGCCTTGACTCTCGAAGCCTCTGTGCCTCATCAAATTTGAACTTTCCATAGTCCATGATGCGACAGACGGGCGGATTCGCGAGCGGTGCAACTTCAACAAGATCAAGATCCATCTCACGGGCGATGGACAGAGCCTCGGGAAGAAGCTTGATACCGAGCTGATTCCCGTCGGGATCGACGAGTCGAACCTCACGGGCGCGGATACGTTCATTCATCCGCGGCTCAGTTGCGCTTGGGCTGGTGGTGATCTGGCATCACTCCTCTCGATTCAGCCACGTCCCGACGAGGACGTGGGAGAGCAAAGGATCGCGATGCCACCCGGTCGAACCGACTACCCGATACACACGAAAGACCGGTGATCGGGTGGGAGTCGCACATCCGTGCAGCTCCGCTTTCCCATAAATTGTTCACCTAGGCTATCAGGCATGAGCAGTCTGTGGACACCCGACGGCGAGCGTCCGGTCAACCCGGCCAGCCCCAGCCCCAACCCCCCAGCGGGTTCTGACCCGAGCCGCGAAAGCACGCGCCCGAGCGGTCGACCAGAGGGGACGATCGATCCCGCGCAAGAGGCCGAATACCGGGCAGAGATGGAGCGTCTCGAGGAGGAGCTCCTCAACGCGCCCGTCGGCGATGTGATTGCAAACCACTGCTACGGCCTCTTCCAGCTCGCCGCGATTCACCTTGGCCAGGAGCCACCGCACCTCGAGGCGGCGCGGCTCGCGATCGATGCCCTCGGGGCAATCGTCGAGAGGCTCGGCGAGCGGATCGGTCCGAGCGCGACGACGCTTAGTGAGGGACTCGCCCAGGTCCGGCTCGCCTTCGTCCAGATCTCCGCGGCACACGCCTCGCCAGAACACGCGACACCAGGGGCAAGTACCTCCTCCGAACCAGCGTAGGTGCGCGCGTCGCGTGTCACGCGTCACGCGTTGCGGCCGTTCTGTCCGCGATGACCACCGAGAGACGCGCAACGCGCTCCCCCTGTCAGCTCTGGCTGGTACCCGGGCGAGACCGAATCTCGCGCGCCTCGAGAATGCCGAGGTTCGAAGGAGAGACCTTGAATCGCACCTTGGTTCCCGAGACAATCGAGCGCGAGCCATCCGCGATCTGAGTGCAGTGGAATCCGAGTATCGGCGCACCGCCTGGCCCAGCTGGGTCCTCGACGGTGATGATGCCAAGTCCGGTCGATTCATCAAACTCCGCTACCGCACCGAGATACTCATGCCCGAGCAGGAGTCGCTCCGGTCGATCGACGGGGGGCGGCACTAGGAGACAATCTTTGACAGTGGAATCTCGAGGATGTCCGTCGCGCCGCGGTCTTTCAGCTCCGGAATCAACACATTGATCGCGGATTTCTCGACGACCGACTCGAGTGCATATCCCCCATCGCCGAACAGCTTCGAGACGGTCGGAGACTTCAGCGACGGCAGAACTGCGATGACACGCTCGAGGTCCTCCTCGCTGACATTGAGTTTGACGAGCACACGCGTCCGGGCCTCGAGTGCGCCATGCAAGAGGGTGAGGATCTGTCCCATCGCGTGGGACTTCTTCGGATCGGCAAAGGCAGCCGGGTTGGCGATCAGTTCGGTGTAGGACTCGAGGATCGTCGCCACGATGCGAAGTCCGGCGGCACGCAGGGCACGTCCGGTCTCGGTGATCTCGACGACCGCATCCGCGATCTCGGGGATCTTTGCCTCGGTCGCGCCGTATGAGAGCGAGATTTCAGCATCGATGCCGTGCGCGGCCAGATAGCGGTCGGTGAGGTTGGGGTACTCCGTCGAGATCCGTGCACCGGTGGAAAGCTCTTCGGGAGCCATGACGGACGAATCTCCGCCGACTGCAAGCACGACTCGGATCGGATTGTTCGTCACCTTCGAATACCTCAGCTGACCGAGCGAGACTACCTCTGCTCCGGTCTCCTCGATCCAGTCGCGTCCGGTGATGCCGATGTCAAACAGGCCATCTGCCACATAGCGCGGAATCTCCTGGGGACGGAGGATACGCACATCGTCGATGCGCGGGTCATCGATCGTCGCGCGATAATCGACCTCAGAGCTCCGTCCTACAGCAAGATCGGCGGAGGAGAACAGCTCGAGGGTCTGCCTCTCGAGAGATCCTTTAGGCAATACGAGACGCAGCATCGCGGGACGAGACTCCTGCCGGGTTCGATGACGTGGGGAACCTCTCCACACGATCCCACTATTGTGCCCCAGATTCAACGACTGGCGAGAGCACCGGTCACCGCAGCGCGGATTGCGGCCACCGCGGCCCGGGGGTGCTCGGCACCGAAGACCGCGTTTCCAGCGACAAAGACCTGCGCACCGGCCATCGCAGCAAGCGGAGCGGTGGTGGTGTCGATGCCGCCATCGACCTCGATCACCACCTGGTTCGCACCGGCGTCGACTGCGGCACGTGCCTGAGCGATCTTGTCGAGTACCTCGGGCATGAACGACTGTCCGCCAAAACCGGGAAAGACGCTCATCACCAACAAAAGATCGATGCGGTCAAGAAATGGTTCGGCGGCCGAGAATGGCGTATCGGGATTGAGCACCAGGCCCACCGCGAGACCAAGCTCGCGCATCTGGTCGATGAGCTTCGCGCTATTGCCGATCTCGACGTGAACAGAACACAGATCAGCCCCGGCGAGCGCGAAAGCCTCGAGATAGCGTTCGGGGTTGGTCATCATCAGATGACAGTCGAAAAACAGGGAGGACTGCCGGCGGAGCGAGGCAACGACCGGTGGGCCGATCGTGAGATTGGGGACGAAGTGTCCGTCCATCACGTCGATGTGTAGCCACGAGGTCTCCGAGGAGATCAGATCGATCGCCTCGACAAGGTGTCCAAAGTCAGCCGAGAGCATCGATGGCGCGATGTGGATATCTCCGATCGGGATCACGTTCGCGAGACTAGCGCCAACTCCCCGATCGCTCACGGCTCGAACGATTCACCCTCCTTGAGTCTCACTCCGGCGAGCCAGGTGGCAAAGTCCATGCGCGATCGCCCCTCGGCCTGCACGACGAGTGGAACCAACAGGCCCGCGGAGCAAAGGACGTGATCGGCGACGATCAGACCGGGATGCCCCCCCGTGGCGCCTTCGTGCCCGTCTCGAACGCGCGCCTCGTGGATGACGATGCGTCGTCCACGAAAGGTCGTCCAGGCGCGACCGACGCGGATCTTCCGCTGGGCGATGACCGCCGGCTCGGAAAAATCAAGATGTCGATCCTCGACTCCGATCTTGTGCGCATAGTTCACCTCGCCGGTCTGGAGAACGGCATGCGCGAATGCCGCGTCGCCAAGACCAAGTTCTTCGAGCAAGAGCGCGGTGCCCAAACTTGATAGGCGCTCGCGCAGGCTGACCAGACCCTCATCGGGATCGATCGCCGTGGTAGCACGCGCATAGACCGCTCCGGTGTCGAGTCCCTCTTCGAGTCGCATCAGACAGACTCCGGTGACTTGGTCACCGGCGAGAATCGCCCGTTCGACGGGAGCCGCTCCACGCCAGCGCGGCAAGAGGGAGAAGTGGATGTTGACCATCGGAAGCCGCGCGAGCACATCGGTCCGGATCAACTGGCCATAGGCGACGACGACGCCGAGATCGCAGGGGAACTCGAGCACATCACTCGGGTGTTCGCGGACAGGGATCGCGTGAGCCTTGGCGAGGAGCTTGACCGGGTTCGGCTCGATCTCGCCGCGCCGCGCCCTTCGCCGGTCCGGGTTGGTGACCACGACGGCGATCTCGTGTCCCGCATCGATCAGCGCCACAAGCGTCGCCGCCGCGGTCGCGGGCGTGCCGAAGAACGCGAGGCGTTTCAGCGTCTTCTCGCGCTCAACGTGGCGAGGGGATCGCGACGTCAAGCGCGCGCTGCCGAAGGATCGCCATCGCCGCCTTGCGTTGCTCCTCGTCGAGTCGTTCAACGAGGAGGATCCCATCGAGATGGTCCATCTCGTGCTGGAAACACCGCGCGAGTAGTTCATCGGCCTCGATGTCAATCTCCTCGCCATCGAGTGAGACTCCACGCAGATGCACCGAGCCCGGACGCACCACCGTCCAGGAGAGATCGGGAATCGAAAGACATCCCTCGTCATAGGACCACTCGCCCGAGGATTCGACGATCTCGGGATTGATCACGGCATGTGCCCCGTCTCCGACGTCATAGACAAAGAGACGTCGCTCGACACCTATCTGGGGCGCCGCGAGACCAACCCCAGGTGCGTCGTACATCGTCTCGTACATATCCTCGACGAGGCGCACCAGCGCGCCGTTGACGCTCTCGACCTCGCGCGCGCGTTGGCGCAGGACGGGATCGCCGAACTGACGGATGCGATGGATTGCCACGCCCCGAGTCTACCGATCGCCCTCGACTGCTGGCTCGCGATCGCCCTCGAAGGCGACGCGAACCGGTCTCTCCCTGTCGATACCGCGCCCGGCGACGAGATCGCCGAGCGTGACTGTCGCCCGATCGGTGATCCGTGCAGTGCCTCGTACCGATTGAACTCCGTGCGATCGCGCGGAGCCCCCCGCGGAGAGCGAGACGAGATAGGTGCCCTCGGGTGGGATGAGCAGCTCCTTCGGGAGATGCATCACCGATGAGGAGTCGACCATGCCGATGAGCGGATAGGGACGACCGAGCAGATGTTGCGCCTCGCGCATCGCTCCGTTGGCGATGAGCGCGCGGATACGCGTCGAAGAGACCACACTGTGGTGCTCGTCATCGAGCACCAGGTCGACCCCTGTGGTGACGAATCCGTACTCTTCGCCAAGCCGGTGCAGCAGTGCCACGTCGCCGTGGCGCTTGAAACCAAAACGGAAGTTCGATCCGACCACAACCTCGACAGCGCCAAGTCGTCCGACGAGGTCGCGGATCACAAAATCCTCCGCGCTCTCATGTGCGCGGTCGCGGTCGAACTCGAGTACCACCACCTCATCGATGCCGGTCTCTTGCAAAAGGTCGATCTTCTCCTCGAGCGTGCACAAAAGCGGCACCGGAGCCGATGGACGCAACACCTTCGAAGGATGCACCGAGAAGGTCACGACAACGCTTCGACATGCGCGTTCGCGAGCCGATCGTTTCGTCTCCTCGATCAGCCGTCGATGACCAAGGTGTACTCCGTCATAGGTACCTACCGTGACGACACTGCGTTCGCCAGTTAAGGACCCGGATTCGGTCGCAGTGCTCATACGTTCAAAACCCTATCGTCCGTCCGGGCTGTCTTTGGTGAGGGGCGTCAACTCGGGGTCCGCCGATTTAGATCGTTCAAGTTCATCTGCATCAAGCAGCACCACTGCAGGCTTGATCCGCTCGGTCGTCCAAGATTCATAGACACCAAGCAGTCGCGCGTCCTTCGACTGAAGCGCCCAGGGCCCGTCACCGACAACTTCGAGGGCGCGACGTTCGAAAATCTTCCCGTGCGCGATGTCCGTGATCAATCGGTCATCGACAACAATCCGATCGAGATGGCGCACCAATCCGAGACTTGGCGCGACGTCATCTCGCGAGAGAGCATCGAGGACGACGGCGCCGTCAAGACGGAACGGTCCGATCCCCTCCCTTCGCAGTCGTCGCAGGTGTGCACCTCCACCGAGCGCCGCACCGAGATCCGCGGCGAGCGAGCGCACATAGGTTCCCGACGAGCAGTCGACGACGAATGAAAAGACGAAGCGGTCTTTTGTCGGCTCGAGGTCGAAGCGGGTGATCGTAACGCTGCGCGGCGCGCGTTCGACCTCAATGCCCTTTCGCGCGAGTTCGTAGAGGCGGGTGCCATCGACCTTGATCGCCGAGACCATCGGTGGAATCTGCTTGATCGTGCCGACAAAACGACGCGCCACGAGGCTGATTCGCTCGGGCTCGAGGTTGGGCATTTCGAAACGTCCAGTGATCTCTCCCGCGTCATCTAACGTCGACGTCGTCGTCGCGAAGACAATCTCCCCTCGATAACTCTTTGGCTGGTCGCTCACGAATCGCAACAGTCGCGTCGCCCGACCCACTCCAAGGACCAATACCCCGGTAGCGCCCGGATCGAGCGTTCCGGCATGACCGATTCTGCGCGTCGCCAGCAACCTTCGCGCGCGTGCAACGACATCGTGCGAGGTGATTCCGGCGGGCTTGTCGATCACGACATAACCATCGATCTCTTGCACACCCCCGGGGGACGCGCGTGTCGGGCGCCGGCCCATATCAGGAATCTGGCCCCTCTTTGGAGAGTTCCTGGACGCGTCTCAGTGCCTCTTCCACCCGGTTGCCCGCGACGATCGCAGGATCGACAAGAAACTTGAGCGAGGGGATGCGCTTGAGACGCACCTGCGCGGCGACCTCCGACTGCAGCGCGCGTCGGTGATCTTCGAGCGCCACTGATCTCTCGTCGTCGAGCGACGAGAGAAAGACAAGCGCGTGGCGCAGATCGGGATCGCATGAGACGCCGGTGATGGTCGTCAGCAACAGCCTCTCGTCGTGATCGGAGAGCCTTTCGAGAGCCTCTGCGAGCACCTCATGCAAGAGTGCGTTGACGCGCACGGTGCGCGGATAGTTGCGCTGCGGACCCTTCTTGCGTGAACGCTCCAAGGTGGACCCGCCTCCTGTCGATCACATGAACAGATCCCTCTCAATCGGGCAAGGGACCAGATGAACCATTGCCGCTAGGTGCGCGGAACCTCACGCTCGTCGAAGGTTTCAATGATGTCACCGGAATGGAGATCCTGGAAGTCGGTGAGGCCGATTCCGCACTCAAAACCTGTCTGAACCTCGCGCACGTCATCTTTGAACCGGCGCAGCGAAGAGATCGCGCCCTTCCAGATTACAACGCCGTCTCGAAGGAAGCGCACCTTGGATCCGCGCGTGATCGTCCCGTTCCGCACGTAGCATCCGGCGATCGCTCCGACGCGCGGAACGCGGAAGATGTCACGTACCTCCGCCTCACCGGTCACGATCTCCTCAAAGGTCGGTGCAAGCATGCCGAGCATGGCTGCCTCAAGGTCTTCGATGAGCCTGTAGATGATCTCGTAGGTTCGGATCTCGACCTTGTGTGTCACTGCGAGTTCGCGCGATCGCCGATCGGGTCGCACATTGAAACCGATGATCGTCGCGCCCGATGCCGCGGCGATCGTGACGTCATTCTCGGTGATACCGCCAACCGCGCGGTGGACAAAGGCGATCTTGACATCATCGCGTTCGAGCTTGCGGAGACTTTCGGTAACCGCTTCGAGCGAACCTTGCACATCGGCCTTGAGCACCAGTGTCAGAGTCGCCGTGCCACCCTGCTGGATCTGCTCGAAGATGTCCTCGAGTTTTGACCCGGAGCCCTGCGCGGTTGCGTTCTGTCCATAACCGGCAAAGCGCTGGCGCTGCTCTCGCGCCTCGCCGATGGTGCGCGCGATCGCCTGGTCGGGGGTCCCACGGACCTCATCCCCGGCTGAGGCAGGCTCGGAGAGTCCAAGCACCTCAACGGGCATCGATAGTGTCGCGATCTTGACCTGGTCACCCTTGTCGTCGATCAGCGCCTTGACCCTTCCCCACGCGGAGCCTGCGACAAGCGCGTCCCCGACATGCAGCGTGCCGGCAGAGACGATGATCGTCGCCACCGGTCCACGTCCAACCTCGAGGTTCGATTCAAGCACGGTGCCACGGGCGGGTCCCTCTGGAGATGCTTTGAGCTCGAGCACCTCGGCCAGAACGGTGATCTGTTCGAGCAGCTCGTCGATGCCAAGACCCTGGAGCGCAGAACACTCGACGGTGATCGTCTCGCCACCCCAGGACTCGGGAACAAGTCCATGCTCCGAAAGCTGCTGGAGGACGCGGTTCGGATCGGCCTCCTCGCGATCGATCTTGTTGATTGCAACGAGGATCGGTACACCCGCCGCCTTGGCGTGATTGATCGCCTCAACGGTCTGTGGCATCACGCCGTCATCGGCCGCGACGACAAGCACGACGATGTCGGTGACCTCAGCACCACGCGCGCGCATCGCCGTGAACGCCTCGTGACCCGGGGTATCGATGAAGGTGATTGCCTGATCCCCCACCTTGACCTGATAGGCGCCAATATGCTGGGTGATTCCCCCCGCCTCACCGGCAACAACATTGGTCTGGCGGATACGGTCAAGCAGTTTGGTCTTCCCGTGGTCGACATGTCCCATGACGGTGACAATCGGCGGACGCGGAACAAGCGTCGCGGCATCCTCCTCCTCATCGATGTCGGCAAAATAACGCGCCTGAAGGGCGGCCTCTTGCTCCTCACCGGGATCGACGAGCTTGACACGCGCGCCGATCTCGGCGGCAAAGAGCTCGATCATGTCCTCCGAGAGGGATTGGGTCGCCGTGACCACCTCGCCCTGGAGAAAGAGAAAACGGATGATATCGCCCGAGGACCGGTTCAGCTTGGGGCCGACCTCTTGCGGAGTCGAGCCTCGCTCGATGATCACCTCGCTCTCGGGCACCGGCGCATTCGAGGCGCTGTAGACGACGGGCTGGTAGGGCTCGAGCTCCTCGGTGTTGCGGCGACGACGCTGCGTCCGCCGCTGCGGCGGTCGGCCGCGACTACCCGGTCCTCCGCGGGGAGGTCCACTCGGCGGTCCACCGGCAGCTCCCGCCCCCGATCGACCCGGCATCCCCGAGGTTCCCGTCGAAGGGCGGCTGCTACCGGCGCCACCCGAGAAACCTCCCGGCCGCGATGACCCGCCCGAGAAACCGCCTGGGCGCGAGCCTCCGGTACCACCGGGACGTGGAGTACCCGTCGGCCGCGGACCACGGCTCGATCCGCCAGGACCGGTCGGTCGACTCGGTGCAGGCGTGCTGGGGCGACCTCCGCCGGGAGGCGGCGGTATCGGACGTCCGGTCGCCGACCGAAGTGGTCCATTGGGGGGAGGTGGGATCGGCCGGCCGGTCGAGCTCGTCAGGGGCCGGCGGGACTGGGCGGCAGCCGGAGGCATCGATCGCTGGCTCTCCGGCGCACCGGGCACCGTGCCGCGCGGCGGTGCCGAAGGAGCGCGCGGTGGGAGGGGGCGTTCGGGGACGTGATGCGCAGTCTCGCTCATCTGGCTGGCTGGACGGCTCCGCACAACCCGGTGTTCTGGCGCGACCTCGTCGGGCAGGACCGGCGGTGCGAAGGGGCTCTCGTGGACCGCTGCAGGTGCAGCGGCGGCGCGGCGCTCCGTCTTTTGTACCTCGGGTTCGATGACGCCGGGCAGAGCGAGGGGATCGGGAGCGCTCGGGGCGGCTGCCTTCGTTGTGGCTGCCCTTGACGCTGCGGCCCTCTTGGCGGGTGCCTTCTTGGCCGGAGCAGGTTCCTCGGGCTGAACCTCGCGGATGAGCCCCTCGGCCTTTGCCTTGCGGCGAACGCGGTCTGCCTGTGCGTCTTCAATCGACGACGAGTGGCTTTTGACGCCGATTCCAAGGGCAATGGAGAGGTCGAGTGCCTCTTTATTCGTAAGTCCAAGCTCGCGTGCAAGCTCATAGACGCGGATCTTCTTCGCCAACTACTCGACAGTCCCTTCTCAGCGCATCCACGTGATACGCGTCTCAGACGGCCAAAGCCGTACTCCTATCCTCGCACACCTACGAGACAACTGTGCCCGGCCGCCCCGAGCAATTCGACCTCTCCCGCTTGTCCGAGAGCATCTCGATCAGAGCCCGCACACGCTCTGGCGCAACGGTCGCCCTGAACCCCCGACCGAGTGCCCCCGACCGCTCAGCCCGCAGCGCACACTCTTGCGTACCAGCGCAGAGCCAGACTCCACGTCCATCACTGGATCCCCCGACGACGAGCTGACCCCTGGTGTCGATCGTGATCCGCACCAGGCTTTCGATGGCGAATCGCTGACGACAACCGACACAGGTGCGCACCGGACGAGCCATCATTGCCCGCTATGCCTCGCTCTTCGCGCCAGAGTCGCCGGCCTCGACCGTCGCCTCTGCAACCTCTGCAACCTTTGCAACCTCTGCAGGGACCAAGGCCGTGTCAACCTGCTCCGGGACGGGTGCAGTAATCCCGCCCTTTTGCCAGCTCTCCATCGTGATCGGCTCTCCCCCTCCGGCGGGCTGGAAGACCATCGATCCGTCGGCGGACTCGATCCACTCACCCTCAGCCCAAGCCTCGGATGCGTAACCCGACTCCTCATCGGCGAGCTGACTCTCGGACTTGATGTCGATCCGCCAACCGGTGAGCCGCGCGGCGAGTCGCGCGTTCTGGCCCTCCTTCCCGATCGCGAGCGAGAGCTGGTAGTCATGCACAATCACCATCGCCGTACCAGTCTCTTCATCGAGACGTACCTCTTGCACCTTTGCAGGCTGGAGCGCACGGGCCACAAACTCGCCAGGATCGTCAGAGAACGGCACAATGTCGACCTTTTCGCCACGCAACTCATTGGTCACCATCCGCACGCGCGCGCCACGCGCGCCAACACACGCGCCAACTGGATCGACATTGGAATCATTCGACCAGACGGCGATCTTCGTCCGATGCCCCGGCTCACGCGCGCACGCCTTGAGTTCGACGACGCCGTTGGAGATTTCGGGCACCTCAAGCTCGAACAGACGGCGGATGAGACCGGGGTGAGATCGTGACACGACGATCTGTGGACCTTTGGCAGTCTTTCGCACCTCGACGATGTAAGCCTTGAGGCGCGCGCCGTGGTCGTAGCGCTCGTAAGGCACCTGCTCCGCCTGGGGCAGGAGGGCTTCGACCTTTCCGAGGTCCAAAAGTGTGTAGCGATTGTCACTCTGCTGGATGATCCCCGTGACGATGTCGCCCTCTCGCCCGGCATACTCGTCGTATTTCAGGTCACGCTCGGCCTCGCGAATGCGCTGCAAGATGACTTGCTTGGCTGCCTGGGCTGCGATACGACCAAAGTCGTCCGGGGTGTCATCCCACTCGCGCACGACGTTGCCGTCGTCATCGAGCTCCTGGCCATAGACACGAATCTCGCCCGAATCAGAGTCGATCGTGACGAAGGCCTCCTCCGCCGAGGACGGCATCCGCTTGTAGGCCGCGACCAGCGCGTTCGCGAGTGCCTCAAGCAGTGTGTCCACCGCGATGCCCTTGTCGCGCGCGATCTGCTGCAGCGCCTCTAGGAATTCGAAGTTCGTTGTCGTCATCTCTCGACCTCCCTCTTCGGCGCTCCCGCCAGTGTGTTGTCGCGTCCGTCCAGTGCCGATGTGGAGTCGTCCGGTTCAACCGTCTCGGATGTACGCGAACGCTGGTCCTTGGCGAGTGCTGCCTTCCAGTCAAAAACGGTGTGTGCTCTGTCGATCATCTCGTAGGAGAGGTCGCGCACCGTCTTGGAGCTCAGCGATAGGAGGGAGATGCCCCGCTCGTCGGCGCGCACAAGCTCTCCCTCGTCGCGTCGCTCGCCCGGTGCAGCATTCGTTGTGCGCACGGCGATGACCTGTCCGACCACCTCGGCAAAGTGTTGCGGGCGTCGCAATTTTCGTTCGAGCCCAGGACTTGAGACCTCGAGTTCAAATGGCTCGGAGGGCGTCAGCTCGTCGTGGGCATCGAGAAAGTCACTGACAAGTCGCGAGGCAAGCGCGAGCGACTCGAAATCGAGACCGTCGCGGCGACTCACCGTGACACAGAGTGCGCCCTGGCGCAACTCGACATCGACGAGGTCGACATCGATCCCGTCGAGGAGCCCGGAGATGGCCTCTTCGAGCGTCTGTAGGTCTCCTGACATTTGGCCACCTCCTTTTTTCAGTTGTCATGGGCCAACCATCCGACAGCGCAGCGACGGAGTCGGAGAAAACAAGAACGTGGGCGCGAGCCCACGTTCCCCAACGACATCCCGCACAAGTTCGGAACCATTGTAGCAGCCAACGATGGCGGATCTCTCGGTGCGACTCACGCCCTCCCTCCCGCGAGAGCGCACCTGCATACGGCCAAAATGATTGCGCATCGCCGGTCAAAACGGTAGAACTAGCGGTATGCAGATCCGGAAGGATCGCTCCAAGCGTTGCCCGACAGCGATGTCGGTACGGGCGGCGAACGACGACGGGAGCACTGTCGAATGCGAACTCCAACGATACCGGACCCGGACAAGAGCGCACCTGTTTCCAAGATCCCAGTGAGAGAGCCGTCGGGCATCGTCGACCTTCGCCCCTTTACCCGGATCGGTTGCATCGGACCAGACGGGGCGAAGGCGGCATTTCTCGTCGAAATTGCCGATTCATGTCGTGAGCACGCCGAGATCTTCTCGCTTCCCGGAGTGCTCGACCACCCCTCATTCGAGAGTGCCCGGATGCTCATCGGACAGATCAGCGGAGCCGACGGCGGCCTCGCACAGCTACGCGACGCAACGACATCACTGCTCGTTCTGGCGATGGACCAAGACGAGGATGCAATCGCCAGGCTGCGTCTGCTCGTTCCCGAATCGGTAACGGTGCGCGTGCTCTCGCTCAACTCACACATCGGGGCCGAGGCGTTGGTCGCGTTCGACGAGGCCGGTGGACGCGAGTTCTTCGTACGCTCCGAATTTCGTGCTAACGATCCGGAGGCGCAACCTGTACCGGTCCAATCAGAGACCCTCTTTGACCAGAGTCCGAGGAGTTCTCACGTTGGCATCAAGGTGCTCGGTCCGGTGATGCTGTCGGGCACCGACTATCCGCTCGAGCGGCATCCAAAACTCACTGAACTCGTCGTCTTTCTCGCGTTGCATCCAGAGGGTGCGACAAGCAGGATCTGGACGACTGCACTGTGGCCTGACCGTCGAGTGCCCCTGCAGACAATCGCCAACCGACTCTCCGAGGCAAGACGAATCGTCGGTTTTGCCCACGACGGTCGTCCGCGACTTCGAAGGAGTGGTGAGCGCCATCTCCTCGTCGACTTCGGCTGTGACTGGAGAGACTTCCAGCAACTTGCGCAGTCTGACGACCAAGAGCACTGGCGCGACGCGCTGGCGCTCGTGCGCGGTCGTCCATTTGACGATCTCGCCCAGGGACAGTGGGTGGTCTTCGAAGGATTCCTCGCGGAGATCGAACGCGAGATAGCCGCGTTAGCGCTCCGACTCGGCGATCTCGCGCTGATTGACAACGATCCCGAACTGTGCGCATGGGCCGCGCGGCAGGCGTTGCGCGCGTGTCCCTTTGACGAACGACTGCATCGCCTCCTGATGCGCGCGGCAGATGCGCTTGGCAATCGCGCCGGCGTCGAATCGACGCTTCGACAGCTTGCCCTCATCCTCGAGATCGACGGTAACCCACTTCATGGCGTTCATCCAAAGACCGCTCAGCTCTATGGCGAACTGACCGCACCATCTAGCCGAGAGTAAACCCAACCGGACCGATCGACAGCGGGTGGGGCCAGACGATGATCCGGAAGCTGCCCACACCATAGGCCGCCTTGGGTCTGCCAAAGGTCGTAATAGCCGTCGTCGCGTTGATGCGTCTCCATGGATGCTTGACGTTGTAGACGAGAAACTGAAACCTGGTCCCACCATACCAACTTGCGTCAGACTGTCGTCCGTATCGGACGACGATCCTTTTTCTGTTGGTGATGACGGGTCGGATGACGACGCGCTCTCCGCTCGATACAGTCACGACCGAAGAGCTCCAGTAGTCACCGACACCGATCGAGAGATGATGCGCTTCGAGAAAGAGTATGAGACTTTCGGTTGGCTGTGTCGCGGCGGAGCTCGAAAGATTACCGGTCGTCGCGAACGCAACTGCGGCGACTAGGAGAATCGAGGCTAATGCGAGCGGCAGTATCGATTTGGCACGTCTCATCGGCTGCAATGCACGCGCCACTGTCCGTGCCGACAAGATGGCACCAAATATCACAGCGGCTATGAGATAACGCGCGTAGTTCGCGTTGTTGTTCGGGCATAGATACACATATGTTGCGACCGATCCAGCGATACCCGAGAGCAAAAGCGCATCAATGCGAAGCGATCGGGATGATCGACTACCCAGACGATCACCGAAGATCAAACCGCGTACAAATGTGAGGAGGGCGAACGCAACTCCGCCAGTGACAACAAGCAATAGGGGGAGATGGACGATTCGCGAGAACGCGGATCCGTTGTTGACTGCATCGCCGCTCAAAACAGATACGGGGCCTATTGCGAGTCTCTTCACGCCAAACAACCCGGTCATCCATGTCATCGAATGACCGACATTGGTCAGATAGCGGTTCGAGGTGGCGCGGGTGATGCCGTTCGAGAGCGTAAAGGCCCCGAAGTGGCGAAGGACCAGGCGACCAACCTCGGCGAGACCGATCGATGCCAGCCCCGCAGCAACACTCGGGAGTCCGCGTCGCAGCGAACGCATACGCGCCATCTCGGAAAGTCCCGCGAAGATCACCGGGGCCATTCCGAATGCAACCGTCGCGAGATCACCGAGAAACGCGGCCGCAAGCGCGAGCACGGCAACGACCGATCCGACACCCCAACGGTCGCTGGAAAGTCCCGCGAATGCGATCAGGCACAACAGCGCAGTGCCGATGTGCCAGGGTCCCTGGAGGAGAAAGAAACTCAGATCCGGGTTCGGCAGTGCGAGGATCAAGACGAGAAAGCCGCCGGCAAATACGCATCGCCACGAATGATCCTCGTCACGCACCATCCACAGTCCGAGAAGAATGACGAATCCAGCGATGAGCGCCGGTACGACATGGAGTGCTGCCTTCGTCACGCCTTCAATGTGTACGAAAAGCGCGTAGAACATCGCATCGATACTCCAGAACGAATCGTTCGAGAGCCCCCATCCGTGCAACCAGAAGTTTCCGGAGCTAATCGACTGGCCCTCGAGAACAACCGTGGCGCCGTCAGAGTTACCCGCGAAGATATGCGCAGACATCACGCTCAACAGCCAGGTAATGAAATAAAGCGCAGCGATGAGACCGAAAAATCGCTCAACTATCGAGATTGCGAGCGAGAGTCGAGTGCTTGAACGCAGATTTTCCCGGGGCCCAGTCAGCTCTATTCCACGGGAATCTCGGATGGGCATGAGGACATCCTAAGGAACCCGGCGGCCTTGAAGAAAATTCAGGAGGTGGTGGGGACGACGATCGCCCGCGATGCGGTATTTATCGACCACCACCTCGGACCGGCGACACGCCCACTAACCTCGCTCTGTGGATCTCGAATTGTGATCGAGTCGAGCAAGCGTCGCGAAGAAAGGATCTCCCGTGGGCATCCTCGAGGGAAAAAGACTATTAATCACCGGTGTGCTCACCGATGACTCGCTTGCATTCGGTGTCGCCCGTCTCGCGCAGGTCGAAGGCGCGACAGTTATCCTGACGGGGTTCGGTCGAGGACTCTCTCTGACCAAACGAATCGCTCGCAAGCTCCCGAGTCCTCCGGAGGTCTTAGAGCTTGACGTACAGAATCCAGATCATGCACCCCAAGCTGCGATTGTTGTGAAAGATCGCCTTGGCGGTCTCGATGGCCTGTTGCACGCGATTGGCTTCGCCCCGGACATTTGCCTTGGCAATGGCATGATGCAAGCGACTTGGGCCGACGTTTCGACGATGCTCGAAATCTCGACCTATTCGCTGAAGTCACTCGCCGAAGCCTTTGCGCCATTACTCAGCGGCGCTGGCGGAGGTTCGATCGTCGGCCTCGATTTCGACGCGACTCAAGCCTGGCCGGGATACGACTGGATGGGAGTTGCAAAGGCAGGACTCGAATCGCTGACGCGCTATCTCGCGCGCGACCTCGGTCCACTGAACATCCGGGTCAACTTGGTCGCTGCGGGCCCAGTTCGGACCATCGCCGCAAAGTCGATACCGGGATTTGCAAATTTTGAATCAGCCTGGAAGACGCGCGCCCCTCTCGGATGGGATGTCGACGCCGATGGTGAATCTGTTGCGCGAGCATGCGTGGCACTGTTTTCCGACTGGTTTCCAAAAACAACCGGCGAGATGATCCACGTTGACGGCGGATTTCACGCCGTCGGAGCCTGACCTTCTCCGTTCTCCTTGGGCGGCATCCCACGCAGGGCTACGAGATGCTCGCGATATTCATCGAGATCAATCTCGCCGCGGGCAAAGCGCTCCGAAAGGATGCGTTCTGCCGAAGAATTCGGCATCACGTCATGCCGTGCAACCGAACTTAAAGGACCAGTCGAACCGTCCGAAGACCTTCGCATTCTCGAGCGCGACGTCACCAAGAAGATCAATCCTCCAATGAGCAACACAATCGCGAGCGGCCCGATCAGGAGATGGTGGCCGCCTCGGATCAGTGAAAATCCCATTGCACCCTTCCAGCGCCATTACTCGACTTAACTATTGTCGAAGCTAGTCGGTTCTCCCTTCAGCCGGCACCTCAGCCCGACACAATTCGGATTCCCTCCGGATCCATTAGGGTGGGAGAGAGCGGCGGCGTGGCCGAGTGGCTTAGGCAAGGGCCTGCAAAGCCCTCTACCCCAGTTCGATTCTGGGCGCCGCCTCCAGCATTATTCGCTGTATAGTGGCAGGTCAGGGGCCATATCTGGTTTGTCCTTGACAGACCGGCAGTGACCTCCAGAACCTCTCAAAACCCCCTGTTTTCAGCCCCATGGTGCCCCAAATCAGCCCCATGGCCGATCCAGAGGAGATTGAGATGGCCAATGTTGAAAAGCGTTCCGGCAACTACCGCGTGCGTTATGACGATCCATTCGGACGAAGACGTTCCGAGACCTTCACCCGCAAGGGCGACGCGGAACGGTTCTTGCGCGAGACGCGCGTCGCTATCGACAACGCGCGCTGGCTCGACCCGAGCGGCGAGAAGATCACACTCGCGGAGTGGGCCGAAGATTTCATGTCGCTGGCACGCCGTCTCTCACCAACAACACAGCAGACCTATCGCCGCGACCTTGACACATACATACTCCCCCGCTTTGGTGCGTACACGATCGGAAGGCTGCCGAGCGACGAGATCGAAAACTGGTTGATGGATGAGGTCGAGTCGGGAACTGCACCAAGCTCAGTGCACCGCCACTACCGGACGCTTCGCCGCATGCTCCAGGTCGCGATCGAAAAGGAAAAGCTTCTCGCGAATCCGTGTGATCGCGTCACGCCGCCACGCGTTCCACGAAGCGAGATGGTCTTTCTCTCCTGGAATGAGGCGATCAACCTTGCCGAGGCGCACAGTGAGCGATATCGCGCACTGATCTATCTCGCGATCGATACCGGCATGCGCTGGGGAGAGCTGATTGGACTGCGACGTGCGAACGTCGATGCCCAACGCCAAAAGGTTCGCGTTACCGAACAACTCATCCGCATGGGTGCCGGTGAGTGGCTGCGAAAGGAACCAAAGACCTCTGGCTCAGTCCGATCGGTGACGATCTCGGAATTCACCGCGACGGTTCTCACCGACCATCTCTCACACTTCGCTGGCCCAGGATCAGACGGCCTCGTGTTCGCGAACCAGGCTGGGCATCCACTCATCTCGTCGAGCTTTTTGACCCACCACTTCAAGCCAGCGCGAGATTCACTTGGACTTTCGTGTCGGTTCCATGATCTGCGCCACACAAGTGTCGCTCTTGCAATCGCGTCGGGGGCACATCCCAAGGCGATCCAGGCCCGAATGGGACACTCATCGATCAACGTCACCCTTGATCGCTACGGGCATCTCTTCCCGGAGCTCGACGAAGCAATCGCGGTCTCATTCGGCGAGCAGTTCGTCGCGGCGCACGCGAATCGTTCGAACAATGTCGTTCACGCGACATTTGGCGACACGTGACGATTTCATCCGATTCGGTTACCAGACAAGCCCGAGGTTCGCTATTGGGCTGGTTCACCGGCGATGTGTCCGTTGGTCAACCAACGCTGTATGAAGTCAACCACGTCAGGATCGGAAAGAGCCAGAGGCACTCGGTCATTTAGAAATCGACCCATTCCTCCCCGTCACGGTCGGTCGAAAATATCATGCGTTCCGATTCGCCGCCAGATCACATGAGGTTCGCCCTTGGTGATCTCTGTCCCGAACTCGAACGTTGCCCAGCCATTTGGTGCCCACGTCGTCTCGAACACGCCAGTGGCACCACGCACCCCTTTTACCCGTAGTGCTGACCGGAACTGCCCGGACGCGAGGTCGGCGACAAACATTGTGATCGCTGCATGGAACGCGAGGCGTTGTTCGGGAGAGAGTCGCCTGAGGTCTCCACTAAATGAAGGTAACCACTGATACGTGGGCACTACTTTCCGGCAGTTGCTTCGATTGCAACAAGAAATTCCTCTCCAGAGTGAACCATCTTGCCAAGACCAGCGGCAATCTCGACATCTACCTCGCGCTCCATCGCCTGCCAGCGATCCGTCCAGAACCATCGTTGGTCGGCATCGACAGGGAGCACGGGTCGCAGCTCGATGACGCCGTCATCTCGCTCTGTTAGCTCTATCTGGGCACCTGGCTCGTCGAGGTGCAACCGTCGGCGAAGAGCTGGCGGGAGAGCGATCGTTCCACGAGCCCGGACGGCCACAAATCCGCTAAATTTTTCCATGCCGGAGGTATAGCAGAAATACTGTATTACACCATTACCACCTTTTGGCGAAACCGTCCGATATGGGCCAGTGGTCCGACCGCCACCCACATCCACGGACTCGGCCGGGTCCTTCGTTGGGGTAACGGATTCTGTCGCAACTTGTCATCATCACCGTTTAACGACGCCAACCGGGTGACCTAAGAGACTGTCGCGAATGTTTCCGCAGCGCGATGCAACAATTGGATGAACCGGGGATGGCGCCTCCAACTGAGGAAAGCCAGCCACCGCAACGGATTCTCCAGTGCGCTCGTCCTGGACCGGGGAGAATGACGCGTCGTCACCAGCGCAAACTTCCACGACAGCCTCTAAGAGCGAACTCTCGTGTATCGAGCAATGGGTGGTTCCGCACGAGATGAACGAGGAGCACACCGGCCTTGTCGCAAAAATCGGGTTAGCACTCCTCGCCGTCAAAACTCGCGCTCGGGGCATGAAGGGCTGAGTCTGCAAGCTCTACCTTCACACTCGCCATGACAATCTTGATGTCAAGTCCAGTAACCGCTGCAGCCACAGCAAGGTAATCAGGAAGATCCGGATAACGGATCGTCACTTCGCAAGGCGATCGAGCAGTTCTTGATCCTCTTCGATAATTCGGGTCAGTCGGGCTTTGAATTCAGGGTCATTGCGGCGACGCTCGACAGCTTCAATGAGTGCCAGCTGAACTGTCTCATTGAGACTCTTGCCTTCGACGCGCGCAAGAGCTTCAGCGTCGGCAGCCACGTTGTCTTTTAGGCGGACCGTCAGATTCTTCGTCATGATCTCATGATCTCACGGTGTCATGACGTCATGGTGGACTCCGATGAAGACCACCTGGTGCTGTGACCCGACACTTTCGGCTGGTCGAGGAAATAGGGGCGATTATTAGACCAGCGCCAGCGCCGTCGATCGATCGCAATTCGCCCCCCGCGATACAGAATCGTTGATGGCACGTAAGAGGCTTTTGGTCGTGCTTAATGTGCTTGAACCGCTGTAGTCAGACGTCCACGGGAGGTGCCACGTGGGGTTCGTGTCGGAGGGCCGTCGTCAACGATCTCCGACTGGCGGCTTGAACCCTGGAAGGCTGGACGTGTCGAAGGACCGCTGTGACCGGTACCCGGCGTTATTGGGGGCATTTGTGGATTGGAGCCATCTCGTTCCCGGGTGGCGCTATCTACCAATGCCCCCCACGAGCCAGAGGACAAAATAGAGCACCCGTTGGCAGGAGGAGTCCCGAAGCCACCGAGAGCGACCTCCGGCCTGCTTCGAGTTGCCGTGCCGTCTTTGCCAGACCAAAGGCGCCGAGCACGACAATGAGCACCGGGACCAGCGGTGGCATCATGATCAGCAGAGGGAAACCGATGAGCAGTGCACCGACTGTCCACGGCCAGACCAGATAAGAACCGTAAGGGATCGTGGAGTGGGTTCTCTCTCTCGACATGCGTGTCCGCACTTGGCCGGGCGTTGCCCTGATAATGCTAACGGCGTTCATGTACACATTATCGGGGCAGGATACCGAAACGCTGCGGCACATGGCGACTTGGAAAGTCTGACAAGCGATCACACTGCCAACATGACAGATGGTGTAAACCTCTTCCTAAACAAGTATTGCTATGAGAAGCGGATAGTGAATAGCTGGGGCTACCACTTCGCGAGGCGCTGAAGCGTCATTCGATACTTTGCGATGAACTCATCGACACCAGGCAACTCACCATAGAACGCCTTCGAATCCACACCGTGGTCCTCATCTAGCCACAGCTCATGACGAATCTTTTGGACCGTATTAACGTCGACGTCCCGGCCAGCGCCGCCGTAATAATTATGCGACTGAAGACGGTGCCCTTGACGCTTAAACCATCCATCGCGGGTTACCTGACGCGTGATGAGTATCCGACTGCCCGAAAGGACCTGAAACTCGCACCCGGCGTGCGCGAGGATACGGCGCAAGTCGCGAAACTTCATGACGCGATCGCCAATCTCCACCTGACGGGTACGACACTCGATCCATTTAGCGATCGCATGAACCTCGCGGTCAGCGCCGTAAGGCCCTTCGAAATCATCGCAAACGTCGTGCTTGGCGACCTTCACAATAAATTGAAGTAGTGGTAGCTCTGGGGACTCCAAGAGGTATCGATTTCTCTGCAGGAACACGAGGCAGGCGACTAGCGCCGTACGCTTGTTCCCGTTGTAAAACGCATGATCCAGGATTAGAGAGTGGAGAAGCGCGGCGCTCGCCATGGGGGCGGTGGGATACTTGTACTGACCTCCGAGAGAGGTCTGAGGCCGACCCATGGCCCCTTCCAGTAAGTTTTGATCTCGCACGCCCGGTGGCGACATCGGGTCGCTCGTGTTGGCGAACTCAGCGACCAAGATCCAATGAATGTTCGCGACTTCCTCGGCCGACAGATATTGGAGTGACTCAATTCTTCCGACAATCGGAAGCTCGAATGTTGCTGTGAGTTTATCGGCTTCGGTCGCCTCATCTAGGCCATCGAGGTCAGGCGCGACCGCCGATTGAATATCAAGAATCTTTTTAGCTTGGGAGAACGAGCCACGCGGGATGCGTCGGTCGTCGATCAACAGGACTCCTCCCGAACGAAGCCGCTGACGTGTTTCAAGTTCTGACAGCTCGGCAATTCGCGCAAGGTAAGCAACTTCGCGGAGCATCCGCGCATTCGGAATCCGAAGGGCCGAGCGAGCTATTTCGTACTGCCTTCCGCGCAGGATCTGGAGAGGTGACGATACGTCGAGTCCAATCTCCCAAAGCATAAGTAGGGCATCGTCCTCTTCTAAACTCGCCTGCCGGGCCAGCTCTCTCAGGGTTGCACGGGATCGAGCCACATTCAAAGCTTACGAGGTGAGGCACAGGTCGGCTGGCTCTCCTGGCGGGTGCGCTCCCTGATCGACAGATCAGAGACAAGGCACGAAGCCAGTAACACATCGGGTCAGATCCAGCCCTTAAGGGGATCATGACATCATGCGTGTTAACACAGCACCCGCAAACTGCATGCGCGGCAAATCTAGAAATTAAACGGTGGATAACGGCGATCCGACCTTTAGCCGATTGTTGCGGTCGGAGGGCCAAGGTGCACAATCCGACTGGCGAATCACCAACTGGTTCGGTTACTGATAGACCTCGCGACGATGGTTACAACCACGATCAGCAAAACTCCGTTATCGATGGTGTAAAGGATGCGGTAGTCGCCAACTCTGAGTCGGTAACCCTCACGCCCGCGGAGCGGCCGCGAGGCAGGGGGCCGCGGATCCTTAGCGAGTAGTGCGATTGCCCCTTGAATTCGAGGTTGCATCGAGCGATCTATTTTGTTGAGTTCTCGAAGTGCCGCCGGGCGAAATTCAATGCGATAGGCGTTCACAACCAGCCGAGGTCGATCTTCACCTGCTCCCAGGGGATATTGTCTCCAACTTCAGCAAGGGCCACATCAAACGCGGCCACGTCCTGAGACTCCTCGAATGCTTCGAGCATTTCGTCGTAGCGATCTGGGCTCACCATGACCGCCGCTCGTCGTCCATAATGTTCAAGTTCAACCGGCTCGGACTGCGACATCTCCACGACCTCGGAGAGCCTTTCACGCGCCCTGCTGACAGATATTTTGACCATGGAGATATTGTACAAGACCCGATTACATTATGTACAACATTGGTGTCGGTAGGCCGACCACTCCGTTCTCCGACTGGCGGCTTAGTTCCTGGAGCACTCGTGACGTCTGAGCCGTGCATATCCGTCTGGGGCGGCGTCGGCGTCGGGGCGAGCCGGCGTTCGGTAACCATCTTCTGCATTCGCGACCGCCT
Source organism: Acidimicrobiales bacterium (assembly GCA_035532075.1). Taxonomy (GTDB): domain Bacteria; phylum Actinomycetota; class Acidimicrobiia; order Acidimicrobiales; family Bog-793; genus CAIVND01. Next base: position 4,989 of record DATKRV010000006.1, on the reverse strand, counting down.
TGAATGGTACTTTGTGGACGGTCCTACGAAGGCCTCTTCCTAGCCATCCCAGCACGCTTTATCGTTGGTTCGTGGCGGAAGGTGAATCTCGAACCAGCATCGGGTCTGATGTCTTGGTCGCGGGCACAGCTGGACTGCTGGGCCTACTTGGCCCTGATATCGCGATTGCTGCCGCTTTCGCTTCGCCCGTAGCCGCCTCCGCTGCCAAGAATGTCCTCGGTCGAATCGAGATGCGAAAGCGCGCTCGACAGGAGGGCCTTTTCGAGCTCACCGCGCGAATCCTGGAGGTCGGCGTCGAGGAACTGAGCGATCTCTGCGAGTCTGATCCCGAACTTGAGGAACTACTCATTCGTGTCCTCGAGGCCGCAGCAGATACGGCGACCCGTGAGAAATTGGTCACTTACGCGCTTGCGCTCGCGAACGGGGTCCGAGGAGAAAATCCTGACGGACACTGGGAGTCGACCTTTGTCGATGTGATCCACAATCTTGGCCCCAACCATCTCGAGCTTCTTGATCGATTCACGCGCACGTCAAATGAATTAGGCCTCGGCGACGGTAGCCAAGAGTTTGATAGCCCTCTTGGTCAACTCAATGACGTTCAGATTGAGTTAGTCGCGAAGGATTTGCCGGCGCTTCGTTCAATTCTGGCCGTCCTTCAGCGAGATGGCCTGTTGGATCACAGATTTGTTAGTGGCGGAGGATTCATTGGCGTCAGCACGACGTCCGGGCTCTGGGAGCTGACTGATTTTGGTACGACGGTTCACGACGTTCTGAAGGAGTTGGGAAGGCGGCTGGCTCCCGCGTGACGATTTTCAGGCGACCCTTAACGCTGGGAGGGTGGCTATCTTTCGAACTCGTCGACTGATCGAGACACGAGACTGCGCGCCGACCGCACGGCGCCGCGGGCTTTTGTTGCTGAAACGATCAGGATGCCGTAGTGAGCCTCGTCTTTGAGATCCAATAAGCGACGAAATGTATTTGCTAGTGAGCGACCGTCTGGAGTGGCAGTCTCCAGCAATGTCGAGGCAGCGCGGTGATTGTCACCGCGATGTATTCTTCCGAGACGGCTGGAACAGATACTGTCAGAAGCGGCGATTCCAGCAAGGACCGCGAGACCAGCTGCGACGTTTAGAAACTCATCACGACCCTGTTCCCTGAGGACCAATTCGGCGATTTCAAGGTAGGACTGAGCTGTCCGCATTCGTGCGCGTGCCGTTTCCCTATTGGCACTTACGGTGCGAGATCGGGGTGGCTTTGTCACTTCAATGCGATTGTGGACGTCGACGAAAAGTTGAACGTGGGTTTCGTGGTCAGTGCAATACCTTCGCGATCGATATTCGCGATTAACTCTGAGCCACTCTTACGCTTACCTGCAATCTCGTAAATGCTGAGATCTACGACTTGAAGTTGATTGCCAGTCCATGATTGAACTTGACCTCGCAATTGATCCACTTGGTTCTGCCATTGTTTCTCTTGAAGGGCAGTCATCGCGAATCGAGTCGAATTGGCGCTTAACTGGTTCGCGAAGTCAATCAAAGATCCAAGGAATCCTGTCGCGTGCGGTGCCCGATTCGGCGCAAGTTGCTCACCCCGCTCGGGCAGATGCACAAGGAGGAGGTCAATGTCGCTGTCGGGCCCACCATCACCTCGAGCCGCAGAGCCGAACAATCGTGCGTCAATCGGGGCCAGATCCCAAACGGCGAGCACCTCACGGAGGCGACGCAGGAACTCCGAACGGATACCAGCGAGTTCCACCGCTACGTTCGCAGCGACATGCTGGCGATTGAGCTCGTGGACTCGGTTCCGTCCCATCTCTACGGCCCGAACGATTCCTTGGTCGACCAGCCGTGCCAGGCACCTTCGAATCCCAATCTCAGACCCTCGGGCTGCCTGTTCAGCGATTTCGCCGACTGTCAAAGGCCGGCCCGCGCGTGCCAAGACGGCGAGTACCGGTCCATCCAGAGTTGGCGTAATCGCTCTTGTCGGGTCGCTCAGATCCATTATCTAAAAGTATAGCTCAATATCAATAAGTATAGATAGCTATACTTATTGATATTGACGCCGGAACTTGCGCTTGGCCCGGCATCGGCCTCTGATCACCGGGCTGAGGCGAAAAAGAAGAGTGCCGCAGGATCGCCGGTTTGATGCGGTTGTCTACCCAGGACAGCTTCAAAGGCCTGGTAGTTACTTTGCGTTCACAGATTGACGTTGTGCCTCGACCCATTCACGGATGTCCGCGAGATCGAATCGGACGAGATGGCCCACCTTTATCATCGGTACTCGCCTCTCAGCAACCATCCTCCGGACATAGCGTTGATTGACTCCGAGGAGATCGGCAAGCGTTGCAATGTCGATGAGTTCGGGGAACTTCAGCTGACCGTTCTGTTCTTTCATGGTGACACCTTTTCATCGTGATTACCGCGTTTCACCATCAGTGTGCGATATCGACCTCCCAACTAAGCTCCCAACTGAGCTCCATTTTCGAAATCAACCTCCTTTTAAGCTCGATTTTTCACATTGACCTCCCGAGAGCCTCCTTTTAAGCTCGATTTTCGCGAGCAGCCGCTCAAAGGCCTCTCCGTGGACGCGGACGCGCAAACTTTTGAAGCTGGCACTGTGACCTGCGCAAAGAGAACATATTGCAGAGATCACCAGTGAGCGAGATCAGACGCCTGTTGCATTTGGATTGCAAGGAGATGGCGAGGAGAGGTCGATTAGTGCCTGAGGAGCTCTTTTTTGCTTGGAGACGGGATCGATGCGTTGTGATGCGGCGTTCATCGTGGAAACAGATCTGAAATTGATGTTGCCGCTCGCCAAATCGTTGGTGATGCCTTCGCATCGATCAGTTCGCAACAGCCTCGAGCGACCTCTGAATGTCCCATAGGTGATGGTGAGCGTCATGCGCATTGGCGCACGCGATATCTTCCAGGGTCAGTGCTCCGCGTTCAGGATGGATGAGGAGAACCTCAGTCGATCCTGAGCGCGCAACGACCTCCAACCATTCGGCAACAGCTCGACGAAGTGACCATTCGGCTGCAGCTAGTGGAATCTTCTCGTAGGCGCGTGCAGCTGCAAGCAGGTCTTGGTCGTAGGCACCGATCACTGCACCTGCACCAGCTGTTGCCCCGGCGAGTCGTTCAGCCCAGATGTGCAGATTGTCCGCCACGTGACAGACGTAGGCACCGACGGACCATCCAAGGTCGGGATGTCGCTCGGCACCGGTCGCGCTCACGAGTATCTGTTCATAGGAGGCCGGCACCTCCGAAATAAGCACAGTCGCATCGTCGAGGCTCACAGACCACAAAAACCCGCATTCGCGACACGGATCACCGTAGAGCGCGGAGCCCCAGGTATCCATTCGATCATCATTGCATGTAACTCGTCCAATCACTTTGCTTGCTCACGATCAATGTGCGATGCCGCAATAACGCATTGGCTTCCAACTCGAACTATCCCGTATCAACCACTGTTGACCACGCTTTACCGTTCAGAAACTATCCCTGTACAGGCCTTTTGTCTTGTGTCATACATGGAGATGTGTTGGACACCTCTGCATCGTTGATGCTCGCCTCGCCAAGCGAGTTCTTCCACTCATGATGAGCTTCGTGAAGATGTCTCCCTCCTCGTGGAGCTACTACGCGAAGGAGGTCGCGAGCGGTCGCGAGGACTACTACGCGAGTGCTGCTGATCGTCCCGGACGCTTCGTCGGACGAGGAGCAGCAGCACTTGGACTGAGTGAATTGGCGATGAGTGCTGAGGCGCTCGAGCGTCTCTTTGGCCATGGCACCGATCCCCGCGACGGCTCAGCGCTCGGAAGATCGTTTGCACCCGGTGATGACCGCGTCGTCGCCGGATTCGCGATGACCTTCTCACCCCCGAAGACCGTCAGTGTGCTCTGGGCCACAGCAGATGAGGAGATCTCTGCGGTGGTGCAAGACGCCCATGAGGCAGCCGTCGAGGTGGCGATGGGGTTCCTGGATAACCACGCCTCCTTTACCCGCCGTGGACACAATGGCGTCCTCCAGGTCGACACCGAGGGCTTTGTCGGAGCCGTGTTCGTGCACCGCACCTCGCGCGCTGCTGACCCACAACTGCATACCCACCTGCTTGTTGCCAACAAGGTGCGCGCCAGTGACGGCAAGTGGCTTGCGATCGACGCACGGGAATTGTTCACCCATCAGAAGGCCGCCGGCATGTTGTACAAGGCAGCTCTTCGCGCGGAGCTCACGACGCGTCTTGGACTTTCGTGGACAAAGGTGGACAACAACGGCATCGCAGAGATCGAGGGCGTGCCAGTTGGCCTTGCAGACGCGTGGTCTGCGCGTCGCAAAGAGCTCAAGCAGTGGGCAGATGAACTGATTGCTGAGGGAGAGGCAGATCTCGGAAGATCGATGACACCAAATGAGCGTGCTGATATCTTCCAGCTCGCCGCCTATCGCACTCGCACACCGAAAATCGACGCGGACACGACGACGGGTGAGCTCCGTGAGCGATGGCAACAAGAGGCGATTGCCTTTGGCCATGATCCAGCAACCTGGCTCGGTGAGGTCACCGGCAAAGTGATGAATGTCGTCAACCAGCGCATCGCCAGTCGGCAATTAGATACCGGACTCATCACCGAGGCAATTGCCCGTCTCCAGGATGTCTCCGCGACCTTTGGCCGCGCGGACGCCGTCGAGGTACTCACCACCATCGTTAGCGCCAATGACGCAAAATCGGTGCGATCGCGCATTGAATCACTAGCGACAACGGTGCTCAGAGATTCTCGGGTCGTCTCGCTCGCTGCTCCGTTGCCAGCCGTCCCTCCTGCATCGCTTCGCCGTAAAGACGGCATGTCGGCGATCGAGTGCCATGGCGCAACGCGCTTTTCGACCAAGGTCACCCTTCAACGTGAGGCAGCCATCCTCGAAGCGGTCGCCAAGGGGCAAGATGCCGGCATTGGCGTCGTCAATGGTCGCAGCGTCGAGCAGATGCTCGACAACTCCAACC
>DATKRV010000005.1:0-2055 GCA_035532075.1 Acidimicrobiales bacterium | reverse complement strand
AATCGCCACGCCGCTGCCGGTCTATGGCGCGCATCCCTCGATCTTGATCGACGCCGGTGCGAATGCCGAGTGCACGGCGGACTGGCTGTTGCAGTTCGCGCAGATGGCAACGGCCTACGTGCGTGCCCGCTATGCGATTGCGAACCCATCGGTGGCACTGCTCTCGATCGGTGAGGAGCCAACTAAGGGCAATACGTTAGTCAAGGAGAGCCACGAGCTGTTTGCCCGCACAGAGGGTGTGAACTTCATCGGTAACGTCGAGGGGCGCGATCTTTTGCTCGGCAAGGCAGACATCATCGTCACCGATGGTTTTACCGGCAACGTCGCGCTCAAGTCACTCGAGGGTGCGGCGGCGACGTTCAATTCGATGCTCCGTTCTGCGGTGAATTCCTCGCTGTCATCCCGCATTGCCGGCCTGATGCTCAAGCCCGCGCTTGCCCCCTATGTGAAATCTGTCGATCCCGAGAATACCGGCGGAGCGATGCTGCTTGGGGTCGAAGGGGTGTGCATCATCAGCCACGGCAGCTCATCGGCGAGAGCGATCAAGAATGCGATCAGCGCGGCGCATGAGATGGTCAGTCATGGCCTTGTCGAACAGGTGCGCTCCGCGATTGGGAGTCCGTCCGGTTCCAAACCACAATTCGGGAAATGAGGGCGCGCCGGACAGGGTGATATTGCATCTCTCGTCGGTCGATCCATCGAATCCGCTCTCGTCGGAGCAGGTCAACGACTGTTCGCGAGGTCTAGGCGATGCTCAAAGGTCGAACAGGCTTTCCCCCTTTGGCTCTGCACCGGTCAAGGACCCGTCGCCCGATCGTCTCTCTGGCCAAAGCTCAGATTCTGTCCGTAGCATCATCGGGAGCACGCCATCTCGGGTTGATTGAGCCACCCGCGCGAGGCGACCTCGACCACAGCAACCAGCAGTTCTCGATTGAGCGGACAAGATAACGCCCGTCCCACCCGGTACCGAGGGGAAGGCCGTTCTCGGGGAGCGTTTTTCGCGCGGGTAATCTGCGCGCGTCGACAACACCGCCTCTCGGTCCCGCGTCGTTGCTGGTCGGGTTGCCTCTGAGGCGCTCGTGGCGCTCGTAGCGTTCCGGAGCTCTCCTGGGAGTATTTCGCACCCGGGAGGCAATTGGAACAGAGACCACTAACATCGCCGGTGTTGAATCGGGTATCTGGAACAACACCGATCTGCGTTCATCGGTTTGGCGCCGGATGATGACGAGGAAGGGATGGTCTTTTGTCGATGTCCAATGAAGAGGTGCTCGCGCTCATTCAAAATGAGCTTGCAGAGATCATGGAGATCGATCCCGCTTTGGTCGTCACCACTGCGTCGTTCGCAGATGATCTCAAGGCGGACTCGCTCGCGCTGATCGAACTCGTGGAGGCGCTCGAGGCGGCACTTCGCGATGAGATCCCGGGCTTCTATATTGATGATGATGATCTTGAGCGCCTTGTAACCGTGGGTGATGCTGTCTCTTACATCGCGATTCGTACGAAGACGGGATGACGATCATTCTCTTGACGTTGAGCAGTTCTGCGATCTCGAACCGACCCACGGCTCGGTGATCGGAGTTGAGCGAACACACCGGCGAGAGCGATGGTTTTCTTGCACTGTCTGCGCGCCTTGATCGATATATCGAGGATCGCTCACTGCTTCGCCTGGCGCTCGTTCACCGTTCATACTGCGCGGAACATGTGGGTACCCAATCGAATGAGCGTCTTGAGTTTCTTGGAGACTCTGTCCTCGGATTTGTTGTCACCGATGAGCTGTATCGCAGCTTTCCCAATTTGAGCGAGGGAGATCTCGCGAGGATCCGAGCTGACGTCGTCAGCTCCGCTGCGCTCGCGCCGCTCGCGAGAGCGCTTGGCATTGGCGAGGCACTGTTGCTCGGCCGTGGAGAGGAACAATCCGGGGGACGCGAAAAACCCTCGTTGCTCGCCGATGCACTTGAGGCGATCATGGGAGCGATCTTTCTCGCCTCGGGAATTGAACGCGTGACGACGTTCGTGCAAGAGCTCACCGCAGAGACGATTGCCGAGGTTTCAAAG
>DATKRV010000004.1:0-3598 GCA_035532075.1 Acidimicrobiales bacterium | reverse complement strand
CTCGTGGACCGTGCAATCGAGGAATATGCCGTGCGTCATACCGATCTCATCGAGAAAGGCATAGATACCGCCCGCTCCGTTCTCGCTGTTGGCGATGTGGCTATTACTGCGCACCTCCTTAACCTGCCTGACAATGCCGTGGGACGCATCGCAGGTGCTCCCCAGCAGCGCTAACGCACCCCAAACCGCACAACCTCCCACCATTGGATGCCTCCAGTAGGCCAGTCGTTTCGCGCCTCAAATATTGCCGGATGAAGGTACTGCTCCAACTCTGCGAAGAGTAGGTCTCGCTGTGACTCGGGAACGAAGTTGCCATCGTTGCCGCGGATACTGAGTGCACACCAGATCTCTTGCAGATCGTCAACGCTTCTGACAAGGGCGCGGCACGGGAGCCACTCGCCGAGATCGGTTGTCAGTTCTTGTCCCACGTCCACGAGAGCCGCGTCCACAAATCGCCAAAGATCGCGCGTGAGTGTCTTGTGGAACCGCAGGACTGCCTCGGCGCGGTCTCTGAGCCTGTCGTCCTCCGTCGGAAGTAGCTGGTTGTTTTCGTGCAGCTCGGCAAACCACACGAAGGCATCGTCGTCAGATCCTTCTTCGCGGCGATGCACCGCGCAGAGCCAGACGACGTTGCGACTCTCATCGACCCACGTGGCACCGCGCTCATTGGATATACGAAGGCGAAACATCATCGGGCTGCCGATCGACAGGATGCGCTTTTGTCCCCTGGGAGAGTGCGGTGCGACGCGACGTAACTCTTTGAGCCAAGGATCCTCGACATCGCCAAGATCCACACTGAGCTCGGGCAACCCCATCGAAAGATCCTCTGTGAGGCAACGAATCGTTGGTCGAGCGCGACGCGCGTCTGGTGAAGTGTTCGGCACGCAAGCATTCAATCAGAAGCGTCTGGCCCACGGCGCTCTAGACCGACAGGGCGTCCCATATTGCCCGTAAAGCCAGCCTTGAACGCGCGTCAAAAGTGATCAGGGCCAGCGCAAGACTCGTACGCCGAATTTCCCGCTGATGCCCTTCAGCTTCGATATATTGATGGATCAGGTGCTGGTCAAGGGTGTATCGGACTCGGCGGAAAGCAAGCAATCATTTCCGGTGGCAGTACTAGGTACGTCTGTGTCGACGGTTTTGTCGCCCACGGATTTAATGTCGGTGACATCATTATCACGTGGTTGTCCGCCTTCGATTTAGGCGGTACGGCGGCTAAAACGAATTCTCTCGACGGCGTGTATCTGAGATGGCGGACTGCGTGAAATTGGTACTTGGCCCCGCGTGAAGTTGGTAGTGATTGACAGAATGAGGGCCCAATGACCGATACCACGACCTACCGAGCCCGCATTGTTGACGATCATCTTGCGGAGTTGTTCAGCGAATTCCCGGCGGTCATGGTCACCGGACCCCGGGCTGTCGGGAAAACCACAACCGCAGCCATGAGGCTATGAGGTCGTGAACGGTAGGTAGAGCGATACAGCCGAGCGCTACCGTGCAAACAATGCCTCACGCCACCGTTGGACTCGTCGAGATCACGCAATTGAACAGGTCGGTGTTCAATGAAACGGCGTGTACAGTGCGCAACGCGGTGCTGCCGGTCGTTGCTGTCTATGCGACCGCCGGTTTGCTCTTTGCATCGGTTCTCAGACCGGCGGTCACACCTTCACGCGTTGTGATCGAACTCGCGATGAGTCTCGCAACGACCGTCTCGTTGCATCTGTTGTTTGCCTGTCTCCTTATGCCGTTGCTTATTGGAATAGCGTCCCTTATCGGCTGGCGTCATGTCCTCGCCCGTGGATGCCCATCGGCCCTTCTCGCGTTTCTACACGCTGCGTCACGTCTGCGTCGTGTGTGTTCGCGACGAGTCTTGATTTTGTTGTCTACGCCGACGCGAAGTGACAATGTGCTCGACAGGGTCATGGCGTGTTCGATCGCTGAACAACTCTGCTGCTCGCTTGTCATCGCGCCCATGGCGCCGCCGCGTGAATCGATGCGCGTTTGGACCACTCGGTCCACACAGTTCTGTTCGTCATTCGCGCGGAGGCCTGCCTAACCACCATTCCGGTGTCTTGGCCTCTGCATTCATTGGAGGCAAAGATGCCAAAGAACCACGTTTTACCAGTTGGTCCAACACAGCTGCAGTTTCCGGAGCTGATCGATATCAAGACTCTTGCACGACTACTCGGTGTCAATGAACGCTACGTGCGTCGCATGGTCCAAGAACGCCGGATTGCAACGGTCAAGGTCGGTCGACTCGTCCGTTTTGACCTTGAAGAGATCCGCGAGTGGATACGCCAACAGAGAAGGCCAACGACCCAAGAGCAGGCACGTCATCGACGGCGGTGAGGTTGGACTGACCTCCACACGCGACGTGTGTGTCGAGAGGTATCAAGACAGTTTCGCAAAGGCAATCAACCATCTGAGGGGGAAAGTCTCATGACGAGTCGAAGGCATTTCGGAAACGTGCGGAAGCTGCCGTCTGGTCGCTACCAGGCTTCGTACTGGCAAGAGGGTGAACGTTACGTTGCTGAGGCGACGTTCCCTGCAAAGGCTGATGCTCAGGCCTATCTCTCATCTATCGAGACCGAGGTGAGGCGTGGCGTGTGGATCGATCCACATCGAGCGGACATCACCGTACGGAATCTCGGCGATGAATGGCTCGAGTCGAACCCGGCGAAGCGGGGTTCGACATACGCTCGGGACGAGGCAATTTTGCGACGTCACGTCTTTCCGAATATCGGCGAGCGTCGGATTGGGTCGGTATCTCCACAGGATATTCAGGGCCTGATCAAAAAGTGGATCGCTGCAGGCAAGGCCCCGAAGACTGTTCGTCGCCAGTATGGAGTGGCTCGGGCTGTTTTTGCTTATGCAGTTCTGAGCGACCTTCTCGTCCGTACGCCCTGTCGCAATGTGAAGCTCCCAGCCGTCGATAGGCGAGAGCGTTATCTGCTTACCTCAGACGACGTCGCTGGGATTGCCAAGGCAACTGGCCCGGAGAATGAGGTGATCGTCTATATCGGCGCGGTGCTTGGACTGCGCTGGGGAGAGGTAGCAGGTCTGCGTGTGGGCCGACTCGACATGCTTCGCGGCACGTTGTTCGTCGCTGAACAGATCACAAGGAGTGCGAAGGGCAAGCCGGAGTTGGGACCACCGAAATCTGAAGCGGGCAGGAGAACCTTGGCGATGCCGGTAGCGCTCGTCGATCTGCTCGCCGAACATCTGCGGCGACGCGGTCTCACTGCTGTTGACGCGGACGAATTTGTCTTTGTCGCGCCCGACGGCGGTTCGCTCACCTATGGAAACTGGCGACGCAGGGTATGGGTACCTGCCTGTGAGGCAGTTGGGCTGAAAGGTGTCGGGTTCCATGACCTTCGCAGGGCAGCCGCTACTGCGCTCGTGGCCGGTGGTGTCGACGTGAAGACGGCTCAGGGCCGACTCGGACACTCCGATTCGCGGATCACGCTCGATCTCTATGCCCAGGTGACCACTGAGGCAGATCGGGCGGCAGCGGAGGTCGTCGGCGAGACGTTCCTCCCAACGATCGCGCACGGCGGGGAAACGGTGACTCTGACGAATTTGCCAATAGTGCCACTGA
>DATKRV010000003.1:0-73585 GCA_035532075.1 Acidimicrobiales bacterium | reverse complement strand
GCCGACCCAGCGACGGGCATTCGAACTCCTGGGCGTGCCGGTGCCAAAGAAGCTCATGTAGCCAGAACGGTGCACCACTCTCCAACAAATCTCCTGGTCAGCAGGCACAAGCCTGTTCAAGCAGGGGTAAGTTCGGACTAGCATCTGAGCCAAGTCCACCGTGTCGTCAGCAACTAGTCGTGAAAGCAGGACACCCTCCTCTTTCATCGCGAGCACTGCGAATAGCGAAAACCAATTCGGCCACCTGCGCCTCGTCACGACCCCTACTACTCGGGCACCGCGACGACCCTCCACCGACGCTAACGAAGCGAGGACTCGACTGATCGATCATGGAGCTCGCACCGCGACCACAACCGCGCCATGCCCGAGATGGATTGCCGCGGTGGGATTCATCGTTGTGACAAAGACCGGCTCGCTGTGGAACACCTCGCGTAGTGTGGCGACAATGCCGTCGATGTCCGGGGAGCTCGCGTGCGCGACAGCCCATGCGGTCGGTGGTCGCCCGAGGGTTTCGCGCAAGTGGTGGATCAGCCAGGCAATTGCCCGTTTGCGAGACCGCGTCTGACGCAAGAGACGGGCTCGGTCCCGGATTCCAAGCACCGGATGGCAAAAGAGATGACTCAGCCTCACCTTTCCAAGTAGCCCGTGTCCAACAAGCACCTGCGGTCGATCCACGATCGCGTAGGTGTGGGTCGCCTCGACGATCTGCCCGCAGAGCTTGCCAAGTTCGGAGACCGCGATCCCATCGGCGATCGCTTCGCGAAGCGCGTTGACCACGAGACCGCTTCCGGCGCTAAAGGTACGCGAATCAACGATACGCACATCCGCCAAAGCGCGTCTCGCACTGAAGGTTGCAGCTTCTACCGCAGCGCTCAAATAGGTCGAGGCGGTCACGACAAGGATGTCCCGATGGTCACCAAAAGCAGCGGTGAACAATTCGTCACCTGGCGGCGCACTGCTCAGCTTGGCACCTGAGCAGAGCAGCGCGTCGAATTCGTCGTCTTTGCCGACGAACGGCGAACCCGCGAGAAGGACGTGAAACGGTACGACGACGACCTCCTCACAATCACGCAGAGCCGGCGGGAGATCGCATGCTCCATCGACAACGATGAGCATTCCGCCTGCCTAGCGGTCCGCGCGAGCGGGAGCGACGAGCACCGGGCACTTCGAACGTCGCAGCAGCCGCTCGACGACTCGACCGAGACCGCCGTGGGCGACGCGATATTGCCCGTGACTTCCGATGACCACAAGGTCGAATCCATGCTCGGTCGCGTACCGAGTGATCTCCTCGCCAGGATCGCCACCGATGACATTCACTTCGCGAAATTGCACACCGGAGTCCGCGGCGCAGCGCAGAATACCGGTGAGCTGCGCACCGAGATGTTCACGCGCGGTGTGCTCTGCGGCATGTTGCACTTCAGTGGACTCAAGGTGTGCAGCTCCGGCGAGGACACTGAAGATCGTCAGTTGGGCACCGAGCGCCTTGCCGAGATCGAGCAAGAGCTCGATCGCCTTCATGGATTCTGGCAACCCGCCGAAACAGACGAGGAGGCGCCGCAATCGACCTCCGAGCAGCAGATCGTGTCTCGTCGTCATGTCGGACCTCCCTCCCTCATCGAAGTCCCGCGGTGACCGCGAGCGCGACTACAAGCGCGAAGAGCATGTAGGCAACGTATGCTTCGAGACGTCCAGACTGGAGAGATTTTACAAGCCGCGCGAGTGCCAGCGCTCCGATCCGGATCGGTCGATAGAGGTAGGCCTCGACTGGCTCGACGATGCTCGTCGTGTACTCGACGCGTCCCCGACCTCTCGTATTGTCCGCAACGGTTTCGAGGAGTATCGCCTCTCGCCGCGTGCCAAGAATGTTCGCGAGCACATGACGGAGCGGATTCGCGAAACCGAACGCGGTGTAGTTCGACGGACCGTGCACTCCAGAGGTCGCAGAGTGCCAGGCCGGGGCACGACGAATCTTGAAATAGCGTCCGCGAGAGACCGCGACGGCCGCGACCGTTACCACTGCGAAGAGGATTGGCATCACGACGGAGAGCCATGAGGGCGAAAGGATCGAGAATCCGGCATAGGTCGGCTGGAGAACCCACGGCGACTTGAGTGCATGCTCGACCAGAGTCTTTGAGACCACTGGCGATAGTCCGCGAGCAAGGAAACGGATCTCAAGTGGGGAGATCGCGGCGAGCGCGAAACAGCTCGTGCCGAGGGAGACGAGGCCAGCACGACCGAAGAATCCTCTCTCCGAACGACGGTCGACCTCGGGCATCGGAGGTCCAAGAAAGACGAGGCCAAGGATCCGCACAAAGGCGAGTGCCGCGAGTCCGGAGGTGAGTGCGATGAGCGCGCCTGCACCAGCCATCGCGAGACGAAGTGCGAGGCCCGGCAGGCGAAACTGTTGCATCAGGGCTTCGAGGACGAACCACTCGGAGACGAATCCGACCGTCGGGGGCAGACCGGCGAGCGTCAATGCACCCGCGCCAAAGGTCCATCCCGATAGGGGAAGGGAGCGCCCGATCCCGCGAAGTCGTTCAAGATCGTCGCTCCCGACCGCCTGCGCGACGTTCGCCGAAGCGGCAAACAGCACGGACTTCGAGATCGCGTGCGCGACAGCGTGGAGACTCGCCGCGAGCAGTCCCGCCGCCTCGAGCGTCGCGTTCGAAGTGACCGCGCCGGCGAGCGCGACACCGAAGGCGGTAATGATGATGCCGGCGTTCTCGATGCTCGAGTAGGCGATAACGCGCGATAGGCGCTGTTGCACTCCCGCGAACGCAATGCCCAACAGCGCGGTGATGCCACCGGTCAACAGCACGGCGATGGCGAGCCAGACCGGAGGGCGTCCAAGGATCGACAGGATGCGCCACAGGCCATAGACGCCGACGTTCGCCGCGATGCCCGCCATCGCGGCACGTGTCGGTCCAGGCGCTGCCGAGTAGCCGACCGGCATCCACGCCTGCAACGGCACAACGCCGAGCTTGGTCGATAAGCCAACGACGATCAGCGCGTAGGCGATGTCATGCACCGTCCCGGGCGCCACACCGTGCCAGGCGCTGAGCAGAAAGCTCCCACTTCGACCGACGAGGAGCAGAAAGCCAAAGAGGAGGCACGCGCCGCTCACCTTGCCGGTGACGAGCGTCAGCCATGCCGCGTGTGCCTCGCGCCGGTTGGCCCGGTTCACTCCGGCAAGCACGTAGAACGAGAGGGTGAGCATCTCCCAGGAAAACAGGAACGTGAACGCGTCCGCGGCGAGAAGGATCGCCGCGACCGAAGCAAGCAGCGTGCAATAAGCCGCCCCGAGACCACGCCGACGCGGACTCTCTTCCCGTCGGATCCAAGTAATCGAACATGCCGACACCGCGACCCCGATCGCGAATAACAGGGTGAGGAACAGTCCCGCCAGATCGTCGAGGCGGACCGTCGTCGTCCCAATGCCGAGCAGGGATCCGAGCGAGTACATCTGCGCTCCATCCGCGATGACGTGAATGCCAACCGCAAGACACAGTCCCGATCCGACGAACGCGAGTCCGTACGGCAGCGGACGAAGGGCGCGATTGGCACTCACAAGGACGATGTCCGCGAGCGCACCCGCGCAAAAACAGCCAAAAGCCGCGACGAGGAGCGCCGCGTTCACGATGACCTCTCAGCTTGGGTCGCATCGCTGCCACGGACGGGCATAAGACCGATCGCGAGCAAAATTCCGTGCAAAATCGCGAAGGGACTCGGCGGCGAACCCGGAACGAAGACATCGACGGAGATATCATCGGCAATACCACCTCGCGTGGCGTAGCTCCGCGCAAGCAGACCGCCGCTCGCCGTCTCGCTCCCGATGGCGATGATCAGTTTCGGCGTCGGCATCGCGTCAAAGGTGCGATGGAGTGCGCCGAGCATCCCGGTCGCTCCGGCCCCCGTGACGAGAAGGAGATCAGCATGACGAGGGCTCGCGGTGAAGAAGATCCCAAGGCGCTGCACGTCGTAGAAGGGATTGGTGAGCGCCGCGATCTCCCACTCCTCAGATCCATCGGAACCGCAGTCGATGTGTCGGATATGGATCGAACGGCGAAGCGCGCGGACGCGTCTCGCGAGTCCCTCGCGCAGTTCAGCGAGATCGTTTTGCCCCTCCTCGTGACGCGAGACGACAAGCAGATCCCGACGGAGTGCGGCAACCTCGAAATCGGCATCAAAGGAAAACATCTCCGGTCGAGCCGCGACACAACGACCGCAGGCGACGCAAAGGCCGCGGTCCACCCGGATCCCTCCCTCTGTTTTGATTGCGCCGGTCGGGCACAGCTGCGCGACGGCTACTGCCTCAGGTGCGTCGAGCCGCGCGACGTCTTCGCCGCCAGACACCGACACGGTGGCTCGAAAGAGCGGTCCGTATCCGTCTGGCCGATGTGGATATCGGCTCGTGACGATTCCCTCGCGGATACCCCGCGTCATCCACGGCATCAGCCGGCCGCTCCCGCAATCGAAAGTCCGAAGCTCGCTTCGATGAAGGCAAAGTCGGTGGTGATGTCCTTCGGGAAGGCCGCGGTGAACAGCGCCAGGTTGTGAAACGAGGCGGAACGTTGTTTCACCCGGGTGAGCACTCCGTCCTCGACGCGTACAAGATAGAGAACCTCCCCCTGCGGCGCCTCCGCCCACCCGAACGCCTCTCCGCTCAATGTCCCCGTTGCCACTGTCCTCATGGGAGCAGACCACGCGACCCCTGCCAGGTGGTCCAGCTCGTCAAGTGCCTGGCGAATGAGGTGGAAACTCCCCCAGATCTCGTCATTGCGGACGAGTTGGCGGGCAAGCGCGTCACCCTCCACGCCGCTTGCCGAGCTAAAGCCGAGATTCCGGTAACCGCCGTAGGGTCGTGAGCGTCGCACGTCCTCTTCGATGCCAGAGCCACGCGCGAGCGGACCGAGGGCCCCGCGAACCGCGAGGATCGAAGGTGGCAGTATCCCGGTGTCGCGCAAACGGTCGAGGAATGACGGCGTTGCCATCAACAGCTTCAGATCGGCACGGATATCTCGCTCGAGGTGGTCGACCGAGGCGAGGATCTCGACCCCTTCGATCAACGGTGCTCCGCAGACGCCGCCGGGAACGACGACGCAACGACCGAAACGATTGCCGCACAGCTTTGCCCGGAGTCGCATGAGGCGCTCCTTGTGGAGCGTGAGCCGCGCGAAGGCGACTGCCTGCCCAGCCGCCTCCGTGTGGCGGATCGTCGAATCGAGGTGATTGGCGATGCGCTCGAGTTCCGCGTGGAGAACCCGGACGAATTGACCAGCGGGTGGAGGTTCGGCTCCCGAGATGCGTTCGATCGCCTCGCAATACGCGGTGGCATGCGCGATCGTCGCGACGCCCTCGACCCTCTCGGCGAGCAAGACACCATCCTCGACGCTTCGGCCGACAAAGCCGAACTCGACCCCGCGGTGCTTGTAGTGCGGACGCGTCTGGATACGGGGGAAGTCCTCCCCCGGAGTCTCGATGACGTACTCGATCGCCTCGAAGACCCCCGACCTCACGGGTCCATAGGAAATCGTGAACATGCCCTCGCCGCTCACAAGTGCTGGCAGCGGTGCACTGTCGGGCACGAGTCGATCGACCTGGTCACCCGATCCCGGTCGCGGCCGGATCGAGCCGGGTGAGAGAGGGAGAACGAGCGGATCGAGGTCCGGATGGCCGATCGCCTCGATCCCATAGAGATCGTGGATCTCCCGTTCATACCAGTCGGCACCGGGCACGAGCGCGGTGACCGACGGATACGAGGTCGTCCCCTCGGCAAGTGTTGCCGCAATCACCATAAGCCGCCCCTGTCCGGCGAGGACGGCAACGAGACGGACGCAACGCGCCTGTGGCATCGCGAACAGCGCGGCGAGTCGGTGTGTGCTGCCCAGTATGCCTGCCACCTCGGTCGCGAACAGCTCGGGCCTCACCTCGACCGCGGCCCCATCCATAGTCATCGCGCCACCTCGAGCTGGCTCGCGGCGTGCTGGAGGAGTTCGTTCAGCTGTCCGGGCACGTGAACGCCGAGAATGACGAGTCCGACGAGTCCGACCGCCATCGCGACGACGATGAGCCAGCTCGTCTCGCCGCGTCCGAGTCGCAGCCTCTCCCGCTCGGGCACGGGAGAGAGCATCGTCTTCGTCGTGAACCACGACAGGCCAAAAAACGCAACGGTGACGAACACGACGAGCACTGCGGCGATGGCATCGCGTGGATCCGAGAGCCCGCCGGCGACGATGAGGAATTCGCTCCGGAAGATCCCAAACGGCGGCATCGCGGAGAGGGCGAGCACCGCGAGGACGAGCATTGGGCCGCTCCAGGGCAACAGTCCCACACCGCCGCGTATTCGAGCCATGTCCTTCGACTTGAACTTGCGGGCGACCGAGCCCGCCCCGAAGAACGCCGTGCCCTTCGCCGCGCCGTGCGCGATGACGTGCAGCAGCACGCCGACGATCGCAAGCGGAGCGGAAAAGCTCATCCCGATCGCGAGGATCCCCATGTGCTCGACGCTCGAATAGGCAAGCAATCGCTTCAGGTCGCGTTGGCTGAGCAGGTAAAACGCAGCTAGAACGAGTGAAGCGAGTCCGAAGATCAACAGCACGTTCCTCGGAAAGGCCGGCCCGAGGCAACGCACACTCACCTGGAAGAAACGAAGGATGGCATAAAAGCTTGTCGCGAGCAGCGCCCCCGATAGCAGTGCTGAGATCGGTGTCGGCGCCTCGGAATGTGCATCGGGTAGCCACGTGTGGACCGGGACGAGCCCCATCTTCGTTCCAAAGCCAAGTACCGCGAGCACGTCCGCGAGCCGGACGACGTCCTTCGGGAAGGCGTGTGCGCCCGAGAGGAGCTTGTTGTAGGAGGGGTCGTAAGAGGAACCGAAGAAGCGGGTTCCCGCGTAGTACATGATGATCGTCGCGAAGAGCGCGATGCCAAGCCCGAGCGACGCGAGGATGACGTACTTCCAAGCCGCCTCGGTCGCACCGTCGGTATCGTCAATCGCGACTAACAGCGCAGAGATGACGGTCGTCACCTCGATCATCACCCACAACAGCGCCAACCCATTCACGAGCGGTGCGACGGCCATCGACCAGCAGAAGACGTTAAGTCCCACGAAAAAACGTCGCGCATAGCGCCGTCCAGCCTCGCCCTCTGGAAGGTGGAGGTAGCCCGCCGCGAAAATCGATGTCGTCGCGTAGAGAAACGTTGTCGGCACCAGGAAGACGACTGAGAGCGCATCGACCCGAAGCACCGACCCAACAGCGAGGTAGCTGTGAGCGGTCGCACTCGGAATGAGGGCCAGCGCGAGGAGGAACAGTGCGATCCCCGAACCGATCGTGACTACCTTCGAGATCGCTGGAGGGGTCCACCAGGTGGCGATCGACGTGACGACGGGAACAATCACGATGGCAAGCAGCACGTGGTTCATCGCGCTAGCCCTTCAGCCGATCGAGCGAGTCAGTGGACAGTGTTTTCGTGCGGCCGTGGTGGATCCGCATCAACACGCCGAAGACGACGACCGCGACGAGGAGATCGAACAGGAACGCGACATCGACGATAAGGGGGAGCCCGGAGGCCACGACAAGGCTTGCGACTGAGACACCGTTCTCGAGCGAGAAGAATCCGATCGCCTGGGAGACGACGTCGGAACGCAAGATGATGAGCACGAACGCGACGAGCACCACCGCGACGGAGATCGCGAGAGCCGCCGATGGGAGCGCTGTGGACTGCAGGTGCAGTGCGCCGACCGAGAAGAACGCGAAGACCGACATCACGATCGCGATCAATGTCATCGTGGCGACGCTGAAGGCCGAGCTGCCGGCGAGACTGACCTCGGCGCGCGAAAGCAGACGGAGCACGATTCGCGGCACGATGATGACCTTCAAGATGAACGACAGCGCCGCGAGGACATAGATCTCGTCGATGTGACGGGTCGCCGCGACGACGATTGCGAGCGCGGTAACAACGAGTGACTGGAACGCGTAGAGGCGTACCTGTGAACGCAGCATCGGGGCGCGCAGCATCGCGAACTCCGTCAGCAAGACGAGCACGGCGATGACGTCTACGGCACCCGTGAAGGTGGAAGGTGCGGCGTGCGGCATCAGCCACCCCCCAGGTAGAAGACGAGTACGGCGAGTACGGCAAGAAGGAACGCCGCGGCGAGGAACTCGGTGATCTTGAACAGACGCAACTTCGAGAAGGAGTTGTCGATAATCGCGAATATGCAGCCGACAACCATGGCCTTCCCGAGAAGAGATGGAATGGCAAGGACGACTGAAGCTGGTCGCCGATCTGTGGCAAGGCCCCACGGCGCGACGAAGACATCGATGAGGATCGTGTAGAGGATCAGCTGCTTCATCGTCGATCCCCACCTGAGCAATGCGAACGGCGCGCCCGAGTGCTCGAGGGTCCGACCCTCATCGATCATTCCGAACTCCAAGGTTCCCGAGTGCGTCTCGACCGGGATCCTGCCGGTATCGGCGAGTACCACAAGAAAGAAAGCGATCGCCGCGAGAATGTGCGCCGGGCGGACAATCTCGCCCGTCGAGGAACGCACGGTCGCAGCGAGCGCATAGGGAAGGTCGGTTGCTGTGATGATCCCAACGGCAAAGACGACGAAGAGGATCGTCGGCTCGATGAGCGCGCCGAAGGTCATCGCCCGGCTGGCCCCAAGCTGTGCGTACGGAGCACCTGACTCCGTGCCGGCGATCGCGACCGAGAACCCGGCGAGGGCGAGGATGAAGCCACCTCCCAAGATGTCGCCCATGTAGCCGAGGGGCAGTCCATAGGTTGTGAGCACCGGGATGAGAAGCGGGACGATGAGATAGCAGGAGAACGCGATGATAGGTCCGACGAGGAAGACCCAACTCGATCCTTCGGGGACGACAGTCTCTTTGCGAAAGAGTTTTGCTAGGTCGTAGTAGGGTTGAAAGACTCGCGGACCACGACGGCCTTGAATGCGACCTTCGACATGCGCGATGACACCGCTCACCAACGGGGCACCGAACAGGATCGTGAGATCCTGCAAAGCCTGGATGACAGGCGCTGCCAGCTGTGTCTGACTCAAGACGCGACCTCCACGCATGTCGACATTCGCGTAGAGGCCATCAACCCAACTCGCTGGGCAGTTCGGGCTTTGTGGCCCGCCGGGGCATCATCCGGCTTTCGCAGATACTAGCGGGAAGTGTTGGGGGGCGGTTGCAATCCGGTGGACGGCCACGAAGGCTACCCGGTTATCGCCATTCGCAAGCCGTATTATCGCCCATCGCTCAACGCGCGACGCAATGAGCGCCGACACGTCAGTGAAGATCGGGGCGGCGACCTCTCATCACGACTCAAGAGATCGGAATCGTGCGTTTCCCAGGCGCGAGAAACGAGAAAGGGGTCTCCCGGAACCTGGTACTCCAGTACTCAAAATCAGCACCTGGGAGCGGCATCTCCGAGAAGGTCGTCAGGCGTGCGCAGTGATGAGCGCGCGGATTCCGATGCCCATCAAAAACAAACCGCCGTATCCATAGAGCAGGTAGCGACGCGCGAACAGCTGCCGTCGGTAGGCAAAGAGGAACCCGACGACGACGACGGCGAAGAACCCGTAGAACGGATGGAACGCGAGCGGCCTCGCGTGTTCGCCCTCGACAAGACCAAGTCCGGAGCCAATCTGGACAAATATCGCCGCCTCGACGAAGAAGGTAAACCACCAGAGTGCTCTCGTACGAAGTTTCTCGCGATAGTTGGCAACGAGGGCCCAGAGCCCGGCGAGACCGTTCCCGGTGATGACGAGATAGCCCCACACCTGATGGAAGCTGAGCAGCGTGCCAAGGTGCGCGTTCGGATCCGGCGCTAAGAGATGCATCATCACCCCGAGAGATTAGGGCCGAAAAGGACTATGGGAAGATGAAATCGGAGACCGGCTCATCCTCGGTGTAGGCAGCGTAACCATCGCGTTCAAGTTCATCTGCGAGCTCAAGACCGCCCGACTTGACGATCCTGCCGTTCACATAGACATGCACCCCATCAGGATGGAGCTCGTCGAGCAGGCGGCGATAGTGCGTGATCGCGAGGACCCCGATGGCAATCGTTCCGGGTTCAGGTGCGTGTGCCTGTCGTTCGATGCGACGCGCGACATCGCGCAGTGCATCGACATCGAGGCCCGAGTCGAGTTCGTCCAAGAGCGCGATCCGTGGCTGGAGGATCGCGAGCTGGAGGGTCTCGAGTCGCTTCTTCTCACCACCTGAGGCATCGACATTGACCGCGCGCCCGAGCATCGCCTCGGGTACACCGATCGAGAGCGCCTCTTTGTCAAGGCGCGCGAGCAATGACTCCTCCTCGGCCTCGTCGGCGCGTCCCTGGGCGAGCAGCGCCTCTCGCAACAGCGAAAGGAGGGGGACACCGGGAATCTCCATCGGACTCTGCGAGGCAAGGAACAGCCCGGCACCGGCGCGCTCATAGGTGCTCAGCGAAAGCAGATCGACCCCGTCGAGGGTGACGGATCCCTCCGTCACCAGATAGGCGCGATTGCCCATCAGGACATTGGCGAGCGAGGACTTGCCAGCGCCGTTTGGCCCCATGATCGCGTGGATCTCACCCGAGCAGATCTCGAGGTCGATTCCCCTGAGGACCTCTTTCGAACCGATTGCGGCACGAAGTCCAGCGATACGAAGCGTACTCACTGGGCCTTCACCAACACCCGTCCGTTTTCGATCAGGACCGCATAGACCGGAACGGGCTGTGTGGCAGGGAACGACATCGGCTCACCGGTATCGAGCGAGAACATACTGCCGTGCTTCCAGCATTCAATCAGGCACTCTTCGAGTTCGACCTCTCCTTCGGAGAGCGGAAAGTCCTCATGGCTACAGACATCGAGGATCGCGCGGAACCCCCCGTTGCACCGGACCAGACAGACCGGCCCAACCTCGAGCATGAACCTTCTCGCCTCCCCGAGTGCCATCTCTTCGGCACCACACAGATCCACGAATCCAACCTCACTCATGATGCGAGCTGCGCATAGATCGAATCCGCGAGCCGGAGCTCGACATCTTTACGGATATAGGTTGCGCATCCCGCATTGTTCGCCCTGGACAACAGATCATCGAAAAAGCCAAGCAGGATGAGTCGTTCCGCGACCTCCGGGGGAATTCCGCGCGATTCGAGATAGAAGAGCTGATCTGGATCGATTGGTCCCACCGCTGAGGCGTGGCTGCAGTGCACGTCGTTCTCGTCGATATCGAGATTGGGAACCGAATCGGCATGTGCGCCCTCGCTCAGTACGAGATTCCGGTTCGTCTGGGAGGCATCCGCGCGCCGAGCTCCCTTTCGCATGTGGATCATGCCCGAATACACCGAACGTGCGTGGTCCGCGACCGCTCCTTTGAAGATCAGTTCGCTCTTGGTCCGACCGACGAGATGATCCTGGAAGGTGCGGAACTCTTGAACCTGGGTTGCAATTCCAAGGTAGGCGGCAAAGAGACGGCTCTCGCCGCCCTCACCGGCAAGCGCGGCCCTGGAGTAGAGACGCGAGTAGTCCGCACCGAGCGATGCCGAGAACGCGCTCAGCGTTGCATCGCGCCCGATCTCTGCAAGCTGGTAACCGAGCAGCCACGATCGCTCGGCGAGTTGCTGGACGAGGTCGAGGCGCAGATGGGCCGACTCTCCGACAAAGGTCTCAACCACCGGAACATGAAGGAGTCTTCCATCGAGAGAGGTCTGAAAGACCACAACGGAGGCCTGTGCGAAGACACCAAGACGGATGAACAGACGCGCGTAGGAGAGTCCCTCGACCGCGGCCTCCGAAAGCTCTGATATCACCACGATCGGAGGCTCGAATGCCGAGTTCGCGGGGACATCGATCACCGTCGCCGCTGGCGCAAAGGCGTCATTGAGTACTCCGAACGGCTCGTCGACAAGACTGAGCAGCGAACCGAACTCCTCGATCGGCAGGTCAAAGTCCGCGATCGAACCGATCGTGATACCGGAGTGCTTGATCTCATCGCGAAGTTCGACCGAGACGAGCACCCCGTCGATCACATGCACGAGCGCCCCATGGTCTCCAAAGTCATCGAGAAACGCGCGCGACGCCGAGCTAATCGGAATTGCCTCATGGATACGTGGCAAGACCACGCCATAACTCGAGAGATCGAGCTCGTCGATACGGCCATAACGCCAGTCCTCGGCCGTCGACGTCGCCTCATGGACTTCGCTCAGTCGGGCGAGTGCCGATGCTCGATAGCGCGCGACCCATTCTGAACCTCCGAGTGCCTCGAGGGACTCGGCGGAAAATCTTCGGTCCGAAAGGTTCATTGATCTCTCTTTGGATTGTTCTTGCGAAATAATCGACGCAGACCGCGGCCGAATGAGTCGCCCTCTCGTTCATCGCGGGCGGCGAGTACCTCTTCGCGCGTTGACGCGACGACCGCGTTCACGATGTCCTCTGCATTGTCGAGCAGTTCAGCGACATTTGCTCCCTCGGGTTCGTCTTCAATCGGTGGTTCGATCAGGCTTCCATGCGTCCAGCCCGCGTCCGCCAGACGACGGACATAGGACGGACAGTTCTCAGGACAGCGCCAGGGTGCCTCGGGAGCGAGACCAAGGATGCAGAGACGGGCTACTTCGCCGTTCGCATACGTCCTCGATTGATAGTTCTTGCATTCCTCGCGCATCGGCATGTGAGCCGGACCTCCTCGGTGCTGCTGACGTAACGTCAAAGGCAGGTTCTCAGCCTACCGACCCTTCCATCTGCAGCTCGATCAGTCGGCTCCACTCGACCGCATATTCCATCGGCAGTGTCCTTGTGATCGGCTCGATGAAGCCGTTCACGATCATCGAGGTCGCCTGCGTCTCGGAGAGCCCACGGCTCATCAGATAGAAGAGCTGATCGTCCCCGACCTTTGACACCGTCGCCTCATGCCCGATCTGCGCGTCCCGCTCTTCGACCTCCATGTAGGGCTTGGTCTCTGAGGTCGATTCCTCATCGAGAATGAGCGCATCACAGCGCACGAAGGACTTCGCACCCTTGGCGCCCTCATCCACATGGACCTTGCCGCGATAGGTGGTGATTCCGCCATCTTTGGAGATCGACTTCGAGATGATCGTCGATGTCGTCTCCGGTGCAAAGTGCACCATCTTCGCTCCGGTGTCTTGGATCTGACCGGCGCCCGCATAGGCAACCGAGAGCACCTCGCCGGAGGCCTTTGGTCCCATCAGGTAGACCGAGGGATACTTCATCGTGAGACGCGACCCGATGTTGCCGTCGATCCATTCGACGTGTGCCTCTGTCTCTGCACGTGCACGCTTGGTCACGAGGTTATAGACGTTGTTCGACCAGTTCTGGATCGTCGTATAGGTGATCCTGCTGCCCGGCAGAGCGACGAGCTCGACGACTGCGGAGTGCAGCGAGTCGGTCGAATAGACCGGAGCCGAGCAACCCTCGACATAGTGCACCTGCGAGCCCTCATCGGCAATGATCAGCGTGCGCTCGAACTGTCCCATGTTCTCTGCATTGATCCGGAAATACGCCTGCAGGGGCATGTCGACCTTGACGCCAGGCGGGATGTAGATGAACGAGCCGCCCGACCACACGGCCGAGTTGAGTGCTGCGAACTTGTTGTCGTTCGGCGGAATGATCTTGCCGAACCACTTGCGGACGATCTCCGGGTACTCGCGCACCGCAGTGTCCATGTCACTGAACAACACACCGAGTTTTTCGAGATCCTCGCGGTTGCGGTGATAGACCACCTCTGACTCGTACTGCGCGGTCACACCGGCCAGGTACTTCCGTTCGGCTTCGGGAATGCCGAGCTTCTCGTAGGTGTTCTTCACGGACTCGGGGAGTTCCTCCCACGCGTCGACAAGACCGGCGGTTGGCTTGATGTAGTAGTAGATGTCCTCGAAATCAAGTCCAGGCATCTTTGTCGCGAACCAGTCAAGCATCGGCTTCTCGCGAAAACGCCGGTAGGCGCTGAGACGGAACTTCAGCATCCATTCTGGCTCGCCTTTGATCCTTGACATCTCCCGGACGATCTCCTCGTTGAGGCCCTTGCGGGGCTTGAAGACATAGTCCTCTTCGTCGCTCCAACCGAGCGAGTACTTTCCGAGATCAAGTTCTTTCGTCACGTGGGGCACTCCCTAGAGTCGAGGAGGCGTCGGAAGATATCCGAATTACTCCTATCCCCATAGTATCAATTCCACCTCCGCTCCGACCCCTCAATGTCCCAGCCGAACATAAGGGGCACCAAGGAAGGCCCGTATGGGACAAAAGGAGGGGCCCCCAGGAAAGGTTCATCTATCCTTTCGCGCGTCACGAGAGAATTGGGGCGAAAGGCGCACAGGATTCGTCGTTTCAGGCGAGATGTTCCAAAATGGTCGAGGAGAGGTCATGAGTTTTAGTGAGTCATTTATCGATGAATCGATCAAGATCTTGCAGGCGCTGGACACCGGTTCGATTGAGCGATGCATTCAAGGACTCGCCGCCGTGCGCAACCGGGGCGGTCGACTGTTCATCCTCGGTGTCGGTGGTTCTGCGGGTCACGCCTCGCACGCGGTGAACGACTTTCGCAAGATCTGTGGATTCGAGGCCTATACCCCGACGGACAACGTCTCCGAACTGACCGCGCGCGCCAACGACGAGGGCTGGGAGACCACCTTTTCGGAGTGGCTGACCGGCTCGCGGCTGCGCCCCGATGATGGCCTGCTGGTCTTCTCGGTCGGTGGAGGCGACGAGGAGAGGAACGTATCGACCAACATCGTGCGGGCGATCCAGCTCGCTCGGAAACGCGGCGTCCCGGTCTATGGCGTGATTGGTCGTGAGGGTGGCTACACGTTGAAAAACGCAGATGCCTGCGTGGTCATTCCCCCGCTCTATCGCGAACATGTCACGCCACACACCGAGGGTCTTGCGGCGGTGATCTGGCACCTTTTTGTCACTCACCCATTGCTCGCCAAGACTGCGACGCGATGGGAATCGATCGGCGACTGAGGCGCGTTATTTGAAGATCACGTCGAAGCCAGCGGCTTGCAGCTTTGGCAGGCCAAGCACCGCGCCGTTCACCGTTATCTCCTTCAGGTTCGGTGGATTTCCGATCACGATCACAAGGTGTCCACTCGTCGACAAATCAACGGAGTTGACACCGGATTCACCGATCGTGGACATGGCCAACCACCTGCTCTGCGTTGCCCGGTGCTTGAATCCGACCCAGCAGGGACCGGTTGCGTCGACCTTGATCAGGTAGCTCCCCGCAGGTGCGCTATAGGTTGCGCTCGAGACCGTCGAGGCTACGAGTCGTGTCGCGGTCGACGATGGCTTCGAAGCAGTGTTGGCCGTCGCGCGAGGAGGGGTTCGTATCGTGGTCGAGGTCGTCGGAACCGTCAGCGCGCCCGATTTTGAACGGGAGTGGAGGTAATACGCAACGCCGCCTGCAAAGACGACAAGAACCAACAAGACAGCCGCGGCGCGCGGAGGCTTCCCCTTGGCGCTTGCACCGGGAACCTTGAAATGCTCACCACTGCCTGGCTTTGCTGGACGCTTCGGGCGTCTCCCGTAGATCGGTGGCACCGGTGGTTTTACGGGCGTAATGGAGAGATCGCCAAAGACGAGACGTCCCTCATTGCTGACCCTTCGATCGTCGGTGATCTCGATCTCCGCACGCGCATTGATTGCCTTTCGTTCAATCGCGAGCGCAGAGGTCGGGAGGCTTTCCCCTCGATCGACCTCGTGGAGTCCACTGTCGCGAGTATTGCGCTCGGCCGTGCGTTCCACGATCTCATGGATCGAGCCAAGTCGTCGGTGGTGTCCAGAGATCGAACGCTCAATGGAACTCTCCCGGCGGAACCGGAGCGCGAGGAGTCCGATGATGACCATCACTAACGCGATGAGCACCAACTTCACCAACATCTTGCACCTACCTCAGTTTGTTCCAGCACCAGTTCCCACGAACCCACATCATTTGTCGAACAGCGAGCGTCAGGTACGAAGTCCATATCTCGGACGGAGATGATCAGCGAGTTGTGCGCGTCGCGGGTTCTCGCGATCTCTTCCAGAGATCACCGGATCGCTGATCCGCCAGTCCGCGTTGATCTCGGAATCATCCCAGGCGACACCAAGTTCATCGTTCGGGTTGTAGTAACTGTCAACGAGATAGGTCAGTGTCAGATCGGTCAGTGACGAAAAGCCATGTGCTACACCCGGGGGAATAAACAGACCCTTCTCGTTCCCGTCACCAATCTCGATCATCTGGGTCTTCCCCTCGGTTGGGGATCCGACGCGAAGATCGTGGAGGACCACCTGGGCGCTCCCTCTCGTCATAAACCAGTAGTCGGCTTGATGAAGGTGATAGTGCAAACCCACCACCGCTCCCGCGTCACGATCCGAGCGGTTTGACTGCACCATCTCGCGTCCGAGTGGGAACCACGATCTGCGATACGACTCAATGAAGCGTCCTCTCGCATCCGCGTGAATTGCCGGCTCGACAACGACGACGTCAACAATCTCGTCCGAAATCGAGATCTTTGCCACCTGCCACTCCCTCTATTGCGTCCTCTTGATCCACAACACTAGTCAGGCAAGCTGGTAATTCCCTGTTCGCGTCCGCGCCAGCACCCCCTCTGAAATGAGTTTCTCGGCGATTCGCGCCGCGCGATCTGGCTCTTCTGGCCATCCGGCTGCCTCTGCCAGGCTGTCGCGCTCGATCGGTCCAAGACACGCGCGTCTCACCAAACGCCCACGTCCCTGACGGTCCGAGCCAGAAAATGTCGATTGGCGCGCCCCCTTTACTGATACGGGCGATGCAGGATCAGCCAAAATAGATCCTCCACTGATTTCGTCATGACGCCATTTACACTTCGCGCCAAACAGCGGGCATCTCGCGCATTGAGGTGATCGCAACCGACAGACAAGGCTGCCAAAATCCATCAGCGCGAGATTCCAGTCACGAGAAGGTTGTCGCGCGACCAGTTCATCCGCGAGCTCCTGGACCTGTTTCGCTGAGGCCTTCACGCCAGTCAACGCCCTTACGATCACTCGTCTGATATTGGTGTCAACAACGCCGGCGGGCTCATCAAATGCAAAGGCACGAATAGCGCGCGAAGTATAAGGACCCACTCCCGGAAGTTCGAGAAGCAGGCCTAGATCTGACGGCACCTCGCCGGCATATGTATCACAGATAATCCGCGCACACCTATGCAACGCAATCGCACGTCGGTTGTATCCAAGACCTATCCAGAGCGCGATGACCTCCGCCTGGGTCGCGTCGGCACACGCCTGTGGCGTTGGAAACCGCTTTGCCATCTCGACAAAGCGCGGCACGACGCGCACCACCTGAGTCTGGGAGAGCATGAACTCCGCGATCAACGTGAGCCAGGGGTCTCTCGTCTGTCGCCATGGAAACAGATCGCGTTCGACGCGCAACTCGGACCACGCGCCAAAGATGTATTCGATGAACTCAGACCTTTGGTCGCCTCCGACTCTGGTGGCCATGATGATCACTCAGCGCGACGAGTCAGGCCTCATGGGGAGGTCGTGTCGAGAACGCGAGGATCCAGCTGTCATTCGTCTCGCCGTCGATCACCAATCGCCAGGTGTATCGGGTGCCGGGCGAGAGCGGGAGTGGTCCGAAATTCAGCGCAAGCGAGACATCGATGGGACTCCCCGGAGGAATCGAATCTGGACGCGACACCGTGAAGTCTCCGCGCACCTCGATCGGCTGAAGACCCTCGGGCGTCTCGGCCATCACCGGCTGTCCATCGGTATCAACCAGAAACAGCTCCCAGTGATGCGGGCGCTCCGCGTCGTTCCAATCGACGTCGATCTTCATCGCAACTGCGGAAGGTGTCGGATCTGGACCGATCAGGCTCCAGCCACCTCCCAGTACATACAGCTTCCCGTCTGCCACCTGGGCAGAGTCACACAGCAACATGGTCACGCGCATACCCTGCACGCTAATAGGAATCGACGGGTCCAATTGTGCCAAGGCGGCCCACCGGCAAGAATAAGGTGGAACCGTGATCGAACTCGGTCTGCGAAATGACGTCTATCGGCGACCACTCTCGACCGCGCTCGAACGGCTGGGGCTCGAGGAGGGTTGGCGGTGCGTCGACGTCGGTGCCGGAGCTGGCGATGTTTCCGTCGCCCTTGCCGCGATGGTCGGTATCACGGGACGCGTCTACGCGGTCGACTCCGACCCACGCGCGTGTGACGAGGTGGCGCGTGCCGCTGCGGAGGCTGGCGAGGCACAGGTCTTCGCGCTCACCCAGTCCGGCGAAGATCTCCAGCTCCCGGAGACCGTTGACCTAGCGTTCTGCCGGTTCTTGCTGATGCACGTCATCGAACCGCTCGAGGTCTTGAAAAAGATGTCCGAGGCAGTCCGACCGGGAGGTTTCCTCGTCGCACAAGAACCAATCACCTCAGCTGGACGGATCGCCGGCGCCGCGATGTCGATGCCAGGAGCGAGGCATCCCGACATCGGTTCGATGCTTCCGGGGCTCGTCGTCGCACTCGGACTCGAACTTACCGATGCATGGGCCGAGGCGCCTGCGGGTGCAGGTCGAGGCGCGGTCGCGGACTATCTCGAGGAGCTCACCGATGTCCATCCAGGAAACGATTCCATCGTCCTCCCGCCGCTCGTCACGGTGATCGGACGAAAGCGCAGCGCGCGCGCTTGATGGAGTTGTTGCAATGACCCTGTCTCGCGCGGTCTTTCTCGATCGCGACGGCATCATCAATGTGCTCTGGACTGATCCCCGCACCGGCCAACCGGGGAGTCCACTCGATGTCGAGAGTGTCAGACTCCAAGGCGAAATAGCCCGAGAGATCATCAGATTTCGCGAGGCGGGATATCTGCTTGTCGGAGTGACCAATCAACCTTCCGCGGCGAAGGGCCGCATCTCTATGGTTCAACAAGATGCGATCCATGAACGCGTGCTCGATTTACTCTCAGCTGAAGGCGTCGCTCTTGACGCGTGGAAGATCTGTCCACATCACCCTGACGGTATCGTCAAAGAACTTGCCCTCTCGTGCTCGTGTCGTAAACCAAAACCCGGCATGCTCATCGACGCGGCAAGGGAATTCAACATCAATATTGCATCGTCATGGATGATCGGTGATAGCGACTCCGACGTCGAGGCGGGACGTGCCGCAGGAACGCGCACCATACTGATCGGAGCGCCGACCTCCCTGAAGCGATCACACGCCGTATTCGCGACGAGCTACTGCGCGACCTTCAAAGAGGCTGTCGACATCATCCTCGAGCAAGGTTGCTCCTAAATATCTGCTTGGCATCGGTGAGGCGTGTTGGACACCGAATGCGTTGTCGAGGTGCACAAACCTGCGAGTCGCAAGCCCATCTGGGAAGAGCAGATCTTAACCCGGAGACTATGCTTTCGCCAATGTCGAGCTCTCCCTTGAAGACCAAGATCTTTGCCGATGGCGCAGCTATCAAGGAAATACTCGAATTCGCGGCGGACAAGAGAATCAGGGGCTTCACTACCAATCCCACCTTGATGCGCGAGGCTGGCGTCCTCGATTACGCAGAGTTCGCATCAGAACTTCTGCTCCACGTCGGTGATCGGCCGATTTCGTTCGAAGTCTTCGCTGATGAGCCGAAGGAGATGCATCGACAGGCCCGAATCATCTCCTCATGGGCGGACAATGTCTTTGTCAAGATTCCCATCACCACGACCAAAGGCGAGACACTGATCCCCCTCGTTCATGACCTTTCATCAAGCGGTGTGATGGTGAACGTCACCGCAGTTTTCACGCTCGACCAGGTTGAGCGAGCGACAGAGGCATTGAGCGGCGGGGCGGCCTCGTACATCTCGATCTTTGCCGGGCGCATTGCCGACACGGGGAGAGATCCGCTTCCGATCGTTGCCGAGGCGGTCGAAATCATGAAGGCATCACCGGACACGGAATGCATCTGGTCATCACCGCGCGAGGTTCTCAATCTGATCCAGGCAAACAGCGTGGGGTGTCACATCATCACCATGACACGCGGTCTTCTCGACAAACTTGGCACGATTGGGAAAGACCTCGACCAATACTCACTCGAGACCGTCGAGATGTTCAATCGGGACGCGACCTTGGCGAAGTACTCGCTCTGACAATGGGCGTCATTGTCGCGAAGGCGCCACTTCGCATCTCCCTTGGTGGAGGCGGAACGGATCTGCCCTCGTACTTTCGCGAGCACGAAGGTTTCCTTGTCGCTGGCGCAATCGACAGATACGTCTACATCTTGGTTCACGCCGCATTCAACCGGATCTTCCAGCTCAAATACTCAAAGCTCGAAGAGACCCGAACGCCATCGTCGATCCGTCATCCGATCTTTCGCGAGGCGCTGATGCGATACTGGGACGGAGACCCCCTTGAGATCACCTCGATCGCCGACGTTCCGGCAGGAACAGGCTTGGGATCATCAGGGTCGTTCACCGTCGCCCTGCTCAAAGCGCTCGCTCAGTGTCGTCGCACATCGACGACGCCCGCCCAGCTCGCACAACAGGCGAGCGAGATCGAGATCGACTTCTTACAAGAGCCTGTTGGAAAACAGGACCCCTATGTCGCCGCCCACGGCGGAATCTGTGCCTATACCTTTCACCGCGACGACACCGTAACGGTCGAGCCGCTCAGTCTGAGCGGCGCCACGCATGAAAGACTTCGCAATCAGATGTTGCTTTTTTACACGGGGGAGACCCGCTCGGCTTCGAGTGTGCTCATGGACCAGCACAAAAGGTCCCTCGCGGGGGACCAAGAGATGATCGAGAATCTTCACCGGACGAAAGAGATGGGCTTCAAGAGTCGCCAGTTGCTCGAATGCGGAGATCTCGAGGGTTACGCAAAACTCATGAACGAGCACTGGCAGAACAAACGCAGCCGTTCAGATGACGTCACGAATGCCCACATCGATCGCCTCTATGAAATTGCGATGGCCAATGGCGCGATCGGGGGCAAACTGATCGGTGCCGGAGGGGGCGGATTTCTCCTTGTCTACTCCGCGATTCCCTCGCTCACGCGAGAGGCGATGGCCGGGTTGGGGGCAACCGAGCAACCATTCGACTTCGAGTTCGGCGGTGCCTCGGCACAGGGACTCGTCTAAGTGCCCGACTACTGTTCTGTAAATAGCTCCACGCGTTAGCGAGATTCGGTGCTTCCACCTGTCTGCATCCTTGCCGGAGGACTCGGCACTCGCCTTGGCGAGATCGGGAGATCGACTCCCAAGGCACTCATCGAAGTCGCCAACGAGCCATTTCTCGTGCACCAGATCCGCCTGCTCGCGACCTACGGCGTCGAGAGGGTCGTGCTGTGTGTCGGACATCTCGGGGAACAGATCGAGGAGCGAATCGGTCGTTCCCGAGAGGGCGTCGCCATCAGCTACAGCTACGATTCGGCTGACCTCGACGGGACACTCGGCGCAATTCGAAGGGCGCGTGTCCATCTCGGAGAACAATTTCTCGTCATGTACGGCGATACCTACCTGGAAATCAACTACGCC
Organism: Acidimicrobiales bacterium; assembly: GCA_035532075.1. Classification (GTDB taxonomy): domain Bacteria; phylum Actinomycetota; class Acidimicrobiia; order Acidimicrobiales; family Bog-793; genus CAIVND01. Next base: position 52,118 of record DATKRV010000003.1, on the reverse strand, counting down.
GACTTCGCAAGATCCTGGCTGGCAAGCAACAAGCGGGCCGGGATGTGCATCCTATTCAATGACAACCAGTGGGATCGTTCCAACGTCAATTTCCAAGACGACAAGATCATCGCATATGACAAATTCGCTCCGACAGAGGAGATGTCCTGGATTGACTTTGGGCTCGGGGCTTTGAAGGCAACGGCGCTCGACGTCGTCAGCCCAGCTATAACCGATCTCGCCGAGCTCTATCACCGACTCTCGCGTTCGGGAGAGCTGTATGGCTACGAGGCGACTGAGCGCTTCCATGAGATCGGAACTCCCGAATCGCTCGCGGAGACCGATCGATACCTTCGCGCGAAGCTGTCCCAATAATCGATCAATGCGGCTGTTGCGCCTCACTCAATATCCGAACTGCCGACTCGCGCAGGGCGTCGCGGCTCGACCAGGAGTTGTTCCAGCCAAGGCCGCGGATCTTCTTTGAGGAGAAGCGGACAATCGGAACATCACCCTTCCAGCCTCTCGGTTCGCTTCCATAATTGATCTCGACCCCTCCGAGACCCATCACCTCGATGACGAGTTCAGCAATATCTCTGACGGTGACGTATTCATCGGTACCGACGTTGTAGACATCGAACGGTTTCTGGCGTCTTGACTTCATGAGAAAGACCGCGTCGAGAACATCGGCGACGTGCACATAGGACTTGCTCTGTGAACCATCGCCCATGACGACCAGCCTTGTCGGATCCGCAAGGAGTTTACGGACGAAGTCATAGACGATTCCGTGCGTCTGGCGGGGACCGATCACGTTCGCGAAGCGAAACGCGACGCCCTCGATGTCGAACATGTGGCAATACGCGCTCACCAGGGACTCTCCAGCGAGCTTGCTCGCGCCGTAGGTGGAGACTGGTTGAAGCGGCCCATAGGTTTCGTCGATCTCCGTGCTGCCCAGATCTCCGTAGACACCGCTGCCCGATGTGTAGGTGACCCTCGAAACTCCGGTCAATCTCGCCGCCTCGAGCACCTGGTGAACGAGAAAGGTACCGAGGCGAAAGTCAACCGAGGGGTCATTTACTGCTGCGGCAATGTCGGCGTTCGCGGCAAGCTGGAAGAGGTGATCAGAGCCGTACACTGCCTCGTTGAGACGCTGCGTATCTGCAATGTCGCCTTCAACAATTGCCAGACGATCATCATCTGCGAATGCCTCAAGATGCCAGCGATGTCCAGAGAGGAAGTTGTCATAGACCACGACCCTTGCATCGGGCTCCTCGTCGAGCAGGCGTGCAACGAGGTTGCTGCCGATAAATCCGGCGCCGCCGGCAATGAAATACCTGCTCATACGGGTTGACTTTCTTGGAATCGGAGACCCTTGTGAAATCTCAAGAAAAATTCAGGAGGAAAACATTCTCTGCACAAAAACACTACTCAAGCATTCACAGACCGACACGGACTCAGCTCTTCCGTCTTCTCAGGCCCGCGATGCGCGAGATTGAAGAGACCTTGCTGTCCGTCGCTTGAGATTCTTGTGGCGCGGAACTCCGAAGCTCGGCGATGATCGCTTCGAGGTTGCGGATGTGGAGATCCTTTGGGGCGACCACCTCCTCCTCGATCCGTTCGAGCCGCTCGATGTATGCCGCCTTCAGCGCGACCTCGTGCTCAAGCGATTGCATCTCCACCTCGCGAATCTCGTCGATGGCGCGCAACTGACCAATCTGTGTCTCGAGTTCGCCGACGCGTGCCCGTAGCCTGACAAGCTCATCATCGTTCAGCGGAATCACCCTCTCCCTGGCCAACACCAGAACCGCGCCCCGCCTCGATTGAGGCGACAAAATCCACAAACTGTCTTGGCAATACATTCCCTCTCGATCCACCCGTCGTGACATTCAATACGTTGCCGTCGGATGAACTTGGCACCAAGAGCACCGTCTCGGGGATGCAGTCAGTGTCGATGACGTCAAATTCGCGCGACTCCCGCTCGCGAAGATCAACCACGAGGTCATATCTCACTGCGCTGGTCGCAAGGTATTCCCCGACACAGAGACGCTCGCCCGACTCGATCGGACCGATCCCGAGAGCGCAGAGTTGTCCATTGTCCTTGACGCGCTCTTCAGAAAAGACCGCAACCTGACAACGACCACCCGCCTGGAGCAGCAGCATCAAGTCAACGGGGATTTTCGAGGATTCAATCACCGCGAGGACCCGCACCGGAGATCCCATCGCCCGCCATCGCGCCTCATCGATAACGCGATCATCATCGGGAACAAAGGCAACGTGAGAGTGGAGCAGCTCATGCCAACGCCGGACGAAGACCGCCTGGTTCTTCTCGAACAGGAAACGACGATAGGAAAAGTTGGTACTTGCGGACTCGATATGTCGAAGATACGACCGGGGCTGGTACCAGACCTCTCCACCGGCCTCGATCAGGCGCAGGCAGAGATCGGTGTCCTCGTAATAGGCAGGGTAATAGGCCTTGGCATCCATCCCGCCAATGGCCATCCAGGCGGATCTTCGCACGAGGAGCGAGGTTCCCGAGCAGTGCTCCACTCGGCGCTCATAGTCATACCGTCGACTGTCACGGGGAAGGCCACGTCCCACCTTTACGGTCGAACCGTCGGCCCAGATGGCACTTCCCGCCTCCTGGATTGAACCATCGGGAAACAATGTGGTCGATCCAACCGCAACTGCGCGTGGCCGACGTCGTGCGAGATCGACGAGCGGCTCCAGCCAGTTTTCCATCACCTCGGCATCGTCATTCAACAAGACGACGAATTCGCCTCGCGCGCGGTTCACGCCGAGGTTGACCGCTCCCCCGTAGCCGACATTGACCCGAGTGGTGATCGTACGGATACCGGTCGTCTGCATATCGACAAATTCGCGCAGCTGGTCATCGGGCTCATTGAGGATCAATACCACCTCATAGGCGATGCCGTGGATATGGGTGACGACCGATTCGAGACAGGCCCGGATGTGCGGCGCGGATCGCCAGGCGATGATGATCACAGAGACGAGCGGTGATTCATGTTCGACAAAGACAATAGGCGCATTCACCGAAATCGCACTTGATTCAGCTCGTGCTCTTCGGAGGTGAGCTCATCTGTCGTATCGAACGGCGCAGTGTCTGGCCCTTGAAAAACGCAACGGTTTTGACGAGCAGCCGATAGCTCCGCTGGCTCTGGACGCGCACCAGCTCGGCTCCCGTGCGGTCAAGATCAGCTTTGATCGACTCGTACTCGCGGGCGAGACCGTTCCATCGACGATCCAGGTCATCTGCCCTTCGTCGTTCATGCCAGAGCGCAACATCGAGCTCGGTAATCCGTCTGTCTTTCGTTCGATGAATCTCGTCGACCTCGTCGCCAAAATTCGCTATTTCGAGATTGCGCATCTTCACGATCTCGAGAAGCTCCCTCGTCACGAGATCTGGCTCGCCGACTTCACCATTCCGGTCAGCCATGATGAAGGTCCCCGAGTGTGGCGTCGGCTGGAGCATCCACGAGCAGCCGGTGGATGATCTCCGACCACACCTGGTGCTCACGAACGCGATCGAACTCCTCACACTGAATCTTGAGCAGCTCACGTTCGCGCTGCCAGAGCGACCCGTCACACAAGAGCGAGACAATACGCTCGGCAAAGCGGGTCGCGTCATCGGTGACTGAAAGGAACGGTGGGAATCCGAAATTGTCGCCCTCGGCATCGGAGATCGCCCCGCGCACCGGCACTCCCTCCGCTCCAACTTGCGTCGATACCGTTGGCACTCCGCTTTGGAGCGCCTCGATCGTCTTGTTCTTCACCCCTGCGCCATAGCGGTTGGGCACGACAACCACCCGAGCGCTGCCATAGATCGAACCGAGATCCTCGACCCGACCGAGAAAGGAGATCGATTCACATGAAAACCGGAGTACCTCCGCTGGCGGCCTCGCGCCGGTCACCCGAAGCCTTGCACTGTCAAGACGCGCGAGTACACGCGGCCAGACCTCACGCGCGAACCACTGCATGCCATCGACGTTGGGAGACTTTATTCCAGAGGACCAACTTGCGACAAAGACGACACCCTCGCGCTCTGCAAAGCCAGTATCTGTCCAGCGCATTGATTTCAACAGCGGACTGTTGACCGAGAGGTTGCCCCTCGCGAACGGGCGCAAAAGGTCGGCCTCTTCATCTGAAACGAAGACCAGCTCATCCACCTCCGCGGCGATCCTTGCTTCGAGTTCTCGCATCTTCTTCGTTGCTACCTCGATCCGAGGTCGTTCCATTTCACTTGAGAACACGATTTGTCGTTCAAGTCTCCGGTAGAAGAGCGCCTCCGCGTCATAGATGATCGGCACCCCCGGGAGGTGTCTGTGCACCATCTCGATGACGTACTCATAGTTGTGCGGACGCGAGATCACCACGATGTCATAACGTCGATCTTGCGAGACCATCTGCCCGAGATGTTGGTCGAGATCGTCGGCAATGATCTCGAGCGGCACCGATCCGGACCAGGGGCGGATCGCTCCAAGGTCATTGGTCGCGTGTCGATGATCCAGGGTTGGAAAAAAAGCAACCTCGACGGATGGCACCGACTGGATCTGAGCGATCGTCTCCAGTAGTCGTGGATAGCCGGCACCGAGCGCCTCTTCGGGAACGACGTCATCGACCACCAACACCCGGCGCATGCGAACCGACTGATTCTCCATGTTCATAATGCCCCCGGATCCGCCCGTCGTGCCCGTGCAAGAACAGAGAGCGCCGTTTTGCGATTCACCTCATCGAACATCTCTCCGCCATGGCGGATCGCACCCCTGCCATCGACCTCGGCTGCGTGGCCGATCGCTTCGAGCATCTCGTTCGCTCTCGCGATCTCTGCCTCGGTCGGAGAGTAGACCGCATTGAGTACCGCAATCTGCTCGGGATGAATCGCCCACTTTCCGTCAAAACCGAGCGCACGCGTCCTCCTCGCGAGATTGCCGAGCCGATCGAGATCGCCGAGTCCATGGAATGGTCCATCGATGACGAAGAGACCATTGGTCCTTGCGGCAATGAGCAACGACATGCACACGGCATGGTAGTGGTCTCCCGGATATCCCTCGATTTCGTCACCGACGACCGTAATCGGCATACCGAGCGATGCCGCGAGATCACCAGGACCAAATGCAATCGCCTCAAGACGCGGTGAGGCGCCCGCGATCGTCGCAACGTTTGACACTCCGCGGGCGGTCTCGATGAGTGCCTCGATCCCGATGTGTCCAACATCGAGCCCGGCTCCCTGCTCAACCTGGGTGAGGATCAAATCGACTGCGACGATCTCGCTGGCGCGCTCGGTCTTTGCCAACACGACAAGATCCAACCGGCTCCCAGCCGCGCCGACGACCTCGGTGATGTCGCTCACGGTATAGGGGCTCGAGAACGCGTTGAGGCGGACACCGACGATCTTGTCTCCCCAGTCCAACTCACGGATCGCGCGCACCACCTTCTCGCGTGCGCTTTTTTTCTCACTCGGTGCGACCGCGTCTTCGAGGTCGAGCAGCACCATGTCCGCGTCAAGTCCTGCTGCCTTGTCGAGGAACCGCTCACTTGATCCCGGAACCGCGAGGACGGACCGACGAGCTCGGGCGCGGCTGTGATCAGACACGGTCTACGCCTTGTTGCCCATCGGGAGTGCCGAAATGAGATCGGCGGGGATGACCTGTTCCGTGATGAGACGCTCAAAGCGACGCGCGTCACCAGCGACGTAGTTGCGACACAGCGGGAGCCCTTCGACATAACACGAGGTATAGGCGCGCCAGGTCGGATCGAGCAGGAATTCAATCGACTTCGCTGCTCGTGCCCTTGGCTGGAGACCAAAGTACGCGATCTCATCGATGACCGTCTCGGGATCCGCGTGATCCTCATGCAGACGGAACGCAGCGTTCGCCCGCACCGAAGAAAGGACATCGCTCGCCGCTGCGACGACGGCAATCACCTCCTCGTCGTAGCTGATGCCAAGAGGTTGAAAATGTTCCGCAATCACCGCTTCAGGACGGATTCCCATCACAACTTCAAGTCCGAGATCAGCGAGTCCCTCCGCGATCAGACACTGCGGTGTACCGACGAGGGAGATCGACTCTTCGTACTGATGTCGAGTTCGCACGAGACCTGCCTCTTTTCGCGAGTGTTCGGTGTGATGTCCGGGATAGGCCTCGTGCGCGACAAGGCGCGCAAGCATGGTCGAGAGTACCGGGAGATCGATATTGATCGCGACGCGCGACCGGAGTCCACCGAGGTAGTAGTTGAACCCGGACCACGGTTTGTTGTTCACATATTCGAATTCGATGCTTTCGCCCCCCGGAAGACCGAACATCAAGTCGGTTCTCGCGCGAAGATCCTCACAAAGTGACGCGACTGCGCGTCCAAGTTTTGCAGGTTCGATCGCCTGCGCCTCGCGCCACGCAATAAGACGATCACGCAACGGGCCCGATCCTGGCATCACCAGATCAAGGTTCCGGTGCGTCTCGAGAATCATCTCCTCGGGAACGCGCTTTGGACGCACGCCATAACAGGCCTCAACCTCGTCCGCGTAATCGACCGCCTCGTTGGAGAGCACCCTGGTCGTCATCTCGACTCCGACGAGCTGAGACCGGAGATACCTACGTCGCCCGGGGGTCTCTGGACTGACCTCTTGTCCGTAAGCGACGCTGCCGAGCGCATCACCGGAGTCGATCGCGCCAACCAGGGCACGGGCATCATGGCGGAGCAGCTCAGGAGCACGCACCGATTCGACGGCGATCCGATTCGCGATCTCCAAAGGTCCGTAGTAGGAGTCGACAAAGCCCTCAATGTGTCGCCCGACACGAAGTCCGAGTTCGAGATATTGCGCGATCACGCCACTCTCATCCATCTGTGTCATCCATCTGTGTCAATCACCTGCTTCGGTCACCTTTGCCACTCGTCCCTCCGTCCGGTCGAGCCGCGCTCGATCCAAAAGGCTAGTTGGGCAGAGCGACTCGTTCTCCCGCGAGAGTTCCCATCGCCTAACCGGTCACACCAAAGCCAGACAGCAACTCGTCGGGGACTGGGCAGTCAAGATGCGAGACCGAAGGGCTTGGATGAAAGACCACTCCAGCCGCACGGACTCCCCGCGGAGTGACATAGCGAACTGCAGGATCGACGTGGATCACGCGCCGATTACGCAATACAAACTCGCCGTCATCGTCACGGACCGCATCGATCTCCTCGGTGCCGGAAGGTCCGTCAAAAAAGTCCCCACCTGGTTGTTGGCGTGAGCCCCGGAGCCGGTCCCCGTCTTTCTCATGGAGCGCGCGACCGAGGTTCAGCATCGCGCCAAACAGGTCCTCTGGCAGCACACGTCCAACACCGGCGAGAACGACGAGCGCGAGTCCACGGTCTTCGGCGAGCCTTGCCAACCGGGCACCCGCCCGGTTCATCAAGATGCCGTTCTGGCTCACGGCAAGCGCCTCGACGACGACGAGCGTCGCATCGCGCAGGGCAAGCTCGCTCTCGTTCACCTGATAGGCCCCGACCGGGGCAATCGAATCACCGAAGGCACGCACCCCGAGTCGCAGACTGCGTCCATCACCGACGAGTCGTACCGTCAAATCGACCCGACCATACAACGCGCGCACGATCTGACGAGAGCTCTCGATAACGACCCGGTCGTCTGAGGTCGGATAGGCGAAGAGTTCATCGATGCTCGCGTCTGCCTCAAGTTGATTCACAAGCGAGATAGCGCAGGAGCGAACATCGAGAGCGTCGATCAGATGCGCGCAGACCCACCACAGCGCGCCGACGTGGGGATGAAATTCGAGCAACCTGCGACACGACCCAACAAGCGCGGCGCGGTCATCGGCAAGGCCTGCGAGCGCGTAGGCGGCCTCGCCGGCGAGTTCGGTCGATTCGACCTCACCGGCACGTGCGATCGAGCGGAGTCGTTCGATTGCGTGCATGAAACCAACGCTAACCAAAGAAGCGGGCGGACATTCGACCGACTCGTTCAGCCGACGATTCCGCCCCTGGTCATCGCGAGAACGTCAAGCGCCCGGTCGACCTCGTCCTCACCGAGCAATCCCATCTCGAGCACTACCGTGCGAAGATCCTTGTTCTCGGCAAGTGCGATCTTGACAACCTTGGCCGCATTCTCGTATCCGATATAGGGATTCAACGAGGTTGCGATCGAGGGCGACGAGAGCGCGTAGCTCTTGCACCGCTCGACGTCGGCCTCGATGCCATCGACACACTTGTCCGCGAGGGCCCTGCTCACCGACGCAAGAAGTCGGATCGACTCGAGCAGATTACGCCCGATGACGGGCAACATGACGTTCAGTTCAAAGTTTCCCGCAGAGCCCCCGAAGGCAACTGCTGCATCGTTTCCAATCACCTGCGCGACGACCTGACAGACCGCCTCAGGGACGACCGGGTTGACCTTGCCGGGCATGATCGACGAGCCGGGCTGAAGATCGGGAAGGTGGATCTCGCCGAGTCCACAGCGAGGGCCAGAGGACATCCAGCGAAGATCGTTGGCGATCTTGTAGAGCGAGAGCGCAATGGTGCGCAGCATCCCAGAGGCTTCGACGAGCGCGTCACGCGCCCCCTGTGCCTCGAAGTGATCCCGCGCCTCGGTCAGATCAAGCCCCGTGCGCGCTCTCAGTCCTGCGATGATCTTCGGGGCAAAGCCATGCGGGGCATTGATCCCCGTACCAACAGCGGTACCACCAAGTGGCAACTCACCAATGCGCGAAAGACTTGACTCGAGGCGTTCGACACCATATTCGATCGCCGCGCCGTACCCACCGAACTCCTGTCCAAGGGTGACTGGAGTCGCATCCATGAGATGTGTCCGTCCCGATTTGACGACCTCGTTCCACAGCTCTGATTTTGTGCGCAGCGCAAAGGCGAGATGGTGAAGTGCCGGAATGAGATCCGTCGTGATCCCAAGCATCGCGGCAAGGTGGATCGCAGAGGGAAAGACGTCGTTCGACGACTGAGCCGCGTTGACCTCGTCATTCGCCTTCACCGTCCGCCCAAGACGCTCTCCGGCGAGATCGGCGAGCACCTCGTTCATGTTCATGTTCGTCGATGTGCCAGATCCAGTCTGGTAGACGTCGATCGGAAACTCCTCGAACCACATTCCCGTCGTCACCTCGTTGGCTGAATGGATGATCGCCTCGGCGACATCTGGCTCGATTAGTCCGAACTCGTTGCTCACCTTTGCCGCCTCTGCCTTGATCATCGCCAGTGCCGCGATCAACGAGGGCTCGACGCTTCTCCCCGAGATCGGGAAGTTCTCCACTGCCCGCTGGGTCTGCGCGCCCCATCTGGCACGCGCGGGAACACGCACCTCTCCCATGGAATCGTGTTCAATGCGAAACTCTCCATCGGGATTCGGGGTGTGTTCTTGAGATTTCGACATCGCCGGTTCCTTTCACCTGCTCGGGATCCCGCAGCACTGCGCCGAGAGGTTGCCCACGACTTACGCTACCCGCAGGGCCGCGAGCAGGCGAAAAGACACCGCCTTGCTTTGAGCGCGCTCGGCCGATACGGTCGGCACCACCGTGGTGCGCAGCACATGTCACTCCCTCGCGCGGCCATCTCCGCAGGTTTTGATTCGCCGGCTGTCAAGGTTGCTCGTCACCTTGATGATCATCGGCGCGCTTGGGCTCTGGCCAGGCCACGCTGCACAGGCGGAGAACATCACAACACTCAAGTCCAAGGCCGCCGCGCTCGCGGCGAGGGTCGATGCGATGAACATCAGACTCGGCATCCTCTCCGAGGAGTACAACCAGACGCTCCTCCAAAAAGATCTCCTCACGCAAAGAATCGCTCGCGCAAGGATCGAGATCGGCCAGCTGCAGGCGACCATCGACAAAGATCAGCGGGCGATTGTGCGCGAGGCGATCAACACCTATGTCCAGGGTGGGTCGCAGTCCGGGGCCCTGCCGGGCGCGAACCCCAACTCAGCGCCGGCGCAACAGACCTATCTCGAGGTCGCCGCTGGAGACCTGAACACCTCGATCAGTGAGCTCGAGAACGATCAGCACCGGCTCGCGATGAGACAGCTGACGCTCGCCATCTCGGTGAACGAGGCAACCAGAACGACGACCCTCCTTGCCGGGTCCCGGAGCTCGGCCACCAACATCGAGGCACAGCTGAGTGTGGCGCTTTCGAGCGTGAATGGCCGACTCGCCCCCCTGCTCGCTGCCGAGGAGGCTCTCCAGCAGGCGGCCGCGACAAAGGCAGCCGCCCAGACTGCAGCGACAGCGAAGAATCAACTCGCGAGGACCCAGTCCCAGGTGGCAGTGACGACTGTGGCGATCACGACCAGTTCGAGCAGCGCAGGGCTCGCTGCGGTCAGCGCCGCGCAGACCCAGATCGGCGTTCCCTATCTCTGGGGCGGAGCGACTCCAGGTTCAGGATTTGATTGCTCCGGGCTGACGATGTGGGCCTGGGGCAGGGCCGGGATCAACCTGCCCCACAGCGCTCAGGCGCAGTACGACTCGATCCCCCATGTCCCGCTCTCGGCGCTCCAACCCGGTGATCTCGTCTTTTACGCCTCGGGCGGGTACATCTACCACGTCGTGATGTACATCGGCCAGAACGAGGCGATCCAGGCGATCGATTATGGCCAGCCGGTCGCGATCACGCCCTTATGGGGAGGCGCATACGGCGCTGGACGGCCCTGAACCCGAGTCGAAACTGGCAATAGCCGACTGGCGCGAGTTCATCTACAGTTCACAAATCAGACACAATCATGAAACGCTCTGATGAGAGGCTCATGGCCGTATGAAGGGACCGGTGCAAGCCATCGGAGAGTAAGAGGCGCCACCCCAGTCAGGCATGGCAGGCGGTAGCGTCACCGAGAACAACGAGACCCGTAGGAGAGGTACGTGAGCTACCAAGCTGAGTACATCTGGCTGGATGGAACCAAGCCATTCGCCCAACTTCGCTGTAAGACAAAGATCATTGCCGACGGCAAGGAGCCCGGAATCTGGGGCTTCGACGGTTCGAGTACCAACCAGGCTCCGGGAAGCAATTCGGACTGCGTGTTGCGGCCCGTCTTCTCTTGCCATGACCCCATCCGGGGTGGCAAGAACGTTCTGGTGCTGTGTGAGGTGCTCCTTCCGGACTTCACCGCGCACGTCACCAATACCCGTGCCGCCTGTGTCGCCGCGGCCGAGAGGTACGCGAAAGACGAGCCGATGTTCGGCATCGAACAGGAGTACACCTTCTTTCAGGAGGGTCGGCCGCTCGGTTGGCCAGAGGTTGGATACCCGGCCCCCCAGGGCCCGTATTACTGCAGCGTCGGTGCGGACTTCGCGGTCGGCCGCGAGATCATCGAGCGCCACACCCAGGCGTGCATCGACGCGGGTCTCAAGATCGAGGGAACGAACGCCGAGGTGATGAAGGGCCAGTGGGAGTTCCAGATCGGTATCTGCACCGTGCCCGAGATTGGAGATCACCTCTGGATGGGACGCTGGCTGCTCGCACGCATCGCCGAGGACTACGGCGTACAGGTGAGTTATGACGCAAAGCCGGTCAAGGGCGACTGGAACGGCGCAGGAGCGCACACCAACTTCTCCACCAAGGCAATGCGCGAGGGATGGGATCCGATCATCGCCGCGTGCGAGGCACTTGGAACCAAGGTCGAAGAGCACATTGCCGCCTATGGAGACGGGATCAAGGATCGGCTCACCGGCGCACACGAGACCGCCCCGTGGCACACCTACAATTACGGAACCTCGGACCGCGGCGCATCGGTGCGTATCCCGTGGCAGGTCGGCGTCGACAAGAAGGGTTGGATCGAAGACCGTCGGCCGAACGCGAATATCGACCCCTACGTCGTAGCTGGTCTCATCATCGAGACCATCTGCGGAGCTGCAGCGAAGTAAGTCTTTTCCGGCCCCCTTCGCTCGCTCACAGAACCCCTGCCAGTGGCAGGGGTTCTGTCATTCTCAACGGAACCTTTCGAGGCGTGCCTTCGTAGATCGGCCGCAACTCGGGTTCGCCATGCTCCATCGTTGGGTACTACCGTGAATTTTCCAGGGAGCTGTCAGATCTGATCCTGGAGACGACCCGGAACGGACTTTCGAACGGTTTTCGAACAAAACGAACAAAAGGAGCATCATGCGCTTTGCGACCGTCAGGACCGCGTCAGGGACACAGGCCGTGCGCGAAGAGGGAGACCAGCTCGTCGGGCTCAACTTCCAAGACGTCGGCGAACTCCTCGCCTCGGGCGATCTCGCCCGCTCTGCACAAGATGAATCGGGGGCGACCTATGCGAAGAAGGACGCCTACTTTGCAACGCTTGTTCCGCGCCCTTCAAAGATCATCTGCGTCGGCCTCAACTACAAAAGTCACATCCGTGAACGGGGTCAGGAACTCCCGAACTTTCCAACGCTGTTCGCAAAGTTCACCAATGCTTTGATCGGGGCGAATGACGAAATTGTCCTTCCGAAGAACGCGAGCTGTCCCGACTGGGAGGTCGAACTCGGTGTCGTAATCGGAAGCCTTGCGCGCCACGTCGATCAACGGGGAGCGCGCGCCGCCATCGGCGGCCTTTGCACCCTGAACGACATCACGATGCGTGACTGGCAGCGCAGAACGCTTCAATGGCTCCAGGGAAAGACCTTCGAAAAGACCACGCCAGTCGGGCCATACCTCGTGACTCCCGATGAGGTCGACTATGGACTTGATCTCGAGGTGCGATGTGAGATCGATGACCGCGTGATGCAGATCGATCGCACCCGCGAACTCGTCTTCAATCCAATCGACATCGTCTCGTACATCAGCGAGATCACCACCTTGATGCCCGGAGACATCATCGCGACTGGCACTACCGGAGGTGTCGGCGACGCTCAGGTCCCGCCGCACTACCTCGCGCCGGGCACGAAGGTACGCACGGTCGTCGAGGGACTCGGGGAGTGCCTCAACGTCTGCGTCGCCGAATAGGGAGCTCCCCGGTCAATTCGCGCTCCACAACAGAGAGAGCCCCCCAACACGGGGCAGTCTCGCGAATAGCACTCAGCCGGGCGGCCACGCGAGAAAGCGGCCACCGAGCAGATGAAGGTGCAGATGCGCCACCGAGTTGCCCGCGTCGTCACCAACATTGAAGGCCAGGCGATAACCGTTCTCATCGATCCCCTCGTTGCGGGCGATGACCTTTGCGGCGAGGAACATCGCGATCAGCTCAGGTTGGTCGCCACGCTCGATGGTGCTTGCATCGACGATATGGCGGCGCGGCACGATCAGCACATGAGTCGGAGCGACCGGGACAATGTCACGAAACGCAACGACGAGTTCGTCTTCGAAAACTCCGGTGCTGGGTATTGCTCCTGCGACGATCTTGCAGAACAGACAGTCAGATTCTGATGACATATACGAACAATGTTAGGCAGGCCACCACTGCGATACGGTAAATCACCGTCAACTCTCCTCCGATTCGTCACGGAGGTTCGCATCCGATCAGTGTTGCCGACGCGATGAGGCCCAGTTGACGTGACCACCAGTTGACGTGACCACCAGTTGACATGACCACCAGTCAACGTGACCAGCGGGCAATGTTTTTGACAAAGCACACTCGGAGACATTGACGCGACAACAATGGTCAGATGGCGATGAGGCGCACCAAACCGGCGCAACCAACGGAGATGGGCACCGGTCGACTCGAGGCCTTCAGCGACAGCGTGCTCGCCGTGCTCATCACCATTACTGCCTTTGAACTTCGTTCTCCGAGCGGCCCTGGCTTCCACTCGCTCAGTCAGCGTCTTCCTGAGGTACTCGTCTACATCCTCAGCTTTGCCTTTCTTGGTATCTACTGGAACAACCACCATCATCTGCTTCGCGCGGCGACCCGCATCAACGCCGCGGTAATGTGGGCAAACCTCTTCCTCCTCTTCTGGCTGTCTCTCATTCCGGTGCTAACCGAATGGGTCGCGCGGTACTACAGATCCACCTGGCCAGCCGCGAGCTACGGCATCGTCTCGCTCGCCTCCTCGGTTGCATTCATGGCACTTGTCCGCTCGATCATCCGCGCGGATGTTCCCAACTCCTTGGTCGCGCGGGCAATCGGACATGACCACAAGGGCAAGATCTCGCTCTTGCTCTACGCGGTTGGCGTGGGATTTGCCTTTGTCAGCCCGTGGATCTCCTATGGGTGCTACGCGCTGGTCTCGGTGGTCTGGTTCGTGCCCGATCGCAGGTTCGCCTGAGACAAGTTCTCCCACGTCCGTCGCGCGAGGAGTTCAGGATGCGAACGACGGCTGCTCCGGGCGAGAGAGGAGCCGAATGGCGACTTCGTTCGCAAGCAGACGGCCGCGTACGGTCAACGTCGCTCGCTCTCCATCGCGCTCCATCAGGCCATCGTCAACGAGGCTCTCGTCGACCAGTCCCCGCGGAACGCCAAGTCTGGTCCGCAACAACAACGCAGCGAGCTCCGCGGCGCGACCTGATGAATCAAGAAATTCGCTCCGTGCGATAGCCTCGCCCGAGGAGAAAATCGCCTCAACATAGCGGTCGACCGAGAAGACGTTTGCGCTCCGTTCACCCGAAAGATGGCTGTGCGCAGCACAGCCGATTCCGAGGTAATCACCACCGAGCCAGCAGGAGAGATTGTGTCGACACTCGGCTCCGGGTTTCGCCCAGTTCGAGATCTCATACCAGTGAAACCCGTGTGCGCCAAGGATCGCCTCCGCAGATTCATAGCGTTCGGCCAACACATCGTCATCGGGATGGCGATCTGGCGAACGCGAGAGTGGCGTCCCGGACTCGACGGTGAGTGCGTAGGCGCTGATGTGGGCTGGACTTGGCGAGAAATCCAACACCTCGAGAAGCCCCTCGGCAAAGTCCTCGGCGCTCTCACCCGCGCCCCCGAAGACGAGATCGACGTTGTAGTTGGAGATCTCTGCACGCGCAATAGCATCGAGCACCCGTGATATCGATCCCTCCTGGTAGGTCCTGCCGAGACCCTTGAGCACGTGGGGCTTAGTCGATTGCACTCCAAGCGAGATGCGATTCACTCCAAGCCCTGCGATCCCGGCGAGAAAGTCCGCGTCGGTCGATTCCGGATTGCACTCAAGGGAGATCTCGGTTGACGCGCCGGGCACGACGCGATCGAGCACTCGAGCGACCTGCTCGACGCTCAGCAACGACGGCGTCCCTCCACCAAAGAACACGGTGTCCGGAGACCGCCATCGGCCACGCTCTTTCGCCCGATCGATCTCAAGACAGAGCGCATCGACATATCGCTCGACCAGTTCCTCGCGACCCGTCCATGTTGCAAACGCGCAGTAGTCACAGCGCGTGGAACAGAAGGGAATATGGACATACAGACCAAAGCCATGTGCGATCTCGGCAAACTCACGGGGTAGTCCTTCGACGAGATCCATCTCAACAGGCCCCGATGACACCTGAACGCATCGCGCTCATCAGCGTCGCTACGCTGATCGCCGCTGTCTCGACACGAAGGACGTTCGGTCCAAGCCCAAGGCGTCGCGCGCTCTTGGGCACCTCGCCTGGGTCAAAGCCTCCCTCTGGGCCGATGATGACGCAACAGACCGTCGCGTCGAGAGGCGCTCCTCCTGGCTCGGCGAACACGGTGTGTTGCGGCGCATGCTTGAGAAACTGTTCGAGCGTCTCGGGCTCGGTGACTAGCGGGAGATTGAGACGTCGCGACTGAGAACATGCCTCTCTCGCAACGCGGACAAGTCGCTCCTTGCGGCGCGCCCGGTCTTTTTCACCAAGACGCACCACGGTGCGCCTGGTGACAAGCGGAACGATCTGATCGATACCGAGTTCAGTGAGTTTTTGCACGATGAGATCAAGACGTTCACCCTTTGGCATCGCGAAGGCGACGATCAACTCAACCCCCGTGCCAACATGACTAAAGTTCATCGGGCCGGTTTCAAAGACCAGTTCCTCCCCAGTTCTACCAATCTCACGCGAGCGACGCGGGGTCTTTGGCAACGAGACGATCAACGCCTTTCGCCACGATCCCCTCCCATCAGAGAGCGCGAAATACTGGCCAACCCTTGGTCGCAAGACATCGACGAGATGGTGCGTGTCCTCGTCGCGCATCACCGGATGTTCAAGGTCCTCGACGAAAAAGAGCGCCTCGGCGTTTCGGAGCTCTGCATCCGGTATGGCCCCGTCGCCGCCGACGACACCCATCAGGAGAAGGTGGATTTGATGCGGGTAAAGAGCCCGCTCTCTTGAATCGGCTCTTCCCGCAGAAGGGCGAGTTCGCGAAGCAGCTGTTCCTGTTCCTTGTTGAGATTCGTCGGAGTGTCGACCACGATTCGGATATGGAGATCTCCACGTCCCCTCGAGCGCAGATGTGGCACTCCCTTGCCGCGCAGCCGGATGGTCTTGCCCGTCTGGGTCCCAGGAGCGATCTCGATCCTCTCCTCACCATCGAGGGTATCGACCATCATCGCGGCCCCCAGGGCCGCCTGGGTGAGCGCAACATTGAGCGTCATCAAAAGATCCGCTCCGTCGCGTGCATAGCGGTCACTCGGCAGCACGCGCAGATGCACATAGAGGTCCCCGGCAATACCTCCGCGCGGCGGGGCCGCACCAGATCCCGTGATTCGGAGCGTCGTTCCCGCGTCGACGCCAGCGGGAACCTCGACCGTGACGTTGCGTTCCTCGGTTCTTCGTCCCTCACCACGACAGTCCTGGCAGGGCTTTTCAATGATCTCGCCCAGCCCGCGACAGATCGCACACGGCGAGGTCGTAACGACCTGTCCGAGTATCGACTGGCGGACCCGGCGCACCTGTCCCTGACCGTCACAGTCGCGACAACGTGTCGGTGTCGTACCGGGTTCTGCGCCGGTCGCCGCGCACGTCTTACAGGCCACCGGACCGCGATAGGAGACGGAGCGCTCGATGCCAAAGACCGCCTCTTCGAAGGCGATGTCGAGCACGACCTCGACGTCGTCTCCACGCCGGGGGCCGCTCTGGTGCTGTGTGCCGCCAAACCCACCGCCTCCAAAGAAGGCGTCGAAAAGGTCGCCGAATCCCCCGCCGAATCCCTCCGAGGGGCCGCCCACACGCGGACCATCGGCCCCGAACATGTCATAACGACGTCGACGCTCGGGATCGCTCAGTGTCTCGTACGCGACCGAGACCTCCTTGAACTTCGCCTCGTCTTCAGCACTGCCGCCGTTCACATCGGGATGAAGCTTTCGGGCGAGCTGTCGATAGGCACGCTTGATCTCGTCATCTGTCGCGCTCTTCGAGACGCCAAGTAGCTGGTAGTAATCGGTTGCCATTGCGTTATTCTCCGGCTAGCTGTTGACCGAGGCGTTTACTGACGACCGCAACCGCCGCGAGGGCCTGGGAGTAGTTCATCCGGGTCGGACCGAGCACCCCGATGGTTCCGACGACCTCTTCGCCGACCTGATATGGAGAGACGACCAACGAACACTCGGCGAGCGACTTGACCTCGTTCTCTGCGCCGATCGAGACCGTATTGCCCTTTGCGACAACCTCGCTGAGCAGCGTCACCACAACGAGGGACTCCTCGAGGATGGCGAGGATCTGGCGTACTGTATCGACGGTCGCGAACTGATTCGCCATGTTCGCCGCCCCACCGATGTACACCTCGCCCTGCTCTGGACTCTGAGTGTGGTCCTGGTTGAACGATGCCACACACGAGGAGATGATCGCATCGACGCCCGTAGAGCTTGATGGCGGCGGTGCCGAGAGGCCAGAGAGCGTCTGACCGGCGAAATGGCGGCGCAGGATCGTATTGGCAGCCTCGAAATCGTCATCTGGAAGCGAAACATCGATCTCGAAGACCTGCTTGTCGACGAAACCATTGGAGAGGACGACGACGACCATCGCGGTTGACGGGGCGAGGCGGGTGACAAGCGCCGAACGGACCAGCAGTGTCTCATGCGGAGGGCCGACGACGAGAGCTGCATAGTCGGTGAGTGTTGAGAGGAATCGCGAGGTGTCGCGCAGCATGGAATCGAGTTCGCCATGTGCCCTGGTGAAGAACTCCGAGACCTGCTCGGCCCGGAGCGGGTCAAGTCCATCTCGTTCGCCGAGATGGTCGACGAAGAATCGATAACCAAGGTCCGTCGGGACACGCCCCGCACTCGTGTGGGGATGCGTGAGATAGCCGTCGCGTTCCAATGTCACCATCTCTGCGCGCACGGTCGCGGCCGAGACATCGATGGTCTGGTCCCGGACGACATGCTGGGATCCGACCGGCTCTCCGGTCTCGATGTGCTCGGAGACGATCTTTCGAAGAATCGCTGACTTTCTCGCGTCAAGCATCTGGTTCTTGGCTACCTCGACCTCACATCGCGCTTTGGCGGCTGCCCAAGCGATACCTCAATCATTAGCACTCGATTCTAGTGAGTGCTTAACCGATACTGGCCCCATCCCCATTTCAGAGTCAACCGCTGAGCTGGCATGACGCGGATCACCCCTTTCGATCCGCTCACGCGAGACCTTCGCAACCTGCGATGGACCGAGCGCCCAACGCAAGATCTTGCCAAACAGCACCGCTCCGAGACGACGCGGGATGACCTTGAGACGATGCCATCGATCGAGTCCCAGCTGTTCTCGTGCATAATCTGGCAAGAGGTCGATCGCCGCGCCGACGACGATACGATGCGCGATGTTGTTGACGTAGGTCATCACCGACCCCTGACCGGTCGGCAACGAGGTCGCGCCGAGAAAATGCACCGCTTCGAGCGCCTCAGAGGTAACCCGGAGCTCGCCTCTCATCTGTGCAAAGTATCTCTCGACCTCATCGACCGACCTTGGGACGTAGGTCGCCCCAAGGCGCATGGGAATGGTGGAGACGTCGTCAAAATATCGATCTTCGAGATCCCTGCTGAGGCGATTTGGGCCATAGCGCTGATATGAACGGAGAAAGTGACGCACCTCGGTGATGTGCACCCAGGTGACGAGATCGGGATCGGCTGCCGAATAGGGAATCCCGTCGCTCGTCGTGCCCTTGACGCGCCCATGCACCGCGAGGACCTCGCTGATGAGTCGCTCCACGAAGGGGGTTGGGCCAAATGTTGTCCCCGCCACAAAACGCGCCGTGCGGGTCAGTCTTCCCGTCGGGTCATTCCGGTAGTTCGAGTGCTGGGCAACTCCTGCCATGGCGCGCGGATTTAGCGTCTGGAGCATGAGCGCGGCGAATCCACCGTAGAGCATCGTGGCGAGATCTCCATGGACGATCCACGCCGGTGAGTCCGGTCCGAGAAGACCCGGGTCTCCACTCGGCTCCTCGTATTCGACAAGATCCTCCGCGCTCCCTCCAACGGCCGCCTGGACGTTACGCGCGATGCGCGATTTGAGCCAGTGCGTCGGTCGATTCGCGAGCCTTCGCACAAGACTCTGATCAGGCACTGTCATGAAACTCCCCAATTCATTCGTCAAGACGCAGTGCCAAGACGAACGCCTCCTGGGGAATCTCGACGCGACCGATCGATTTCATCCGCTTCTTTCCCTCTTTCTGTTTCTCGAGCAGCTTTCGTTTCCGGGTGATGTCGCCGCCGTAGCATTTTGCGAGTACATCCTTGCGTTTGGCCTTGACCGTCTCGCGTGCGATGATCCGGCCTCCGATCGCCGCCTGGATCGGAACATCGAACAGCTGTCTTGGAATCAGCTCGCGCAGCTTTGCGGCCATCTTCTTGCCGTAATCGTCCGCCTTCGATTTGTGGACTATCGAGGAGAATGCGTCGACCGGCTGGCTGTTCAACAAGATGTCGACGCGCACCAGATCTGCTGTTGCGAGACCTGCGGGCTCATAGTCGAGACTCGCGTACCCCTTTGAGCGGCTTTTCAGCTGGTCGAAAAAATCGATCACAATCTCCGCGAGGGGAATCGTGTAGACGAGTTCGATGCGAGATGCCGAGAGATACTGCAGCTTCTCCTGCATCCCGCGACGGCTCTGGCACAGATCGAGAATCGTTCCCGTGTATTCTGCCGGCGTGACGATGGTGATGCGGAGCAATGGCTCTTCGATGTGATCGATCTGTTGTGGCGAGGGGAGCGCCGAGGGGTTATCGATCACCGTCGACGTCCGGTCCGTCAGGTACGCGACATAGGCAACTGAGGGACTCGTCGCAATCATCGAAAGGTTGAACTCGCGCTCGAGGCGCTCACGTACGATCTCCATGTGCAAGAGTCCGAGAAAGCCACAGCGGAAACCAAATCCGAGCGCGAGCGAGGTCTCCGGGGAGAACGAGATACTCGCGTCATTGAGCTGGAGCCGTTCCAGTGCCTCGCGCAATTCCGGGAACTGATCGCCATCAACCGGATAGAGCCCACAAAAAACCATCGGCTTGGGATCTCGATAACCCGGCAGGGGTTCATTCGCCGGTCTGCGTGCATCGGTGACGGTCTCTCCGACACGTGCCTCGCCGACGTTGCGTACGCCAGCAACGAGGTAGCCGACCTCTCCCGGACCGAGCTCGGCCATCGAGCGCTCGACCGGGGTGCGGATACCGATGTCCTCGACTTCATGAATGGTTCCCGCCTGCGAGAACCGGATCTTGGAGCCCTGTTTTATTGCACCGTCGACGACACGGATCGCGCTGACCACCCCGCGGAACTGGTCGTAGTAGGAATCAAAGATGAGTGCGCGAAGTGGAAGGTTCCGATCGGCGTGCGGGGCAGGGATACGGGAGACGATCTCGTCGAGGAGTTCGGGAACACCCTCTCCGGTCTTCGCCGAGATCTGCAACACGCTCTCTTTCGAGATGCCGAGCACCGTCTCGATCTCCTCGGCATAGCGCTCCGGGTCTGCTGCAGGGAGGTCGATCTTGTTCAGCACGGCGACGATCTCAAGATCGTTCTCAAGCGCGAGATAACAGTTCGCGAGCGTCTGGGCCTCGATGCCCTGGGAGGCATCGACGAGCAGAACGACACCCTCGCACGCGGCAAGAGAGCGGCTCACCTCGTATCCAAAGTCAACGTGGCCGGGCGTATCGATGAGATGAAGAGTGTAGTCACGCCAGTTGACGCGCACGTTCTGCGCCTTGATCGTGATCCCCCGCTCGCGTTCGATATCCATGGAATCGAGATACTGCGCACGCATATCGCGGGGATCGACCGCTCCGGTTAGCTCGAGGACACGGTCAGACAGCGTCGATTTCCCGTGATCTACGTGGCTGATGATCGAAAAATTTCGAATATGGGAGGGGTCGATCACGTCCTCCATCGTGCCACTGAATTGTACAACGTTTGATTCAAACTGGGTCAACGGCGCTGACCTAGCAGGCGAGACATCTCTCCCCTGCTACCATGGAGCCTTCATTCACCGGTTCTTTTGAGGGATTCCATGGCAAACATCAAGAGTCAGATCAAGCGCATCAAACAGAACGAGGTTCGCCGCGAGCGAAACCGCGCCGTGCGAAGCGAGATCAGAACCCGTACCAAGAATGCGCTCAGCGCGGTCGAGGTCGGAGCAGAGAACAGCGTCGAGACACTGAAGACTGCCATCCGGAGGATCGACAAGGCAGCCGCGAAGGGTGTCATTCATCCAAACCAGGCTGCACGACGAAAATCACGGCTCATGCGTCAATCCAAGGAGTCCTAAATAGACGCACTCGTGTTTCGATCGCGGCCCATCTCTTAAATAGACTCAATGGCTCTAGCCGGTCGAAACCGACGTAGCGAGCGGCAGCTTTAGTGGAGTGTTCTCCCCGGTGAGCGCGTTCAACATCTGCAGGTCGCCCCCTTCCATGGACATCGCCCAGACACCGACTCCCGCGATGTGAAAGACCTGGGCAAGCGCGGTCTTGAGCGCCAATGAGACCGAGTTGTCGTACCAGTCCTGATGCCAACCGTCGCTCTCACGAAAGACGCTATAGGGCGTCGCGGAGGCAACATCCCAGAGTGCCGGTCGTCCCGCCGCCACCACCGCGCTGTAGAGCCTTGCACTCGGAGCGTCGCTGACTAGTTTCGATCCGGGCAAGTTCGTTTTCGTTGCGAAGTTCAGACCATAGAACGGCATACCAAGGATGATCTTGTTCGCCGGAACCACCGCACGATATTGCACAAGCGTCTGCGCAGCGCTCCAACCAAGGGTCGCACTTCCGAGCGGGCTGTTCGCCGAAGAGCGTTTCCCGTTCTCCATTGCGTAGGCCATGACAAAGAATTGATCGACGTAGTGCGAAAGTCTCGCGACATCATAGAAATCTGACGAACTTGCGGCCGACTGCGGATAGGTGTCAACCATCAGGTCGAGCGAGGGGTTCGCAGATTTCAAGGAACGAGAGAAATCACGCACGAAATTCACATATCCGACGCGATTGGCCGGGCCCCTGCCCTCGATATCAAGGTTGATACCGTCAAAGCCGTAGGTACTGACAAGAGCAGAGAGGTTCTGTTCGAGTGTTGGTGCGAGGGTTGCAGCATGAGTACCGAGCGAGTGGATGATGGCTGGATCAATCGTTTGGACGCTCAGCAGCACCCGGACACCGTTCATGTGAGCGAGTTGCATGAATGAGCCAAATGCTGGCGAGGCAAGTCCGGCCATCCCATTCGCGCAGTCAGTCGTCAAGGTGATGAGCGTCCCAGCTTTACCCACACAGACACTCGAATAGACAAGTTCGGTGGAGTCAGTAATGTCCACTGAGGCCTGCCCGCCTGCGACAAGTGTTGGCACAGTCCAGTAGGGGACAAAGCCAACGACGAGGTGTCGGATGAGCGGGCGGACAAAGAGCTTTGCCGGAGTCGCCGGAGCGCTCGCGCCCTCGTGCGACGGAAGCGCGACATTGACGAGCAGCTTTGCCCGGGCAATGACCGAATACTCTTTTTTGGCGAGCGCAGCGAGTCTCGCCCGCTGTGCCTTTGCCGCGATCTGTGCAAAATTGAGTGTCGAACCGTTGTTGACCGACACGAACCGAAAACCAATAGCGGCAATCATCATAAGGAGGACGAGAACGGCGACACCTCGGCGCCGTTGGTACTTGTTCACTCGATGAGCGTACCTGCACATTGGTCTGTAACGGGGATCGCTAAGATCAGATTGTTCACAGGGCCAGATTGTTCGAGATGTCACCTGCGCCACTGCTCGCGACCGCGACATCCAAGAGAGAATCTTCATGACGACCACGACGAATGTCCGCGTACGGTTTGCGCCATCGCCAACCGGGTATTTTCACGTCGGCGGTGCGAGAACCGCGCTCTACAACTGGCTCGTCGCCCGGCAGGCCAACGGCAGCTTTCTGCTTCGCATTGAAGACACTGACCGAGAACGCAGTGATGACCAATGGACCGACGGGATCGTCAATGCTCTTTCATGGCTCGGGATCACATGGGATGAAGGACTTTTCCACCAATCTGAACGTCACGAACTCTACAACGACGCCGTAGCCCGGCTTGTCGCCAACGGTCACGCCTACGCCTGTGACTGCCCCCGCGATGCAATAGACGAACGCACCAAGACCCGCCAGACACCGGGATATGACGGTTTCTGTCGCGATCGGAATCTCGAACCTGGAGCTGGAAAGGCGTTGCGTTTTCGCGTCCCCGATTTGGGAGTAACCACGGTGCATGATCTGGTACGCGGGGATGTTGATTTTGCGAATGAAACGATCGAGGACTTTGTCATCGTCAAGTCCAACGGCGATCCGCTTTATGTGCTTGCCGTTGTGGTGGATGATGTCGACATGGGAATAACCCATATCATCCGCGCTGAGGAGCATCTTCCAACGACGCCCAAAGCAGTCTTGATCTGGCAGGCCCTTAGTGACACTCCATTGCCAGCATTTGCGCATCTCCCGGTTCTCGTCAACGAAAAACGGCAGAAGCTTTCAAAGCGGAGGGATCGGGTTGCCGTCGAGGACTATCGGAATCTTGGATATCTCCCTGAGGCGATGATCAACTATCTCTGTTTACTCGGATGGGCGCCAAATGATGGCCGCGAGCTCCTCGCAATCGGAGAGATGATCTCGGAGTTCAGACTTGAAGAGGTCAATAAATCACCGGCATTTTTCGACGAGAAGAGGCTCAACCACTTCAACGGACTCTATATCCGTGCGCTCACTACCGATGAGTTTGTCGAACGCGCGATGCCATTTGTCTCGCGTGACGACGTTCCGTGGAACAAGGATAAATTTGATCTGCAACGGTTCATAACGCTCGCGCCGCTCATTCAAGAGCGGATTACCACTCTTGGCGAAATCCCGAACTACATCAAATTTCTGTTTGCAGATCCTTTTGACATTGATACCGCCGTATTTGAAAAGGCAATGCTCAAAGATTCGAGTTCTCTGGAGATCCTGCGCGCGGCGCGATCGGCGTTTTCGGAAGCAACGTTCGATCCTGAATCCTTGAAGAAGATCTTGATCACTATTGGCGAACAATTTGATAGAAAGCTTGCAAAGACACAGGCGCCCATACGAGTTGCAACGATGGGCTCTCCCGTCGGCCTGCCGCTGTTTGAGTCGCTTGCGATACTCGGACGCGCAAGGGTGCTCGCACGACTTGATCATTCAATCATGATCGCCGAAAAGACAAGGTAAACGTCGATTGTTTCTCTTTGCGCCAATCAAGTGGGCAATAAAGCTGTTCAGTCTCGTCCTCACTGCGGGAATCATCTACCTCTTTGTCACCGGAGTACAGATTGTTCTCGCGGAGAACTCAATCGGCATTGGTTCGGTCTCATCGCAAAAAGTGGGTGCAATAGTTCTCCTTGTGCCAGAACAATCTGGAATTGCCGCGACGCCGGATCTGGTATCCCGTCTCCAGACGACTCTTTCACTCTTCCAAAGCCACATATCAAGAAGCATTATCCTTGCTTCTTCACAGCGAGAAGGGTTCGCGTCTGTGTTTCGCGCCAGGAAATCCACGGCGTACAATGATGGTCTGATGTCGGCAGCAAGATGGCTCCATGCCCATGGCGTGACGGGATCCGATATTGCTGGAAGCTTTGGCGGAACCACCTACGACTCACTTCGCTCAGCTGCCCAACGCATTACACGCGCCCACCAAGTCGTCATTGTGACAGATGCAATCGATCGCCTTTGGGTCTCCCACACCGCAGGCGCAGCTGGACTTAACGTCGAACGCATCTACTCCGCGGTTGGTTCCAAGCAATTCTTCACTCACGAACTTGGCACACTTTGGACCCAAGACTCTGGAGTTGCAGCCGGTCGAATCATTGGGTTCAGCCACACAACATGGCCGACGGGGTAACCCGAAGGACCTCAAATCTTCGTGCCAACTCGTGAGCAAAAATCCCTGATTTTGTGCTGATAGAGTCAAGAAGGTTCATTCGGGGGTGGTGTAATCGGCAACACAGCAGGTTCTGGACCTGTTATTGAGGGTTCGAGTCCTTCCCCCCGAGCCGTGTGATGTGGGAGAATTCCGGGGACAGGTGAACCCTCACGCATTACCTTTTTGCGGCATGATTTATTTCAGAATCTCGCTGAGAAGTTCATTTCGTCGTGGCTTCCGCTAGCATGACGAGCCGCCCATCACGAGCAACCGCTTGGAAGAAAAAGCTTGTCATGCGCGACACGGCCCCATCGTCTAGAGGCCTAGGACACCACCCTCTCAAGGTGGAGGCACGGGTTCGAATCCCGTTGGGGCTACACAGGGTCAACGGCAAAACTCTTTGGCCTGCAACGACAGAACTCCGTGGCGACGTCCCATCCTCGCACGACGGTGTGTCACACAATCGGCACTTCGGATTTGAGCGGGGTCTGGATAGCGTACGCCGCGTTCTCACCAGTCATAGATCTCGCGGCGATGGGCCATGCGGAGGACCAGGACGAGAAGCTGATCGTCGTTGATCTCGTACACGATGCGGTAGTTGCCGGTACGGACCCTCCACTCCCCTGAGCCACCGACGAGCCGGGTTGCAGCCGGCGGTCGAGGCTCGGTCGCGAGCAGGTCGAGAGCTGCCTGGATGCGCCGCCGCGCGTTGGGATCGAGCTTGCGAAGTTCACGCGCCGCCGATGGCGCGAGTGAGACGCGGTAGGTCACTGCTGTTGCTGGCTAGACAAGGCCGAGATCGGCTTTGACCTGCTCCCAGGGAATCGGGCTCTCGCGTGTCGCTTTCATTTCGGCACGGGCAGCCTCGGCGGCGCGAATGTCCGCCATGTCTTCGGCCATCTCGATGATGGCGTCGAGGTCGTCGGCGTCAATGACGGCCGCGACGCGGCGCCCTCGACGCGACAAGTAGACCGGCGTGTGCTCGTCGCGGGCACGGTCGATGATCGACGCCAACTGCTGGCGGGCCTCGGAGACCGTGAGAGATGGAATTGGCGGCACGTACAAAGTGTACAGTTCGCGCCAGTGTCGTACAACTGACCATTGAGAAATACGCTGGAGTGGATTGCACACTCGCCGAATATTGCGTTCGCGCCCCGCTCAAATCCGAGGCGCCTTGTTGTCGCAAACCCACACAGTGGGCTTGACCGGGTCAACGACAAAGGCCACCAGGTTCTAACGGGGGCTAACACGTCGTTGAACGACGATCGAGCCAAGGACTCGCCAGTTCGGTTTGGGGCGTAGAGCAGAGCCCACATCCGGTAGTTCTCGAAGTTGCGAAAGCCAAAGCCGATTCTCTTGATGCGTTTGATCAAGAATCAGCGCCTCGGTGGGTTCGTTGCTCGCCCGTGCCAGGTGGTAGTTGCAGATCTTCTCGAACCAGTTGCGGATTGTCCGTCCGAGCGTTTGGACCTCAAGCAGTCGTTCCGGTCATGGCTCGTCGCGGCCGAACGAGTGTCACCGTGAAAAAGCGCGAACCCCTTGAATCCGCCGTTACTTGATGGTGACGAAAGGACCCGCCGACACTGTCCGATCGATAGTCCGCCCCGATGAGAATCATGCATTTCAATGAGGTTGGCGTACGCCTGCCCTGCTGGTCTATGACCCGCAATGTGCATTCGTGGAGATCTCCGTGAGGCGCCTCTTCATCGCGGAGCCAGCCATATTGGAGCTATACGAACCGCAAATTTCCCTCTGTCCACGCAGGCCTGAGGCTCTGCGAACCGCAGGGTTCTCGTAGAGGTACCGCATCCAAAATGCCGCGTCATTGATGCTCGGATCTGCCCAAAGAAAACCGGGTGTGTAGAGTTCCTCAACTCCGGCGTTGTAGCGTAACTCACCAATTTCGATCTGGCGGAGGATGTAACTGACAGGAAAGCTCGTAGTCGAAGAAGCGAAGTCACGACATCCTGAATAGTTTGTGGCGATGACCGGCTTGCCGAGAAACATCGCCTCAGCCATGCCAAGTCCAAAGCCCTCAGCACGGTGCAGAGAGACGTAGATGTCGCAGCAGTTGATCAACGCAGCCGTCTCTCCGGAGGTGAGATCCTCCTCGATGAGAACACCGTTCACCTTCGCCAATTCATGACGCAGGCGCGACGCGCCCTCGGAGTAGTGCCCGAGGTTCAGCGCTTTCATCATCAGCCTCACCCGGTTGCCCCGCTCCTCACGGTTGAATGTATCTCTGAAAGCCTCAATGATTCCCCACGGGTTTTTCCGTGCAAAGGTCGAATGCGCGTCAAAGCTATAAAGAAACACGCATTCACCCTGAGACAGGCCAAATCGCTCCCGCCCCACTCCGGGGTCGGGCAATGTTGCTACCACCGGCGGAATGACGGTCACCGGAACATCTACATAACGGGCAAACGCGTCCGCAACAAATTCAGACCCAACCCAAATTTCATCAACACGGCCAGCCTGTTTCACCATTCGTTCAGACAGTCGCGGGAGTTCCCAGTACCACGATCCAATCAGATAGTTCGATCTTGACCTGTCTCGCAGGTAGCTGTCAGCGAGGAGATGCATCTCATTGATGTTCAAAAAACAGATGTCGATTTCAAATGGTCGACCTCGCTCAAGGTCTCTAAATCGGCCGGGAATCCGACGAACATCCTTGGGAGTGCCTGTTTCGACATAATCAAGGGCGACACGCACGCCGGCATCAAGCAGCCCCGCGACCGTTCGACGGGCAGCTTCCATGACACCCGTCGTGGAGTCCCAGGTGCCGAGTACATTGACTCCGCACGCGGAACCCGATATCTCTGAGTCCGTAGGGTCCGGGGTTGGACTCAAGGTAGAACGTTCCAAAGGGGCGTTCGAGATCACCCTCATTTCGCGAATAGTCAGCTTGACTAGGCCCGCCGCGCCAACACAGCGTAATCTTCAGGCCCAAAAAAACGAGCGTTGATGATCTCTACGAGAGGCTCCAGTTCCTCAACGATACTGCCATCGCTGTTTCTCGGTATTTGCAGTTGTGGGGACGCGCCCCGTTGGAGGCGCTTGATTTTGACATCAAGAAACCCGCGCGCCCCGGTGAGAAATTCCAAAAGTGGGGGAGGAATCGGTCGTTGGTGTGTCGGGTCAAGGTAGAAAGTTGAGGCACCAACGACGATATTTTCAGGATTTGGCGTTTCCATGATAAGGAGCCCACCCGGCTGGAGCACACGATTGGCAAGATCTATCAGTTCAATCAGAACCTCAAGTGTAAGGTGCTCGACCAGATGAAACGCGGTCACCACCGCCACGCTTCTGGGAGCAAGCGAGCGGAGGTGATCGAGTACATCCGCAGTCGCGACCTTGATCCGAGCAGCCTCCCATCGTTCTTTATAGATGACGTTCGAGTCCACCCCGCGGGCCTCGATGCCCTGTTCAGCAAGCAACTCAAGCCATTCTCCGCGTCCACTGCCAAGATCGAGCACCTCCCCACCGCCAGCAGTTGTCCGGGTCACCTCATCAAGATAGACCTTGAGCCGGTCCTTGATGAGAGCTGGCGGTCCCCTGAAGGCATCTTCTAGTGCTCCATAGATTCCTTCGAACGCAAGCGGAGATGCTGCGTCGATGTGAGAAGATGCCTTCAGGCGATGGTCATCGAGCGACCTTCGATAGTCTGCGAAGAACAGATCAAGCTGAGCAAATCTCATTTGTTGCCCAGCCAGCGCACGCTTCACCACTTCGCCGTTCTCTGCCAGTCTGTCGACCTCTGCTAGAACCTCGGCGAGGTCGCGTCGCACACTTGAGGTTTCCTCCTGAAAGCGATAGAGCCCGACCTTTTCGACGCGCTCCAACGTCTGTCGCACATCGCTCTTGAACGACGGGAGGTCATCAAAGAGAGAGGCGTGCTTAATGAGAGTCTCTTCGAAACGTACAAGTACCTTCATCTGTTGTTCAAGGGCTTTCGCATGTACGTCGACCGTCGCTTCGATTTCATCACGTTCCAACGCCGCTTCATGTCGCGCGAGAGTCGCTTCGAGCCGGGCAAAGACTTCGGTATGGTGTGCCAGAGAGTCCATGTGTTGTCGGACAAAATGTTCAGCACTATCAAGACGTGCTCGCAGGTCATCGAGCTCTCGAATGACACCGTGGTTGAGTATCGTCTGGTGACGGAGCATCGGCCATGTCGCCTTGGCGATGAGTTGGCGGAGCAGTCGAAACCGAGCCCCGCTTGGTACCGGAAGACCGAGATCGGCATCTTGCTCAGCGAGAGACAAGGAGAAGTTCCTTTCGCGAGTTGTTCCTACGATTCTTCAAATCTGTCAAACGAAGGAAATCCAGCCTCTGGACAACGGGGTAATCACATCGATCATCGTCAACCCTAGTGCTATTGATAGATGCTCGATTGCTGCTCCGCCTCCCAGAGAGATCCCACCGGTCGGCAATCCTTGAGCACGAATTGTCAATTCGAATCAGAATAACCCGGCTTGGCAAGTGGCACAATTGAACCAACTCCAACAACGTGTCCGATGAAGTTGGTCGCTATGGGCACTCGCACGTGACCTGACGACGCGTACGGCGAAATCCGGGAGTTTTTGCGCACTCCGTGCCAAGCGCGTCGGTCTTGGCCGCGCTCACGGCCATCTGGCCGAGCGTGGCTTCGAGATGTGGGTTGGCTTTGCCAGGGGAGACTTTGTCGGTCGTACAACCTGACTGCATGGTGAGTGGCGATACCGCCGCCCACCAACACAGCTGTCAGGTCAAAGAGTCAGATCGCGCTACGATTGCCGTGCCCGCTAAGGTGATGCTCTTCTGTTTGTCAAGCCACTTTTTTCTGAGCTGACCACGCTTAGTATTGCTTGGCGAACTCTCGGTCATGATCGAAGCCCCGCTCCAGGCGAGAGATGCTCAGTGGAGCGGTCCCGAGTTCTGTCGAGACGGTCGTCAGACTGATCTTGGCAGCAGTTCTCGCGGCGCGAAATTTCGCTGCAACGGGCACCTCTGCAGTTCTTGTCGCACCAAAGCCTCGTCTCGCGCGCCTGGGCGAGAACGACCTAACGGTACCCAGCATCAGCTCAAGAGGGCGTGCGCGCGAATTGCGGCCAAATGCCGCGCGCGGATCGCGCTCGTCGCTTCCGACGAGCTTGGTCATTCGCGCCCGAACCCTATAACCCTTATTCCATGAGGAACGGCTCTGCCGTCTCGACAACATCAATGAGCTCGCGGTCTCGCGGAGAGGAGGTCGGTAGGGGGCCTGACCCTGACGGCCAGTGCATCCACGCATCGGCGTCGAAGTTATACGGACCACGGCTATTCATCTAACCGGACCAGTCCTGGGTCGGGCCCTCCTCGGCTTTGCCGCTCGTGAGCATTCCATGCTGGGTGGGTGTCCGCGGTCAACCGGGGTCGAAGGCTTCTGCGCCTTGAGTACGGGATCGACGACGACGTCCCCGAAGCACACAGAGTGGCGCGCACTAGCGAGCTCGAGCACTCGGTAGAGATGAACTCGCGAACGCGAGGTCGGCAGCGGTTGGAACGGAGGGTGAACTCATCGAGATACTGGCCAAAGTGATCGCCTTAACCGCTCCTTGGTGCGTGCCGAACAGTCACCTTTTGGCCTTGGAGCTTGGCGTCACACTGAAGTGGCTCCCCGTTATTGTCAGCGCGATAGAAAATGACTGGCCAGCAACGTAGAGCGGCCGACAATTTTCGCACCAAGAGGTTTCGGCCAACAAGGATGCGCGTACCTTCGACC
The DNA here is from genome assembly GCA_035532075.1 of Acidimicrobiales bacterium. Classification (GTDB taxonomy): domain Bacteria; phylum Actinomycetota; class Acidimicrobiia; order Acidimicrobiales; family Bog-793; genus CAIVND01. Next base: position 21,238 of record DATKRV010000003.1, on the reverse strand, counting down.
CAGAGGGTCAGTCCTGGCCGGTCATCGGCGCGGAAGGCGAGCGAGCCGCGATGCAAAAGCTTCCCGTAGAAATGGTGTGAAACAGGCAGGCCAGCTAGTCAGAACGTTGCCAGCCAGCCCGGTGCAGCACGCCAGAAAGCCACCTGAGCGCAGCGGTGAGGTGCCAGCTCGTTGAGTCCCGCACCGCTGCAAGTTCACCGAGTGCACCTGCTAGTTGAGCCCGAACATCAGCCAGTTCGACTTGGACATCCTTGAGCAACAGCGCGATCGACGGGTCTGGCGGGCCTGGTCTATTGGGGGAACAAGAGCGCAACGCCATCGATGCTACGTCGATCCGATTGGCCCGAAGGTGCTGGTCCGCGCTGTCAACACCGGCTGTAAAGATCGGGGTCTCCTCCCCGAAGCGCCGCAGAAGCAGGGTTACCTCGCCAGGTGTCTCATGGACCCCACCCAGCATCGCCGCCTCGGCGAGCATCTCGTCCTCCTCGCAGCCAGATTCGAAACCGTCAACGTAACTCCGTTCGAGGGCGTAGCTTCCCGGTGGTGATCCCGGCGAGACAAGGTGCTCGAGTAGCGAAAAGTGTGCCGTGGACGCAGGCATCGCGCCTGCGGTCGGCTCGAAACCGGTACGACCACCCGGCCATGCCAGCTGGCGCATCGGCTGGGCGATGGCCCGGGCCCGGAGAACTGCCGCGGGATGCTCTGTGGCGAGGCGCGCGAAGACCTCGACGAAGTGCCCGAAGACGACGCTCCGCCCATCGAGGACAGTGATGTAGCGGCCACGCGACACGGCGGACCCAGCACGGATCGCGTCGGTTCGGTACCCGGACAGCGGTGCAAGGGATGGCCCTGGTACGACCCGGGAACGCGCCGAGAGACCAGACGAGAACGGAGCGAGCAGCTCCTCGAACCTGGTAGGGCTGTCCTCGGAGGACTCGGGAGCGACCACGATCAACTCGAAATCGGTCACGCTCTGGGCGTCGAGCGCGATGAGCACGTCGATCAGCTCTGCTTCCGATGCCTCGCCCGGGATGAGTAGCACGCTGAGGAGCGGTGCTGGCCCGTCGTCGAGTTCGACGCCAGGTTGTTCGTTCGCCGCCGAGGAGGCGGGCGCGACCGGGACGTAGGCCCGGATGAGCTGGCTCACTGGAGTCGCTCGGACTGGCAGACCCTGGACGCGTGCGGCGAGTTTTCTGAGCAGGCTCCGGATCAGCTTGGCAGGGTCGGTGAGCAGCTCCTGATCATCATCGGGCGCGACCTCCGCCACGGAGATCGGTGACCAGCCGGTGCCAGCCAACGCCCGCGCAAGTCGCTCGGGTGAGCAAGTCGCGGCACGTGTTTCGTAAGACATCCCCGCTGGGGAGATGTCACAGATACCGAGCATCAACTCGACGACGAGGTCGAGGGGCGCAATCTTTTCGACGCAGACGACAAGGGGTGGCCGGCCGTTCGATAGCGCGAACTGGCTCAGGGTTGTGAGGGCGGCCCTGCCATGGGGACCACTAATAAGCTGTCTCATAACATCGCCAGCGGTGATCAAAGCGAGTGGGCGCCCGGCGACCAGCCGCCCGAGGTGTGCTCGCAACGCTTGGTCATCGCGCAGGTCGAGCTGGGCCCTCGTAGCGTCTTGATCACCGTGTCCTTCAGGTCCCGAAACGTCCAGCTTTAGCCCGACGTAGACAAGTCCAAGTCCACGCACCGCTTCGGCGATTCCGCAGAGGCCACCGCCGATATCGAGCACCAGGTCGCCGGGCTCATGGGCGTGTACCTCGAGGAGGTCGACGACACCCGCGTAGGGCGGCCCTTCGGTGTCGATCACGCGCGAGTGGGACACCGGGGGCGGATTGGCCTCAGCGGTCATAGTCGAAGCGCAGGGACGCGTAGGCATAGGTGGAGAAGTCAGCCACCCTTTTGTCGCAGTCGAGCGGCGTCGGCAGGTTTCCCTCGCGTTGGCGACGCGTGAAGGCCTTGACGATCTCGGCATGGACCGGGATGGGCGAGTTCGAGAGATCGCGCAGCTGCGCCTGTACGAGATCGACGCGCGAGTACTTCGTCGCGAGCAGGAGCGCGGCGAGCCCGGAGTAGTAGATCTCCGTGTCGCCCGGCTGCTCCTTGGCCTCGGCAGAGAGCCTCTTGTCGTGGAAACAGACCGCACTTGACTGGTAGACGACCCGGTATCCGGCGAGCCGGGCCCGCCAGGAGAGGTCGACGTCGTCACAGTAGAGAAAAAACGCATCGGCGTCATAGCCGCCGGTTGCCTCGAAGACCTCGCGACGCACGAGCGAACACGCTCCCGATGCCCAGCCTGTGTCTCCGGTCGCGGGGTCGTAGGCCTTCTGGTGCTCGAGGGGCAACTGACGACCCTCCACGATACCGACCGAGCCCGTCATCGCCTTGAGGAGTTCGAGGAGCAAGTTGGGTGAGGCACAGGTATCGGGGTTGAGGATGAGGATGAGGTCGGCGCCACGCGCATCGTCGAGCAGACGGTTTTGGGCGCCTCCATGGCCGAGGTTGTCGTCAAAGTGTTCAAAGGTGAGCGCATGCAGCCCGGTCTCCTTGAACGACGAGCGGAGCTGGTCAACCTCATCTTGCCGAAAGGTCGTCGACGGCGAGTTATCGCCAAGTGCGATCTCGACGAGGAGCTCGGGGCGTGCACTGGTGGTGGTGCGGACCAGCTGAGCGGTGGCGCGCAGGTAGCGGGCGAGGCTCTCTGCCGATGGACAGTACAGGACAGTTTGGATCCGCACAGAACCTGGCATGCCAGATTGCACAAAGACCGAAGCCAGCCCCCCGCGTGGCTCGGCATTGATGTGGGGAACAATCTCCCCACGAGATAAGTAGTCGGTGGTGCTACTCACCCCTTCGAGGCCCCTCCTCGCGGGTTCCACGGGGGAGACGCGCACGAGTAGCTCAAGACCGGATTCGAACCAGCGGACATACTCCTCGACGAGGTCCACGACGAGGAGGTACTCACCTGGCTCTTCGGGCGCCTCGATCTCGAATGGGAACAGCCTTGTTTGGCCGGGGTGGAGATCGGCAGGAAAGGGGAAGCGCCTGCACTCGCGGACGAGTTGTCCGCGGCCCCCCGCAGTTCCGATTGTGAAAAAGCGCGAGGCGAGCGAGATGCGGTTACGGGCCTCGCGGAGCCAGGTGGAGTCCCCGCAATTCTCGATGCGGACCATCATTGGGCGCAACTCACCGGGCCGCAACTCCGTCGTCTCGCGCTCGAGGGTACGGCCCCGCCGTAGCTCAATCCGAGCCTGGTAGGCACCGTTGGGAAGCGGACGCTCGGGCCATGAGGCGAGGATCGCCTCGTAGGCGAACGTGCCCGGGAGCAGCTCACCAGGTTCATCGTTGACCGATTCGCGCTCTAGCACTCTGTCGCTGGCGGTGTCCGCGCCTGCCACCTGGTCGATGAGTGCGAGATCCTCTGGCGGGATATCGGCCGGTGGGTAGCGGGCAAAACGCTCGGGGAGGTAGAACACCTCGCTCACCGAACGACCGTCTTCGAGCAGCTGGTTGCCATCCAACCCGTCATAAAAGGCGATCTTGCGCTCGCGCGCTGGGAGCGACATTGTCACGTCGCTGATGTGGTACACGGGCAGCTCGAGGAAACTGTAAGGCGCAACGGCCATCACGCCCTCGTGCACGCCACCTTTGATGTGAAGAGTGGCGGGGTCGTTGCGGACGAGGATCATCTTCCACGAAGGCTCCCATGGGTACTCATCCAGCCAGTGTGCAAGGTCGGGATAACACCATCTGCAGGAGGTGAGATAGGTCACGACGTCTCGCGCAGCGGCAAGCTCGGGAAGCGCTGCGAGCAGCGCGGAACTGGGCACCTCGTCGGTGTCGACGGTGCAGATGAATTCCCCCCGGCACTGGCCATAGAGCCATGCGCGGTAGCGCTCTTGCAAGAAGTCCTCGCGCATCTCACAGGGCAGCACGCGGTCAGCGAGCCCGGCGAGCGGCCTGAGTTCTCCTTTTGTGAAACGGCCATTCAGCGCTACGACGATCTCGTCGACGACCGGTCGGTAGAGCTTGAGAATGGCTGCCACCTGGTGGAGAGGGCCGCCGGTGATGCAACAGAGCGAGATCCGTGGCTTTTCCAATGCTCCCGACCTCCCGGGGTCCCCAATCACCCACCCAAGCTAGCACCGGGGTTCTTCGGGTCGCCGTCCACGACAATTGACGATCCCCAACCGTTGATGATTCTGTCGCGGCAAGTTTCGGTCGACCGGCGTTGAAATTCAGCAGGTTCTCAAGTCGCTCTTCAGCTGAAATGCGCAGTCGTCGAAAGACTCCGTTCATTGCCCCCGACGAGAGACGGGACGACCTTTGGCCCTGGACGAACGGACGGAGAGCGCAGAGGCGCGTCGGCATTTCGGAGCCGGATCGTGCGCTTCCGTGCCGATTGACATGTATGGTCGGCTCGGATCGAGCAGTTAGTCTTTTGTTGTGGCTGTGCAGCGCAATCCGGACGCCAACACCAATGTTTTCATGGGCGTGACCGCGTACACTCTTTAGGGTGGCTGACTCAAATCCCGTCCACCTAGCCATCTGTTCCCTTGCACGTCGTCACCCCAATGCAAGGCATTGCGAGGAGTAGTCCACTTGTACGAATCCACTCATTTCATTGTGCGAGTCTGTCCAATTTGTGCTGGAGATACTGAGCTATTTGGGTACGGGGTGATTGCTCCGTTCATCTCCGAGTGTTCCCACATGCCTCGGGATCAAGTCACAGAGTTACTCTGCTGCAGCGCCTGTGATTTTCAGTTCTTCTCCATTCGATATGGTCCAAAGGAACTTTCCTCGATTTATTCGGCGTACAGATCTCCGGAGTACCTGCGCCTTCGACGATCCTGGGAGCCCTGGTACTCCGAAAGAATCAATGATGCAACGTCCGTAGAAAAGTCCAGAATTGATCGCAAAAAGTTCATGAACCTTACGCTTGAAGATGCCCTACCGAAAGAGATCAACTGCGCGGTGGACTTTGGAGGTGACGAAGGTCAATTCTTCCCTGACATCCAGATCAACAGGCGTATTGTTCTAGACCTCTCTGAACACCCGTTACACGACGGGGTTGAACGGATTAACTCGCTGGGTGATCTCGGAGATAAGCGGGTCGACCTCGTGATCGTATCCCACGTCCTCGAACATTTGACCGACCCTGTTCAAACCCTGCAAGACCTTCACGGGGTCATGTCCGAAGACGGCATCCTCTATGTGGAAGTCCCAATGGACCGATTCGTAACGCACTCATCACTCGCCAAGAAGCCTTACCGCGATCGAGTGAGGCGATATCCCTCCCACAAGTTGATCTTCATCATGCGCGACTTCATCACAGGAGTAAGTCGCCAATATCGCACAAAAATACCGCGTTGGGGCGTCATCAAACAGTCAGAACATATCAACTACTTCTCAGGCACATCCGTCCAGCGTCTGCTTACCAAATCCGGATTTCTCATCGTTGCGACCGCAGAAGATCGCAATCACAAAGTCGGTGGCGCACGTTTTGGACGATACGGAGTCACTGCCAGGCGGCTTCCGGTGAATCGTTCATGAGTGCTGCTCACAACCAGTAGAATGTCTCCTCGTACGCGAGATTCAATTGAGAATACCCTGGTGATCGATCGCGCGCGTCGGGGCTGACCAATGCATGACATGATCTGATTACTCTCGCCCGGTCGTCTTAAAGGGTGTCGATCTAGGCGGTGACACCTGGGGCGGTGGGCCAGCGGATCGAATTGTAGTGGCCCCAGTTGAACGAGCGGCAGCGACAGGCACTGTTGGATGCCGAGGCTCGGGTGCTTGGCGATCGCTTCACATCACGATTGACCGATTGCCCTTTCATTGCCCACCAACACCGTAAAGCCCACAACGTGGGTAGACGGTTGGAATGATTGCCTATCGCCGTTCGTCATGCGGTCGATCCCGGGAACGCTCGAAGACTCGATTTGAGATAAGTTCGCATCAAAAGATCAGGCGTCGACAATTACTCCTTCACCATGCCATGGGTTGTTCGCCATACCCACCCCACTGAGGCGCTGGAGAAAATACCGCCGGTCGATTTCGCTCCAACTCAGTAGGTCTTTCGCATTCCACAGGAACGACGTGTGCTCATTGTAATGGTCATAGTGCACGTGCCATCCCTTGGCGCGTTCATCGGGACTCCAACGCGGCTTGCGATCGCGCAGTATCTTCTGCTCGCCGTGTTCCTGCGAACGAATCGGGTAATGGCGCATGAGAAACTTGTATGGGAAGACTCGGCGCCCCTTGAACCTTACCTCGTGGCCAGCTGATCGGGCCATGGTTACCCCGGTCGGTTGAGGCTTCCAGGCCTTGATCTGGAGGAAATCAGCAGGAGTATCGCCGAACTCGCACCACGTGAATGACCGCTCGAGGTCAGCACCTGGCGACCACGAGTTGTCCACGGGGCGGAAATTCAGCACCGTATGGTCGATGCAGTTGTACCCCCACTGTTCAATCGCCCAGAGAGCATCGATGAGTGCAACTCCTGGCCAAGGTGGCTCACGGATCTCATCTGCATCGTGATGAATCACCCAGTCGGCTCCCGAATCGGCCGCGACCTGCTCGACGCGTTGCAACAGGCGTTCGAGCTCAAAATACCCCGTTGTTCCAGCGGATGGAAATCGCTCCCACGTGACCGCGCCATCTGCAACGAACTTTCCGACAAGGTCGGGCGTCGCATCCGTCGACCAGTTGTCGATCACGTGCACACGGATCCCATCGCGCGTCAATCTCGAGAGCAGCTGTTCGATGATATCGACTTCGTTGTATGTAGTCACAACAGCCAGCACATCAAAAGATGGGGGCCTCGGCTCAAGCGAAGCCAGATCCCAACGGTCAAACAATGTGATGGGTATCAAGATGTCAAACTGTGGGTCACCTACAACCGCTCCTGAAAGTCTTGAATGCAACCCGGTGCGTTCGCGTACCTGGCGCAATACCCGTCTTCCGCGCGAACCGACCATAACCGCTAGCGCCGCATCCACCAGAACGTGATAATCGGGTTCTCCTGACACCACGGTCTCCCAACGGTCCAACTTCGGATCAACCCGCCGCAAGTAGGTGGCGAACTCCGAGAGCATAGAGGCACAGTAGGGCGTGAGGACAACATCCGTGGAACGAGAGGTGAACACGTAATTAAAATAATGGTATTCGCCCTATCACATTGGCATCTCAGACAACAAAGATGCGTTGCCATCAGTAATGGCGGATGGCAGCTACCTTCGAACGGTGAAACTGAACCCTTCAGTCCATACCGTTGACACCATGGGCACTGCGACACCGGGTACCCCAAGATGCCCGCAGGTGATGGAGATACCTGCACGCGCCCATCACTGCATCGATGATCGCTCCCGAAGATCTTGCAATGAGAACCCTATCGATGCAGGGTAGCCCTTACGAAACAGTCCCCTCTCACTCTTCTGTTTTGATGTTTGCAGCCTGGAGCTCATAGCCTTCCGCGACAGCGAAAGCGTGAACGATCATCGAAAACGGGTGCATCTGACCATCCCCATCATTGCTCGACCCGACCTCCAAGCTCATTGCCTAGGCGGGACGAGCAATTGGGAGAACGGTGAACACCGATATGGAAATGTGGAATGAGATCCACCACAAGGTGCTCGTGGAGGTCGCCTCGAAGCGATCAGTCCGAGCGGAATACCGGTTTGGCTGAGATGTTCTCAATAAGATCCTCGCCCACCCCGAATCCCCCGGCTATCGCCAGCAGATCGCGCGACCCACGATCAAGTTCGGGCCCTTCATGGGTACCATCGATGCGATCCCTGGAGAACGACAGGCAAACCCCGGTAAAACAACGTCACACCGCAAGGCGGATCTTCGATCGCCTGAGAGACGATCAGAGCTATTTGGGCAGCGAGATCACGGTGCGACGTTATGTCGCTAGCCATCGACGGACCTTCGCCGAAGTCTTTGCGCCACTCTCGCAACCACCAGCAGAGGCCCAGTTCGACTTCAGTGAGGCAGCGGTCGAGATCGATGGTGTGCGCGTGAAGGCCGCACTCGCGATGATGACGCTGCCATATTCGGATGCGTTCTTTGTCTCTGCCTATCTCCGCGAGTGCACCGAGACCTTCCAGACCAGACACGTCGCCGCGTTCTCATTCTTTGGTTGCGTGCCCACCAAGACCGTCTATGACAACACCTCCATCGCGGTCGCCAAGATCGTCGGTCCGACCGAGCGAAGCCTCACCCGTGCGTTTCTCCCCTTGGAGAGCCACCTCCTGTTCACTCATCGATTCTGTCGCGTCGCGCGGGGCAACGAGAAGGGCCACGTCAAGAACCCCGTCGACCATGGACGACGGAACTTCCCCGTTCCCGGGCCGTCTTTTGCCACCTTCGGCGAGTTGAACACCCACCTGGAGGCACATTGTGTCACCGATCTTGATCGGCGCACCCGGGGCAATGTCACAACGAAGGTCGAGCGCCTGAATGAAGACCTCGACGCGATGCGTCCACTGCCAGGAGTGTCATTCGAACCAAGACGCGTCGAAGCCCGCCGGGCCAAGTCGCAATCGCTCGTGTGCTTTGATGCCAACGATCACTCGGTGCCAACCGCGTATGCCCATCACGGGGTGACCGTGATGGGCGGAGTGGAGAAGATTGCCTTCTCTTGTGGCACCGAGCTCGTCACCGCCCACCGCCGTCACTGGGGAAAGGAGCACACCACCTATGACCCCCGCCACTGTCTGGCACTCCTTGAACGAAAATCGGGCGCCCTTGACTTCGCCCGACCACTCGAGCAGCTGGCGCTGCCACCCAGCTTCGCACTCATGCGCTGGCGCCTTGAGGCCGGTCTCGGTTCGGCAGGCACGCGCGAGTTCATCAAGGTACCGCGGCTGATCGAGCGAGCAAGCCTTTCCGAGCTCACCGCAGCGGTTGAAGTGGCGCTTGCGATCGGGGCGATAAGCACTGACGCGACTGGCCTCATCGTGTGTCACCAAAAAACGCGACCCATTGGCCTTTTCGGCCTGGATGGCCACCCGCACCTCAAGTCGGTTGTTATCGAAACGCCCGACCTCAGCGCCTATCGGCCGCTCGTCGCTCATCGAAAAAGGAACATAACCATGGAGAGCCTCGATACCAAGTCCCTCGTTTTGTTGCGCCACCACCTGAAGGCGCTGCGCCTTATGACCATTCGCGCGAAGCAGAGAAGGTGGCCGCGCAAGCAGCAGCAGACAACACCGATCATCTCACTTATCTATTACAGCTCCGCGAGCTCGAACTGATCGATCGCGAGAAACGCACGCTGAGCGACGCCTCAAAGCGCCCGATTCCCGACGATGGTGGCGATCGAGGGCTGCGAGCTCAGCGACCAACGCGAGAACTTCCCGCTCGTCGCCAAATCGGGCACCGGCAAGTCCCGTCTCGCGACCTTGCTCGCCGCTGGGGCGTGCAGCCGTGGCTACAAATTGCGATTCTTTCGGGCAACAGAGCTTGTCGCGACACTCATCGAGACAAGAGACGAACGGACATTTTTGCGACTGAAATCACAGCTGTCGAAACTCGACCTGTTGGTTCTCGACGAGCTCGACTTCGAGCCCGCCTCCAAGGTCGGAGCGGAGCTGTTGTTCGACGTCATCGCGATCGCCTATGAGCGAAACTCGTGCAACTGATGGTGGTGCCAAACCGTAGACCTAGGATAACAATGTAATTACCTCAACGTCTTTCCGAAAGATCAGTAACCTGGGCCGGTTCACGAAGATCTTGAAATTGCTATGTGTGCATGGGTGCCCTGGTTCTACCAAGAGGCCTGCACGCTGAACTCGGATATCACACTCCCAAGGAGGTCGAGGCCGAGTATCGTGACCAACCTCAGGCCAACGCGGCTTGAGAGAACCAAGCTCGGCAACCGGCAATCCCAGTCCGGTTCAGTCAATGCACGATCAAGTTCTTGTGGACACGCTTCGTAGAAGACGGCCACGGGTCACACACCACCGTTCAAGGAGGCAGAGAGTGTTCAACGATGGTATCTGGCCAGACCAGTTCACAAGTTGACTTGGATCTGGGAGCGAATCGTGCGCGCCGCGACGCGGCTCGCAAAATGGCGGATCGTCAGGACCGTTCAACCGATCGATCCGCGAGACCAGCGCATCGAGCTCAGCGAGGAGATCCCCGCAGTATCCGGCGAACTCACTCGACTCCCTGCGGAAGGCCTGTCGCAAGAGTCGATCCCCGCGGTATCTCACAGCGATACAGCTGAGAAGGCGGGCCCACCCTCACGACTGACGGACTCACGGCCGGCCGGAGTGGTCGGGCCTGCTCCCTCTTTCGGGTTGTCAGTGCCGGCCTCAGTCGTACCCTTCGTCACCTGGGCAGAACCGGGCCACTTCTACTCACCGGTACCCGACCTCGAGGAGATCGAACGAGAGGCGGAGCGTCTCTTCGTCATGCGCACGACGCTGCCGGGTATTGATCTGCGAGAGAAAGAGCAGCTCGCGTGCTTTCGAGAGCTCGCACACCTCGCACGAGAGGCCCCGATCCCCGCGTCTCCCAACGCGTCGGCTCGATATGGCACCGACAACCTGAACTACGGCATCGGGGACGCAGCGACGCTTCAGGCGATGTTGCGCCGCCTGCATCCCCGACGTTACCTCGAGGTGGGCAGCGGCTGGAGCACTGCGCTCGCGCTCGACACGAGCGAGCAGTTCCTAGAGGGCTCGATGTCGGTCACGGCGATCGAGCCCTACCCCGATCTGCTCGACAACTGCCTGCGCGAGGGCGATCCTGTGGAGGTACTCGCCCAGCCGGTACAGTCGGTGCCGCTGTCGCGCTTTACTGAGCTCGAGGCGAATGACGTGTTCTTCATCGACTCCTCGCATGTTCTCAAGGTCGCGAGCGACGTGCACTTTCTCTTTACGACCATCCTTCCTATCCTTGCGCCGGGCGTGTACGTGCACGTACACGATATGTTCTGGCCGTTCGAGTACCTGCAGCATTGGATCAAGGAGGGCAGGGCCTGGAACGAGTGTTACCTTGTTCACGCCTTCCTGCTCTTCAACAACTCCTACGAGATTGTGCTGTTCAATCACTATCTCGCCGAGTGCCATCGCGAGGTCATCGCAGCCGAGCTTCCAGCAATGCTCGAGAACACCGGCGGGGCGCTGTGGCTAAAAAGGGTGGGGTAAATGCCCCTCCCTGGCAGCAACTTGGGCGCGACCGACCAGGCCCGCAAGGACCAGCGCCGCGTGCCCCTTGGCGTAGACGGCTCTCGCGCTGGTGATGTGATCCGCCTCGCGCCAGAGCTTTTAGCCTCGTTGGAACCAAGCCCTTCAATAATCAGAAAGATGATCGCCGAGGTGTCGAAAAAGGCGGTCGTTACCCTCGTTGCTTGGAGACAAACGGACTCACCGGGTCCGTGACTGAGATGCCTCTCGCGGGAAGAGGTCGACGCGCGCCCTCAGCGGTGCAGTTGCAAGTCGTTCCACTACGAGTCGATCAAGCGCACTTGACTTCCGTCCATTGTTCTCAATCGGACGGACCCTCGCAACCTCACGACCATGATCAATCACAACGACCTCATTGCCGGATTCAACCCGGTTCAGCAAGGGTTCGCGATGACCCGGTCGGCAAAGAAGAATGGGATCTCTCCTGACCGTCAGATGTCGAATAGTGCAGCGCTCGGCGTTCGCTAAAACAACGCCACACGACAAAGGAGTGAGAGAGATCCCGTAGAACCACAACATGACGTCGGCATCGACTTCCACAGACGCCGCTCAATTATCACCCACAAGGACAGCGCCGGCAACCTCTGCGAGAGTGGCCCAATAGCTGCACTGCGGAAACTTTCTCGTGCGAAAGCTACATTTGCTACTCGGATACTCGAACCAAGGGAGGAACCGGGCATTGTCTCTTGCCAAAGAAGATGCTGATCTTGGATTGCCCCCCGCACAAGGGAGTCGTCTACGCATTATAAAGAAGATGATCGCGAAGTTCGCTTGGCCTGTGCTTCGACATCAAATACATTTCAACAATTTAATCGTCAAAGAGATGTCGGAGTTCGCGACGCGCATCGATGAGACCCGTGATTTTGTCGAGCTGCATCGGGTCTCGCTCGCACACCACACCGAGGTGTTGGTCCGTTTCGAGGAGACGATCGCAGCGCACAATCTCAGTTCGTCCTCGCTTTCTGGCCTCGCCGAGGAATTGCGCGAATTAGCACAGCGGATGGATCACTTCGAGAATATGGCAAATGTACAACGCGAAATTACCGAGGCATTCACAGAGTTGGAAAATCTTCGACAAAAGATCGCTGACGATCGTGAGACCGCCGACCAGACCACCGCTGAGCTGCAGATGAGGCTTGCGCGGCTTGACCTCTTCTTCGAGGATTACCGTAGATCGCTCAAATCCCAACCTTCGCACGCATTGGTCGATGAGACCCCATTGCCGCCTGCGGCACTCGAAGGAATCTATTTCGCTTTGGAGAACGCCTTTCGCGGCTCTCCAGACCTGATCAAGGGCAGGTTGGAGGTCTATCTCGAAAACGTTCGAACGGCGACGGGCGATGATGGAGTCGTACTCGATGTCGGCTGTGGGCGCGGGGAGTGGCTAGAAATGCTCCGCGACGAGGGGATTTCCGCAACGGGAGTTGATGCGAATGACTCCTACCGGGAGCAGTGGGCGGCGGCCGGTCTCGACGTCATTACGGCGAACGCGACTGACTACATGCGCACGCTTCAACCCGGCACGATTGCAGTCATCACCGCGTTTCACCTCGTTGAACACCTGCCTCTCGACGTGATGCTCGAACTATTGGATCTTGCAAACCAGCTCCTACGACCCGGAGGATTGCTAATCCTTGAGACTCCTAATCCGGAGAACCTGATAGTTGGAGCGTCGGCCTTCTATCTTGACCCGACCCATCAACGACCCATCCCACCGCGCCTGCTCGAATTTCTTGTTCATGTCCGTGGATTTGTCGACGTGGAAATCGCTCGCCTGCAGCGCGGCGACTCGAGGACCCTGTCGGAGCCATCGGAGGTTGCGGGTCCGTGGGTTCATGATCTTTTGCCGATCATTGAGCTCATAAATACGCAGTTATTTGCGCCCCAGGATTATGCCGTCCTCGCACACCACATCTGAGAGATGCCACGCCACCCTTCAGTTCGCGTCAGTGGGTTGACCTGTGCAAGAGCGCGACGGGCGCACCATGCGCGTTCGTCACGGCGAAGGCTGGTTGATGGACGACACCGTCCTCTTTCACCATCACCTCCAAGTGACCGCTAACCTCTCTTGTCCTACCTTCTTGAACCATGTGCTCATCAGTCCTACGCTGAGCAAAAACAGCTGGCCCGCACGAGAGCGACCGATTAGATTTTTTGCGGTTCGAGCGAAAGCAGTCCATTGCTCTGCGGCGGTTCAGGCAACGCCATTCCGAACTGCGGGCTATCTCGACAGCAGCAACGTAGAGCTCGCCGTTCCAACAGAAGGTGGTGCGTGCGGGACACATCGGGCCTGCCATTCGGCAAAAGACCATGCACTCAGTACTATTCGAGTCCTTCGATCCGGCCGATCACCGCCCACACCAAGGGCTATCGAGGCGCATTCAACATAATCCGGGACGTAACATAATACTGGAAACCTTCTTACTACCTACTCGAAGAGGGGCTCTGCGAGGTCATGTTCGTCAACGCCCGACTCGTGAAGAACCTGCCCGGTCGGAAAACGGACGTCTCGGACGCCGCGTGGCTCGCGCAACTCGGTGCTCACGGTTTGGTGCGAGATTCGTTCGTGCCACACGAGCCGATTCGTCAGCTACGCGACCTCACTCGCACGCGCACCACGATCATTCGTGAACGCACTCGCGAGATTCAATGCTTGGAAAAGTTGATGGAGGACACCGGAGTGAATCTCTCGTCGGTAACCACGGAAATGAACGGCGTCTCGTCTCGCATCTTTCTCGACGCCCTCGAAGCCGGCGAGCACGACCCGAGCATTGTTGACGACATGGCAAAGAGCAGGTTCCGAGAGAAGATCCCCGAGCTGATGAACGGACTCGCCGGTCGCTTCAGCGAACATCACGCGTTCTTGGTGCAGATCCAATTGGGCCTAATTGACCAGCGAGCAGAAGCGATAAACGAAATCGCCGCGCGCATTGAGGTGGTGATGGACTCTTTTCGAACAGCCCGGGATCTCATTTCGACGATCCCGGGAATCTCGACGAAAGTGGCTGATGTTACTATCGCTGAGACCGGCGCCGACATGGGCAGGTTCCCCACAGCGAGCCACTTAACCAGGTGGGCGGGAGTGTCCGGGATCGGACGAGTCCGCGGGTCGGGTGATGTCGACGCGCAATCGTCCGGGCAATCCCTACCTCAAGGGCGCCCTCGGGATTACTGCCATGAGCGCGGCACGCTCTCACAGCACCTACTACGCGGTCAGGTATCAGCGGATCGCCTCATATCAAGGACCCGTCAGGGCCATGGTGGCCATCGAACTCGCCATGCTCATAATGGTCTATACGTCCATGAAAAAGCGGCCATTGGCAATCCACATACTCTTGGGTGCTTCCAAACAAGGAGGTCCTTAAGTTACGACTCATGCGAAAGTCAAATTTTACTTTTGCCGGTCGTCCTTGACCGTAGAACCAGGACCATTCCTGGTCTGTAACGTTCCAAAACGTGAGCCAGACATTCCTACAAGGTCTCGCACCGATTAGATATATCCAGTCCGATCGTCGAAACCGCTACTCGAAACTTCGATCCGCCCTGAAGTACTCGCCAGTGGCTACCAGAGCGGACAACCTTCAGAGCGCGGATTTCGTGCAAAACGGAGCCTCTGCCGATTCGACACAGCGTGACCCTCGCCACCGAGGAGATAGCCGGGTTTTCGACGAATATTGTTGGGTCCTTCACCACCGCGACAACATCGTCTGGAGCTGATGAGAGGCTAAATGCCGAACTAAAGCTTCCCAACACCGAATAACCGTTATTGTACGCTTTGGCACCTACGTAGAGAATTGACTGATACTGTCTCGACGGTTTGCACTTCCCGACTGCAAGGGGACAACCAGGAACCTGTGTCGAGGCTTGTGCGCCGAGTGTCCAGTAGGGATATGCATTGACCACATCCACGCTCTGTCCCGATTCGTAGGAGATCTCATTCGAGTTGATCCAGGCAGCACCGGTAATTGCTGCAACTTTATCCATCCAACGACCTGATCCGAACAGGCCCGATCGCTCAGCGTCAGTCACAATTTGCCGAGACCATCCGATCGACGCCTGCTGATTCATCCATCCAAGGGATGGATCATTTACATTGATTACCCTCACATTCTCGCCCGCAACGCCGAGAATTACCAATGAACCCAAAAGGGAAACAGCAGATATCAACCCGATCTGCATTGAGAGTCTGAGGTTATACCGCGAGATCGACCTGATCTTCCGGATCAATACGTCTGAAAGCGCCAAGAAGATCAAAACGAAGCCAAAACCCTGTATGTAGGCGGATATGTAAGCATTCCCCCAGGTGAGCGTTCCCTGCCATGTTTCGGTGACTGCCACGATGATCGCCGGGCCGAACAGAAGCACAACAGCTATGGCAAAAAGGGCGGCATCATCTCGAGGCGCGAGTCTCTGATGACGTAGCGCTAGCGCAATAGCTCCAGCGACCAGTACAAAAAGTACGCCGCTAAAAACTGACCATTGCGGAGCCGTCAAGACGCCGGTTAGATCACGAGAGCCGCCGAGATAGAACTCTGAAAATGGAAGTGTTCCGACCACCTGCTTGCCCAACGTAGTTAAAACCTTTGGCGGTGAGAGATCTGCGGTGTACGAAGCGGCAGTACCCGCCGTCAATGACAAGCGGAGGTAAAACACATACGCGCCAATCAACATCGTCGGCAACGCCGATGAGGCAATACCCGCGACCACCCGTTCTCGCGACGGATGCCGGTGCCACATAGCGATCCATAAAATCGGAAGCATCAAATAGCTCGTCTCATAGGTGGTGAGTGCCAAAGCCCAGGCAAGCGCAGTGACGATGAGCCATATCCTTTTCCCAGAGTCAAGGTAATTCAGCGTCGAGTTTGCAGCAATCAAGACGAGCGCCAACATCACCTCTTGCTGCGCTGCGAATTCCTGAATACCGTCAAAAAAGAACCGGAACTCAAATCCCACCACCGCCAAGATCACAAATAAATATGCAGTCCAGCGCTGGCGAGTAAGTCTGGCAAGAAACAGATACGCCAGGACCAGATCTGCCAAAACCGCGCACATCAAAAAGATCTTGTAAGAAAACCGGGTCTGAAAAATGCTGAACGCCAAAATGCCTTCTGCGATTGAGGTGGGAAAAAATCTCCCCGAGGACTTCATCCATCCCTTCGTCACGGCGACGATGAAGCTGAGGATGCCTTGGTGAGTCGCATGCAACTGGGCAGGGAACTGAGAATCCCAGATGTCATCAGCGCTGTAAGCACCGCCAAGGAGGCTCCAAAGGACATGTAATGCGTTTGCGACGGCAATTGCTATGAGGCCCGCAATCGCCAGTCGAGCAACGTTCTTAAGGTCAAATCTCAGAATTTTCGGCGGTTTCATCGAGGCTTGGTAGACCAGATCGGAAAATAATGCCAACGACAAATCGCGTTCAGGCCCCTCTTACGCGTAATCCACCCTGATAGCGTGAATCGGGGATAGCCACAACGCATTGTTGTTAAGGTAGCAGCGGGTTCGAAGCGGTTCGCGCTTCTATACGGGGGTATCGTCCAAAAATAACTCGCACCCATATTGAGATGTGCCTGCGCATGCCTTACCGTGATGCTCGTCGGGAACAGTTTGATTCTCGCCAAACCCCAGCAAATGCCATTGGACTGGAGGCGCACGTGTTCGGATAATCCAGAACGACTCAGAACGACCCCCTACAGCGAAGTCCGAGGTTAAAAGACATCCTACCTTCGATGTGCAATGACGGCATACTCGCCCTCAACCCATCGATCCACATCAAGCGACTCCGTTCCGTTGGGAAACATGACGCGTGCGTCGTCAAAACCCTCTTCCATCAAGAGAGCCAACAGAACCTCGGGGAAGATGGGCCGCTCGTGCGTAAGGTCCGTCCAGAACGTTAAAAATGCCGGTACCGAATACGGGTTGACCGTCTCAAGAATCAAGACGCCACCCCCGCTGAGAGATCTATAGCTCTCCCGAAGAAAGCTACGTAAGCGCGAATAACTCAGGTGTTCAATAAATTGAGCAGAAAAGATTGTCGAGATACTTCCATCTTCTCGACTTCGAAGAAAAGCGAGCGCATCTTCTTTAACAATGTCATGACCCTTTTCAGTTGATCTTTCTATCATCGATTTATCGATATCAACGCCAATCGCGTTGACTCTTGCATCACGAAGGAGATCTAGAAATTCACCGCGACCACTTCCAATGTCCACAACCGTACCCGAAGCGTTGATGAGACTAACGTAGACCCTAAACCTGTTGCGGATAAGTTCTTCGGGTCCCCGGAAGATGTCCTCAAAACTCGTATGTCCCTGGAGCTCTCGCGAATTCCCCCTGAATCCAAGGAACTCCTTGTTAACCCCCTCTCTCAGCGTGAATGTCTCCGGATCTGACATATATGGAATTATCTGCAACTGTGCAGATTGGTTTTGGCTGGCATCGGCCACTGCTCGTTCAATGTCGCGATTCCTAGCGTCCATCTCAGCAACAAGCCCATTTAGCGTTTCAATATTTGTGTTGAATTGAGACAAGATCTTTTGAACAAGATCAACCTTCATCTCGAGAGCTTTCGCACCTTGAGATTCCTGCCTTTGAGCATCTTCGAGACGGAGCAGGCTCGCCTGCATTGAATTCCATAGTCGCGCGAGGTGCTCGGATCCCATCGCGAGGGCCAAATTGATTTCCTTTTGTTGATTGTCGCGTACCAGCATCAGCTTTCGCAAAATTCTGCGGGCAATGCGGCCGGTCCTGTCGAAACGGGATCGTCCGTCATACACAATGGGCCGCGATGCAAGCTCGATGAGCGGAGGCGTCACATCCTCCATCGCGAAACCTCCAGAGGTCCGTGCATTTGCAGATCCCTTCTTGGCACCAGTTTGTGCGTCTTTCGCAAAACCGCTGAGAACTGACTCGCCGTGATGGACGACGCCATTAAGACTTTCGATCGCATACTGGTGCCTCTCCAAAATAAACGCCGCTGTCGCGTCAGGCGAGTGTTTCTCCTCCATATATTGACGGGCACGATCGCCCACCGCGACTGCTTCGGCCGGATTCTCAAAGACATAGCGCATCGTCTTCGCCGCCTCGGAGATATCGGGCTCGGCCCATCTTGCACCTGGCCGATACGGATCACACCCTTTGGGCACCAGACCATAGGAGAACGGGATCAGGTATGAGTTATCGGCTTTCATGAAATCCATATTCCCCGAATATGCCGTCGCAATTACCGGTTTGCCAAGCGACATCGCCTCGGCAATAGTCAGACCTAAACCTTCGCTTCTGTGCAACGAAACATAACAATCTGACTCATTGAAGAGACTGAGGTTGTCGTCGCGGTCCAGATACCTGTCAAGAATCACGATGTCAGACCTGCCGCGAGCACGGATCCGTATCTTCTCGAGTCCTGCGAGCCGCTTGTCACCATTCAATGCCTTGATGACCAAAACTGGACCTTCGTTTGGCTGGAAGGCTTCGGTAAATGCCTCAATGACTCCCAACGGATTCTTGCGTTCGAAGATACTCAACAAATCGAAACAGAAGAGAAACAAGAACCCTTGAGGAATACCAAGAGTCGACCGGTTGAAAGCGGTCTCCACGCGGTCGAACTGCATCGTCACCGGGAGGGTATATACCGGTTTGAGGCCACGTGCGGCTATTGCCTTCCTTGTGAATTCGCTTGAAGCCCATATCTCGTCGACATATTCAAAAGAAGCATCGAACTCCTCCGGAAACTCCTCTATCTCCCAGGCCCAGACGCCGATGGTATAACGATCTCGAAAATATTCAGCTCCCATTCGATAGGCAAAATGGACAATTGAATCTGCATTCATGCATACGACGTTGATCGCGTGACCATCTGTTTTCCGATCTTTGAAATCAAAATTTTGCCGGTGGATCACATCTGTGATGGTTAGCGTTGAATACGGAATTCCTGAGGCCGCGATCGTTTTGATGGTATTGCGTCCAAGTTCACCAACACCCATCTCAGCTTTGAAATACCCAGATATCTGAATGCCACTTTGGAACGTTTCCGGTCGACGACTCTCCGATTCAGCGTTAGAGACTGTTCCCCTCTCGCCGAGGACCTTGGGGATCAGGCGTTGATCAAAGTTGCCTTTTGAGGATTCGTCCCAGCACCAGGCTACGAGGGCTGCGAGTCCGGCGCCGGCCGCGTCTGGAAAGTGATATTGAAGATCAGTTCGACCTTCATACATCTTCTTGAGATACCTCGAGATAACCTCTTTCTCATCCGGGGAATTCAGCCAAAGAACAAACAGATCAGCTCGGTAAAACGGGTTTGGAGGAAGCGGTGCCTCGTCAGCTTCGCCTTTGAGCAGGGCGTCCCGGTAGGCGTGTCGCATGTAGATGTCATACGGCATTCCGTTGTCAAGATTGAGATACCCGTATCTATTCTCCGAGGTCTCGTCGTAACCCTGTGCGAAAAGCTGCTCGGCATAGAAATCGCAGAGAATTTTCAGATCAGGCAGTTCAGAGAACAGTATCCGAGCGTTTCCGCCCTGGTATTTACTGAGGAGCTCGGGAACCCGCGGGTTGTATCCGCTGAAATGGAAAAAATTCATCGGGCGACCATCGATCAAGTACTGGTTCGTCGTTGGATCGAAGACAAACCTGTATCCATGGAGATTCCAGTAGGCAGCGTTGTAGGTGGGATCCTTGAGAATGAAGGCGTCAAACATTGAAGGTGCAAAGTCAACCCAACGTTGGTCAACGAACCGCATATTTGCTGGCTCAGAGAGACATTCCCGGCGAAGTCGTTCCTTCCAAAACTTGAGAAAACGAAGTCCGGACAAACCAACTCCAATGAAACCAAGATTATAGATCCCCGCTGCCAGAATCTCGCTCTCGGAGACACTCTTTCCATCACGCGGAATTGGTTGTATGGAATGAGGCGTAATGACAATCTCGTGACGCTCGGCGAGCTCAATGATCTCACCTAGTGACCGAAAAACCATAATGTCGGGATCAAGGTATATAACGGGTTCGTTCCATCGATCGATCAGCTTCTGCAAAAGCCAGGGTTTGACCGCCGTCGCGAACTCAGTCAGGCTATAGAAAGCAGCCATCCTCAGTGCCTCTTGGTCGTCAATACTTACTTCATCGAGGTGGAGTACCTCAAAATCTTCTTGAGCTGAAGCAATTGACTTGTACCGGTCGTCAATAACAAGAACAGAGAGGGTTCCTCCAGGATTTGTCTCAAAAAACGAGGAAGCAAGAACGCGCGCGAGGGAAAGATAGTTGCGCGCGATAATCGTACAAGCGTGTATGGCCATCTTGAGAATTCCTGTCGCACCTTATCGGGATTATGTTAGACCTCTCTTTATCCTAGCCGGAGGCTGACATTTTCCTGATTCAACAAGATCGATTTAACCGTGACAGATTTAGCCTGAAGGCGCGTCACCCAATACTGATTCTCTACGCCTCTTGAGTGTGCCAAGCGTGATCATCATTTTCCAATTTTTACATGCTGACACGCTGCGACACTGACTTTTTTTATCCTCCTCTACTACCGTTACTCTTCAAACGCTACAACGTCACTTAACCAATTTGCACTTTGCGCCAAGGCAACTCACTGTGGTCGAATGAGTCATGATCAATCACTAGCAAGTCGGACCACTCTCTCGTGTTTCTCTGTCAAAGTACGATCCAGGCAATACCGAACATGGGCTAGAAAACCGCGAAGAGACTGAAACTGCAGCCCCAAACCTTCCCACTGCGCGCTCGACTCCGTGATCTTCAAGAACGACTTTAGAGCGCGCGCCAATAGGTGCAGCTGGCATCCGGCCGCGTCGGCAGCACTTCAGGTCTACCGGGTGGCGACGAGAAGCCCGGAAGGCGTTCGCTCGTCGCCCGACGCGACGGCGATCGCCTGGGCAACGGACGAGATCACAAGTGCTGACTCGCGTTGGTTCAGGTCGATGATCGCCACAGCTGCGAGTGCTGGGTGCACCAGTCCGCGTTCGCGAAGCGCGAGAAGTGCCTCGGCGAGTTCGAGACGGCGTTCGATGGTG
>DATKRV010000002.1:0-6285 GCA_035532075.1 Acidimicrobiales bacterium | reverse complement strand
GTTGCAACGAAGGGCCTTCGATCTCATCGGTGCCCCGATCCCGACCAAACTCGGGCCGATGTAGACAGAACAACCGGCGAGGCCTACGAAGAATCCCCTGATCAACTGGGGGTTCTCTTTATTTCAGCGCCGTAAGTTCGGGTTAATGGACCCATCGACCTCGCACGCGCTGACAAATCGGACCGCGATCTTCAGGTAGCGATCGACGCCGCGTGGCACGAGCCCGCGTTCGGCCTCGAGGTAGTGCCGGTAACGTTCGAGAAGTTCCCGCCCCGGCCCCTCGGGAAGGACGAGCACCTGGGTAGGTAGGGCACCAATCCGCACGAGGTAGCTGACAAGCGGTGTAGCGCCGACCGTCGATACGAGGTCCAGGTGGCCGCGCGCCTGTCGGTCCTCCAAGAATGCCGCGATCCGGTCACCTGTGAGTTCGCTCGGCGCAAGTCCCTGACACGTCGTCCAGCCGCAGAGATCTACGAACAGTTCGAGATGCGCGCCCGAACGCACCGGCCCGTAGCCGGAGCAGATGAGCTCATCTCGAAGGCCCACCAAATGATCAAGGAGCGATCCTGCCGCCCCGGTTGCTATTTCCTGGTTTGTCATCGCTGACCCCTTCTCTCGAGTGCTGTCGAAAGAAGATCAGCAGGGCTGTAATAATGCGGACAAATCGAGCCCGCTCACCACCTTGACCAGGAGCCACTCGGCTCACGCCGCATTATCGACGACGCCGCATAATGCTCATAATGCAGAATTCCACATTATGAGCACAATTTTCGATTCGCCAAACAGACGCTCGGATGGACGACACCGTCGTTGTGTACGCCCGAACAGGCTGATCGCTGGACGTGGATCATCGTCGCGGTATTGACACAACTGCGTCACGCGCGCAGCTGTGTTGGTGACCTTTGTCTTCCCTGGGAGCGACCTCGAGAATCGGACAGGCTCACCCCTACACGGGTGCGAAGGGGGTTTCGTCAACTTGCTGCAACGCTTGGCACTCCAGCCAATCCACCAAAACCCTCACGGGCAGGACCCGGTCGACCAAAAGGAACAACAAGACCGCCGAAAACTCGTTATCCGGTGATCAAAAAAACAGCATGACTGCGCGGCGGACGTTTAATTGCAAGCGTGTGTCCTGAAAGGAACGTGATGTCGATGTAGAAGATCGACAGCATGAACCGTGCCGTGCCAGTGATGGAGGTCGGCCCTCCGGGTTCGCCGTGCAGGCGGAGATCCCAAACTGCCGCAGTGTCATGTCGGTCAAGAGCCGGGGTGGGAAGCGACTGCGGAAAAGGCCCGCAATCAACGGGTCAGGTGTGCGACGAGAAGACGAACGTGAGTGAACCACTGATGACGCATCGAGAAAAACAACAATGGCATCGAAACCGAGGTCGGCTTACAGTCTCGGGACAAAGGCACGAAGTTTATGTGCCCTCAATCAGGGAGCTGCCTGTGTGTGGCCCTGATGGTGTCCGGTGTAAAGGTGGCGTGAGCTCGTCGCAGGCGCTGGCGGGGAACAGGAGAACCTGTTGTCTCGATACCGGTGGCCAGCTGAAATGGGCGAGGTCTGCCCGCTGGCCGCAAGAGGGAGGACTTCGATCGGGAGAAACCGGGAGGAGCAGAGTACCGATGCGAGGCACAGGGGCGGACCGGCTCGCAGTAGCGATGAAGGCTCTGTAATGGAGCTTGAGCAAAGGGGTCGGGCAGATCAGGGGAGGTTGTCGGTCAACCCCACGGGGGAGGAACCGACAGGCAATCCAAAGTTGAAGGTGAAGTCGTTTGAAATATCCAAGCGCCTGATTTATCAGGCGTGGGAGAAGGTCCGGTCCAACAAAGGAGCACCGGGTGTAGATGCGATCAGCATTACCGAGTTCGAGCGCAACGAGAGAGACAACCTCTACAAGCTCTGGAACCGAATGAGCGCTGGCAGCTATATGCCCGGACCGGTGCGGGCCGTCGAGATACCGAAGGACCACGGAGCAGGTGTGCGGACGCTCGGTGTGCCCAATGTGGCAGACCGAATTGCCCAAACCGCAGCAGCGATGCTGCTGGAAGAAAAGCTTGAGCCGATCTTCCACCAAGACAGTTATGGCTATCGTCCGGGGCGAAGTGCCCTCGATGCTCTGGCGGTAACTCGAAAGCGTTGTTGGAAGAAAGACTGGGTGATCGATCTTGACATCCGGGCTTTCTTTGACAGCGTTCCATGGGATCTATTGGTAAAGGCGGTTGCCCATCACACCGATGAACGCTGGGTTCTCCTCTACATCGAACGGTGGTTAAAAGCACCGATACAGATGCAAGACGGAACACTTCGAGAACGGGATATGGGAACTCCACAGGGGTCACCGGTCTCTCCGGTGTTGGCGAATCTGTTCATGCACTATGCGTTCGATAAGTGGCTGGTCCGGGAGCATCCGGGCTGTTCATGGGAGCGTTACGCGGATGATGCAATTATCCACTGTGATAGCGAGCGTCAGGCCCGATATCTACTGGCTGCGCTCGCCATTCGACTTGAGTCGCTTGGACTTGAGTTACACCCGGACAAGACGAAGATCGTGTACTGCAAGGACGCGAATCGGCGGGGCGAATCAGAGCACACCAGCTTTGATTTTCTCGGCTATACCTTTCAGGGTCGAATGGCCAAGGGCAGACATGGCTATTTTGTTAACTTCTCTCCGGCGATGAGCGCCAGTGCGAAGAGGGCAAAGGGCCAGCAGATCAGGGCCTGGCACCTCAAGCGTCGCAGCAGATCGGACCTGTCCAGCCTTGCTGAGGAGATCAATCCTCAGGTCCGAGGCTGGATCAACTTTTACGGAGCCTTCTATCGCTCTGAGTTGAGCTTCCTTGTGCGGCGCATCAACGAGCACCTCGTTCGATGGGCCATGCACAAATTCAAACGTCTGAAGGGCAAGCCAACAAAGGCTTGGGCTTGGCTCAATGCTGTCATTCGGCGTGAACCCCGGCTCTTTGTCCATTGGTGGCTTGTTTCGACAACCAACAGCTGATTGTGGGAGCCCGATGACGGGAGACTGTCACGTCGGGTTCTGCGAGCGCCGGGAGGTGAGATTCCTCCCGGCTACTCACCTTATGCGACCCCGGAACTTGCCGGAACGTGATTCTAGTGAGGGGCACCATCCTGCGCATCGCCGACCTGTGGTTTCAATCCGCGTATATCAGAGTGACGGTTTGCCGATCTACTTCGTCCCAGGCCATGGTCGAGCTCTTATTCGTCCCCTACCAAAACAACACGGGGAAGAGGCGTCGCAGCCGCCTCCCAAGGTCAAGGCGAATTAACCTCACGATGGTGAGTGCAACAAGTCTTGATTCTTGGGCCCTACCGTCTGCCCGTAAACATCACAATGCCCGACCTCTTATTCGACGCGCCAGAAAAGAAAAGATCTATCCCTACTTGGCATGCCGTTCCACATCAGTGATCGTTGAACGCGCCGGCATTAGTATGCGCGCATGCGTTTATCGATCGCCCAGCCAATCACCCGACGCGAGTAAGCGTCGACGACCGTGGCAAGAAAGAGCCAACCCTTCCAAGACGTAGAATCGAGGACCGAGCTGGACCAGATGGTAGTCTGATTGTTAATGAGTTTTGCGAGCGCCTGTCCCCTAAGAAAACAGGCGGAAATTAGTTCGAAAAGCACAGAAAGGAGCGCATCGTTCGTACAATGCGCGGTTGTGTACCGCGGTGAACACCTCCAACATCATAATGAATCCGAAGCTGTCAACGAGCGAAGCCGATGTTCCAGACGCGCAACAACTTGCAGACGCGCTCCGACACATAGTAGAGCGCCTTGGTCGAAGGTTGCGATCCGATTGGACCGAAGACTCGATTGAATATTTGGGCGTAGGGTATACGTACATTGCTGCGCTCGCTACTCTTAACAATGCCGGTTCTATTTCTCCGTCCGCGCTCGCGAAACGCGAAATGATTTCGCCGCCGTCGGTAACCCGAGTTGTCGATCTACTCGAAAATCGGGGGTTCGTTGAACGAGTGGAAAATCCAAACGATGGCCGGCAGAGCGTCATTAAGACTACTTCGGCCGGTCGTCGCCTGATTCAGAAGGGTCGTATGCGTCGCTCAGCATCGCTTGCGGAATCCCTGGAATCCATTAATCACGGCGAGCTCAAGTTGCTACATGACGCCTTTGAATTGCTTACGCGTTTGTACGACTTGTAGTCAAATCGAAGTTTTGAGAAGTAATTTAACTTACGGTGACAGTTTGTTTATGGGGGACTCGGAGCGGTTTTGCGAAGGAAAGGTTTTAGCGCGACAGTGCGCAGATACCGCGACAAGCGGGTTGACACAGAGGTCTGCGAGGTCATCTCGGATGCCGCGATCGCGTCGTTCGACAAGGTTATCGGCCCTAGCAATTAGATGACGCGGTTGGCTGGTCCTTGCACAAAAGTTCCCGTAGTGGGCAGAGAAGTCGACGGAAATGTCGAAAATTGGCTGGACGTGCTCGATCCTTACTGATTGCGCGGCATCCGGTTGTATGGACGATTGACGGTGCCAACCGCAACCAAAACGATTCGCTCTCTCAAGAATGCTAAACGTGTTGCATGCTCTCTCACGTTGTCATTAACTCTTTAGTCCCTATGACCTGGACGCCCACCTGCGACCGATGAAATACTGACGATGGTTGGCGGGTGTGGTCACCGAGTTTTCCTTGCAGCTGAGTGCGCGTCGTTAGTCTGGTGCGGAGACCTTTGAGGACCATCGACTGTCGCTTCGAGCACGATCCCTAGATTTCGCTTCGTCAGGTTCTCTCCCCGTCAATCTCCTTACAACTCAAGTGGAGGTGATGGTGATGAAACGAATCAGAGACCGTGTTACTGGCCTTGACGTACACAGAGACACTGTTGTCGCGTGCTGTCGCGTTGTCGATCCCGACGGTGAGGTCGAGGTGACCAAACAGAGCTTCGCGACGACGAGAAGAGGGCTTCTCGAACTGGCGACGTTTCTCTCGGACGCCTCGGTCGAAACCGTCGCGATGGAGGCAACCGGGATCTACTGGCGATGTGTCTACTACGCCTTGGAGGGGATGTTTAACGAGCTGTGGCTGTGCAACGCGCAGCACGTGAAGAACGTACCTGGCAGAAAGAGTGACCTGTCCGATGCGGAGTGGCTGGCCGATGTTGCGGCGCACGGGATGGTGCGACCCTCATTTGTTCCACCGCCAGAGATCCGCGAGCTGCGTGAGCTGACGAGGTATCGAAGGACCCAGGTCGACGCCAGAGCACGGGAGATCCAGCGCCTCGAAAAGGCGCTGCAGGATGCAGGTCTGAAGATCACCTCGGTTGCCTCTTCGGTGTGGAGCGCGTCGTCACGGAAGATCATCGAGGCGCTCATCGCCGGCGAGCGAAACCCGAAGGTGCTCGCCGAGATGGCCAAGGGGAGGATGCGCGTAAAGATCCCCCATCTCGAAGAGGCACTGTCGGGCCACTTTGGCACCCATCACGCGATCCTCTGTCGCCAGATCATCGGTCACATCGACTTCTTCGACCAATCGATCGGCTCGCTCACCAAGGAGATCACCACCCGTCTTGTCCCTTTTGAGTCCGCGGTCGCGATCGTCACCTCGATCCCGGGGATTGCGAGAACGACCGCAGAGGTGATCATCGTCGAGACCGGCGCAGACATGAGGAGGTTCGGAAGCCCCGGCCAGCTGTGTGCCTGGGCGGGGGCCGCACCGGCGAGCTATGAGTCTGCAGGCAAACGCCGACCGGCGGGCACGCGTCATGGTTCACCATGGCTGCGACGGGCGCTTGTCGAAGCCGCCCGGGCCGGTGCACACACAAAGGGCAGTTACTACTCGGCACAATATGTCCGCATCGCACGACGGCGGGGATCAAACAGGGCATGTGTTGCAGTCGCCAACTCGATGCTGTTTACCATCTGGCATCTGCTCAGCAACGGCCAGCTCTATGAAGATCCCGGTGCTGACTACTTCAACCGTCGTCATGATCCAGCCGTCGAGGCGAAGCGACTCGCACGACGGATCGAGATGCTCGGTTACGACGTCAGTGTCATCGAGAAGGCCGCATAGCTCCACAACTCACTGACAACTTCAGTTCTTCTCAGACCAAGGCCTCGTTGCGCGCGCCTATATTCATGCAAGGGGAGGGTATTTCTCCTTAGAGCGCGCGCCAATAGGCATCCTCACGCGGGCACAGGTTGCCAACGTTCTGCCCACTTCACGAGCTTTACGGTGATGACAAGCGTGATGGCGAGGGCGAACTGAGCAAGGCGCTGAGCAATAAAGCGGTCGTTGTTGC
>DATKRV010000001.1:0-13678 GCA_035532075.1 Acidimicrobiales bacterium | reverse complement strand
CCCGTCGGTCACCGAGCCACCGGGTGAATTGATGTACAGCGAGATGTCACGCCGTGGATCCTCGGCCTCGAGCAGGAGCAGCTGCGCGCAGATCAGGTTTGCGCTGGTGTGGTCGACCTGGGTTCCCAAGAAGATGATGCGTTCTTTGAGGAGCCGCTGATAGACATCGGGATTGCCCGCGTCCTGGCCGTTGAGGGCGCTCATCACGTGATTGTACGAAACGTTCAGATCTGCAGTCATGCTGCCTAGGCTATCTGCTTCTGCCTGTGATCCTTCCGCGTCGCCATTCGACGAAAACCTGCCACGGCTAATTTCCCGACTCCCTAGCGGGATCAACCCGGACCGAGGTGGGTCGGGCGCATAGTCGCCTAAAGTATCGAGTTAGCGGCGCTCGTGGGCGTGGCGAAATTGGCAGACGCGCTGGGTTTAGGTCCCAGTCCCTTAACGGGGGTGGAGGTTCAAATCCTCTCGCCCACACGATGGTCCCGAGCTGGGAGTATCTGATTCGGTAGTCGGTCTCGCAAGCCGTGTTAGCAATCCGTTTGCAGCTATTGCTAACGGATTGCTAACGGCGAGGTGCACATGGCAAGACATTTTCGAAAGCGCGGGGCGCGTTGGTACTTCTGGATTGCGCTGGAGCCGGGGGCCGACGGTCTCCGGCGACAGCGCTCAGTCGGAGGTTTCCGGACCCGACGTAAGGCGGAGATCGCGTACAGCGAGATGCGAAATGAGATCCATCAGGGTCTCTACGTCGAGCCCTCACGCGCGACGCTTGGTTCTTTCTTGCTCTCGGAGTGGCTGCCGGCGATCCGCTCGACGGTACGCCCGACGACCTGGGAGCACTACCGTCGCGCCGTCGAGGGGTATGCAGTGCCAAACCTCGGCGCTCGCCGGCTCGTCGATCTCACGCCAGCACAGCTCAATGCGCTCTATGCACAGCTGCTTCGAGAGGGCCGTCGAAACGTCTCGATTTCCACCGTCAATCGGGGACTCTCGCCAAAGACGGTGCGCCACGTCCACACGATGTTGCACAAGGCGCTCAACGACGCCGTCCGATGGGGACATCTCGCCCGCAATCCTGCAGACCGCGCCGATCCTCCACGTCCAGCATCTCCGGAGATGCACGTCTGGAGTCGCGAGCAACTGCGTGCATTCCTCAAATTCGTGGAACCCCATCGTCTCTATGGAGCATGGCTCCTCTTTGGAACCACTGGCATGCGACGCGGAGAGGTCCTCGGGCTTCGTTGGCGGGAGGTTGATCTCAAGAACAAGAGGTTGTCGATCGTTCGAGCGCTCGTCGATGTGAATCGCGAAACCGTCGTCTCCGAACCCAAGACCGCAAAGGGGAGACGGACGGTGGCACTCGATGCAGTGACAGCGGCTGAACTCGAGCGTCATCGCATATGCCAGCTCGAAGAACGGCTACGGATTGGCGACGCCTGGCAGGATACGGGACTCGTTTTCACCCACGAGGATGGGTCATTTCTCTCGCCACGACTCGTGAGCTCGTGGTTCGCTCATCTCTCTCGCGATGCTGGGCTTCCACGCATACGCCTTCACGACGTCCGTCACTCGTACGCAACGGCCGCACTCATCGCCGGAAACCCGACGAAGGTCGTGAGCGAACGACTCGGACACGCAAGCATCGCGATCACACTTGGTACCTATTCACATGTGCTGCCAAACATGCAAGAGGACGCTGCCGAAGAGGTGGCAAGGATCATCTTTGGCAGCGTTGGTATCGGTGACAGGCGATGAGCGTGTGATCTATTGCGCGAAACGAGCTTGGACCCAACGATTCGTCACGGTTCCCCCATGTAGGGAACGAAAGGCTGAGTTGGAGTTGACGGCAGAAGAAAGCTCTGTTGTTTCACGATTTTTGAGAAACTCGTCTCCTTCGCCGAGGTCCAAAAAAACACCTCAGGTGAGGGAACCTTCGAACTCCACGAGCTCACGAGATTGCCCTTGCCCAAGCACCACGTCTGCAATGGATACGCGAGGTGCATGCACTGCTCCCCAAATACGTTGACCGTGACGGTTGGGCGCTGTATCGAATAGAACACTGCGCCCCTGATGTCGGCGAGAAAGAGCCCTGGAATGAACGGGGATTTCGCGATCGTGGACATGTTCCCCTCGTACACGTCAGGTCGCCCAGGGCCAGTACAGCTCCACGGCGTCGCGAAACTCTTTCGGACACAATCGAAGAGGCTCTTGCCGTTGTACTCCCATTCGTCACCTTTGCCGGTTGATGAAACCAGACGGAAATACCACTCGCCAGATTGATCGAGCCACGCACTCTTCCCGGTGGGTGAACGCTGGCCCACGGTGACGGTGGCGTCAGAAAACTTGGAACCCGTACTTGTTCGAGTCGTACCATTTTGGGAAAACGTTGCGCTCAATGCGTATGTCGCGCTAAAGCTCCCGTCGAGTCCCGTAGTTGCAAGTGCGGCGAAATGAACCGGGGTCACTGGATCAGATAAGGCTGCATTTGCGGACTGCGCCTGCATCAACGATGGGAGCGCAATTGCTGCGAGGCTCGTTAGGACTTTCCCGTAACTGGTTTTGGCGGAGGTCACCTGGCTTCGCCGGGGTCAACTAAGAAAGTCCTGTCTAGAGGTATCTTGCCAACGACCTCCACGGCGCCTCCTCCCAGAGAATCATGAAGCGGCACATCCGAACGACCCTGACGCAACACGGAATATCAGAGAAACTACTGCCGACAAGATGGCGGGCATCTTCTTTGTTCTGCATCGAAATTCGAAAAGGTTGTGAAGATCATTCTTGGCAATTGAGGATTGAGTACTTGCAGACAAAAAATTATCAAGAGTGCAAGATCTTTACAGCGACAGGTACCGCTGAGAAGTCGAGCTTGCTCCCGCTTCCAAGTTGTCCGTATGAGTTGTCTCCCCAACACATGACTCCGCCGGTCCCGTCAACTGCGCAGTAGCCGTCGGCGCCAGCTACTATTTTCGTAGTCGCTTGCAAAGTGGTCGGAGATTTTCTCGAAGATGTCGCTGCAAAACTCGTTCCGTAGCCCATGACAATCACGGCGACTGTCACCGAAACGATCAGGCTCGGCGTCCTTGACAATCGACACGAATGAATCGGTCGCAATACCGCGCCGGCGAATCTCATAAGGCCTCCCAGATCGTGGGTCTCAAGTTCTGCCTGTGATGCTCAAATCGAAACTACTGAGTTGAATTCGTCATGTCTATTTTTCACTCAGAAATTCTTCAGGGTCCAAGCGCCCGGATGGGGATGACGTTCACTCCGTCACCGCGCACGTACCCATAACCCGAGAGACAGATGACGCAAAGCACCATCGGGACACCGAGTCTCGTTGCATCAACAACATCGGCAAACCGGAGTAGCGACGCTGCGCCTTGCTCGATCTGTTTATCTCCACCGAACTTCACCTCGAACGCTCCCCAACGGCCGTCGCCGAGCTGGACGATGGCGTCGATCTCAAGCCCTTCCTTATCTCGAAAATGGAACACCTCGCCATCGAGAGGCTGTGACAGGACACGTAGGTCACGGATGACGAGCGACTCGAACAACAGCCCCAGCAATTCGAGGTCCTTCTCCAGACGATTCGGTCCGGCGCTGATTGCGGCTGTCGCGAGGGAGGGGTCGACAAAGTGCCGTTTTGATGCCTGTCTGAGGGGAGTCTTCGAACGGAGATGTGGTGCCCATGCGGGTTGATCTTCAAGGACCATCAATCGCGAGAGCACCTCGAGGTATCCCGCAAGGGTATTTGCCGACATCGTCTCGCCGGGGTCGCTCGCGTCCTCAGCAAGCGTCTTGAGCGTCACCTCGGTCGCGACATTACGACCGAGCGAGGCAAGCAGTCGTCCAACCTTCGACGGATTTCTCCTCGCGCCACCGACTCGATTCACATCGACCTCGCGGATTTGACGCAGGTAATCCTTCGCAGCCTGGGCGGCATTGTTCATCGTTGCGCCCTGTTGGGCTGGCCAGCCGCCGCGCACGACGATCTTCGCGAGGTCTGGCACTGACAACTTCAATTCACCGCTGCGCGCCGAGTTTCCGTCCATCATTGAAGCGAGAGATGCAGAGCCTTCACTTTCGCCAATCTCAAAGAGGCTCATCGGGCGCATTCGGAGAAACGAGAATCGCCCCGCGCCCGAATGTCTGTTCGAATCCTCTTCGGGGACTGCCGGCCCGATCAGGATGAACTGCCCGGGCTTCTTACGGTCGTCGGACAGGTGTCGCGCGTGGTTCCAGATCTCAGGTTCGATCTGCCACTCGTCGATGAGGCGCGGTGTCTCGCCCTCAAGGACCAATCCGGGATCTGTCGCGATTGCAATGCGAGCATTCTGGTCAATGTCGAGCCGGACGAAGCTTTTGGCCACCTGTAGCGCGGTCTCTGTCTTCCCACAGGCCTTGGCCCCTTCGAGAACGACGATGCGTGCTGAGGTCAGGCGACGGCTCAGCTCTGCATCGACAATTCGGGGCATATATGACATGAGGTTATCTTTACACAAAAGACCTGATAATGACATCAACTGATGATTTTGGCGCTCTTTTACTGACGATTTTGGCGCTCTTTTACTGACGATTTTGGCGCTCGTTCACCGGCGATTTTGGCAGATGTATCGAGGCGAAGATGACGAAAACGATCCCCCAGAATCGACCCCTTATCGAGGTACCCCGAAAGACGAATCCGAGGAGGAAGGGCGCGACATGGCCCCCTTGAATACATGTATAGAAAGTTCTCACAGGACGTCTTCGATACCGCTCTCGACGCCAAAGAATTGCCGTCCAGAGCAGAGAATGGAGCACTCAGTGAGTTGAGCTCTCCTGATAACCTTCGCCGAGATTGGTTTGAAGCTTCGACAGAGGAGCGCAATTGGCCCAATTGAACCATGATATCATAGTATCATAGTATCATAGTATCATAGTATCATGACGAAGAATCTGACGGTTCGGCTCAAGGACAACGTTGCGGCAGACACAGAGACGCTCGCTCGCGTTATGGGCAAAAGTTTGAACGAGACGATCCAGCAGGCGCTGGTTGAGGCAATTGAGCGCCGTCGACACGATCGAGAGTTCCGGGCGCGATTGGAAAAGATCATTGAACAGGATCGAGAGCTTCTCGACCGGCTCGCGCAGTGACGCCCTGGTAACTCAGATATTGCTATCTGTTAGGATAGCAATATGACTACAGCTAGCTCGGTAATCCAGAACCTCCGAAAGACCAACGGATTCACTCTCCGCTCGCTCGCAAAGCGCGCCGGAACGTCGTCAGCGACCCTCTCGAACTACGAACTCGGTATCAAAGAACCACGGTTGTCCACTCTCGAACGTCTCGTCGAAGCCGGTGGCTCGAAACTTCTGGTCGAGATCATCCCAGCCACGATCAACGGCCGTTGGAGTGACGCCCGAGTCAGTGCGGCCAAATGCTCGCTGCAAGTCGCTGACGCATTGCAAAAGAACAAGGAAGAGATCGCGTTTCGGGTCTGCCTGGAGCTGACCGACGACCTAAAATCAGTGACCCCTTATCGTCTCGCACAGCTCACCATGGATGCACCGTCACTCTCCGGTGATTCGCGTTACGACGCATTGATTGCAGCGATTGTCGAAGATGTATGCGTCAACGCGGGCGCCCCTACTCCACCGTGGGTATACGAGGACACTCGGACGACAGAGAGGTGGTATGTGACAGATATCGAATCTCTCCATGAGGACGCTGATCGAGAGACGCCACCCATATATCGAAGGCACGGCGTGTACATCCTCGCGGACGAGCTGTCTCGCGCCTAATGCTTACTCAAGAAGATGCTCAAGCGGCGCTCGTCGAACTCGCCACTGAACTTGAGCAGCACAAATGCAACTCACAGATCTACATCGTGGGTGGCGCCGCGCTCATGCTCGGCTTTGGAGCTCGTGACGCCACGAGAGACATTGATGCCAAAATCACACCTCGTGATGAAATTTTGCCGATCGTGCTTGAGATCGCGCATCGAAGAGACCTCACCGACGACTGGCTAAATTCTGCGGCGGCCATTTACGTTCCCCCATGGCCAGTTGACCCCAATCCTCGAATCATCCTCTCAACCAAACACGTGACGATCTCCATCGCATCGGCCGACATGCTGTTGGCGATGAAGATCCACGCAAGTCGTGGTCGACAAGACATCGACGATCTGCGGTTCTTGCTTGCAGAGGTAGGGATCGACAACTACCACGATGCCGTCTCCCACTTCGAGCGCTTTTACCTAGAGCACTCCATCAAAGATCGCGCAACGAAGATACTCACCGAAATCTTCGAAGCAGGTGACTAATTCCAGCCGGCAGATTCTGGCGGCAAAGTAGTTTCAACTCTGACCTCGGGTCGAGGACGCTCTGTCCTTCCGACTGACTACCATCAGCTCATGGCTCATCGAGTGAAGCGGTCCATCTCACTTCCACCAGACCTCGCTAAGGCAATCGATGAGGCCTCGACGCGCAGTGGCTCGAATTTCAGTGCCTGGATTGCAGACACGGCATCGAAGCGACTCCGTCTCGAGGCTGGACGCCAAGGGGTTGCCGCCTGGGAGGCAGAGAACGGACCACTCAGTGATGCTGAACTCGCGGAGGGCCTTTGCCGAGCTCAGGCGCTTCTCGGTCAGAAAGATCAAACCAAGAGAACCACATAAAGTCTGGAGTCGACTACGACCTCGGTGCCCTCATCGCCGCGGAACGAAATGACCGGTCCATGTGGGCGCTCCACATCGGCCTTCTTGCCCTGGAAGTCACTCCAGTTGTGCCAGCTCCAGTCCTTGCGGGGGCGGAGGTCCAACTCCTCTCGCCCACACGGATTTGCCTCGGTGGTCAGACCTCGGTGTAGCCCACCCGGACATCGGCCCTACCAAAGTCATCATCGAGCCTGATGATGTCATCCTCGCCAAAATATTCACCATATTGAACCTCGACGAAGATCAGCTGATCGGGTCCGGGATTCTCGATCCGGTGTTTCGCCCGACGCGGCACGTCGATCGATTCGCCAGGGCAGAGCGCATGCTCGACGCCGTCGAGAATCACTCGAGCCTGACCGGCGGTGATGAACCAGTGCTCGGAGCGATACTCATGGAACTGATAACTAAGGCGTTTTCCCGCGTCAACCGAGATCCGCTTGACCTTGTGACCAGGTTCGTCATCAAGCACGAAGTAGGTACCCCAGGGCCGTTCACCAGTCTCTCCATAAGGCATGCGCATATTGTTGCCTGAAAACCTGGCAAGCGAAAGACAGAAATTCCAAAATTTAAAAAAGCGCTGGAAATCAACGCTTTTCGCGCAAGTTTAAGGCGCCTCTTTCAAGCTTGCGGTTGTCGAAATGGCTACGGCTCCAAGGATGACGACCACAAAACCAGAATATCGAAGGACCGTAACGGCAGTGCCCTGCGGTCGTTCCCCAAAAAGCAATACACCGCACGCGAGTGGGATCACATTTGACAAAAGAAAGGACAACCCACCACTTACCAACAAGGAGCTGCGTTGAAAGGCAAATTGCAGCGTCGCAAAACCAGCGACATACGCCGCGACCACAAAAACAATAAGAATGGGCACTCCAGAGAATGCCCCCTTTGTCGCAACGTCGCCCACTCCATAACAGATCCCGGAGGCGATCGCGAGTCCGATGCGTCTCGAGACAAGCACACACAACAAAGCAATTCCAAGCCCTGTGATGACCGTGAACTCCAGCGCGTGCAGTGAGACCGGATGACTCTGGCTGTGCGTGCGCACACTTGCTGCGACAAGCACGAGGCCCGCAGTGGCAACATAGGCGGCTCTTCGCTCGAGCACACGTAAGGGCGTTATAAAGAAATGTGAGGCAAGCGCGAGCATCCCAATGCCTCCCGCCGTAATTGCCTGCACGAGAGAGAGCGGAGCGAGCGCGAGCGCAACGATATAGAACCCCCAACCGACCCAGCCACTCAGCCAAGCCACCATCCATCGGAAATTTGTGACGAGTTGCCGCAGGTTCACAAAGGGCCGGCGCAGATCGAACCGTTCAAGGTTTGCCGCAACGAGGTGTTGTCCGATATAGCTATAGCTAAAGCAGATCCCGGCCACCAGCGCCGCCATGAGACCAGCAACAAGTTTCACTTTTATTCCGGGAGACTCGTATACGAGACTTTGGCGCGAACCGGATGCGCATCCCAGTTACGACCACGCAAGACATCGGCGAATGGGAGGTATCGCTCAGCGGCCATCGCCGCAAGAATGATCCGTCCAAGATCGCGGCGCCGTTTGAAGACAAGGTAGCGCGGCTGCCAGCGTGGAAGAAACTGACGGTTGAACACATAAAGGTTGTCAAGCTGAAGGTGAAAGAGGCGTTTAATGACAAGCAGTACTCTTCGTGCAATTCTTGACCAAGGTGTTGGAGTGATATCGCCCGTGAGAAGTCGCGCGACAGGCGAAAAATTGAGTGAGAGCTCGGCAAATCCATGCTCACGTGCCCAATTCACTGCAGTCACAATCAGGTACGCGTTGAGTCCATTCGGTGCCTCGCTGGCGCGTGGCATGGATGAGAGCGAGAGCGACCGACTCGCCGGACAGATGGCGATCTCGAGGAATCCGACCACCTCTCCCGAAGGGCCCCGACCCACCACAAAGAGCTCCTCGTCGCCGTCGAGACGAAACAGGCTGTCAAGTTCCATCACGAACCCCTTGCGGCGCTGCCCGGCCAACCACTGTGTTTCAAGAGCCGTGAGCGCCTCGCGGTCATCTTTGGAGAGTTGACTTGCAAGCAGGGGCTCTGCAGTGAAACCCTTGCGTACCAATCGCTGCGCAGCTTGGCGGACACTCTTCATCGCGCCACCTTCGAGCGTAAAGGTGTCTATATCGACAACTGCCTCGTCACCCTGGTAGAGCGTTCGCAGGCCGAGTTCTTGGTAGCCAGCGAGATAGCGGTCGGAGGCTCCGATGATCGCGGCAATCCACCCTTTGGAACTGCACATCTCGAGAAACGACGCCAATGAAGCCACCTCGCCTCCCTTCGGTCCGATTGGATCCCCAGAGACGATTGCTACTCCTCGAAGGACGCGAAATGCGATGAGCGTTGTTTCAATCGCGACGACAGAGTCCTCGGGAAAGAAGAAATGGGCCTTGTCTTTTCGCAGTGTGAACGGAGCGAGCGAGTCCGTCCCCCACCGCCCGACGACCTCTCTCGCATAGGCAAACCGGGAGCCTTCATCTTCAAGCCGCTGATGCCACGGTGCAAACCAGGCCACAGCCCCCCAAATCGCGCCAGAACCCACGATCAGCCGAAGTGTCCAGGGGAACCACTTAGCAAACTCGCCAGAGAGCAGCGTCGCCTGCGGTGGCGCTGACAGTACCAACGCACGGAGCGTCGCACGGAGCGCCGAGGCGAGATGAAACGTCAGGCCGGCCTCACTGCGATAGATGAACAGGGTAAAAACTCCGTAGACAATCGTCAGCACCACCATCGATACAAATCGGATGAGGGGTGTGTAGCGCGTCGTCGGGTCGCCAAACTGCACAAAATCATGCCTTCGCGTAAGCAACATCAGGGCGACCAACGCGCAGATAATGATGGTCGACACGCTAAATCCATCGACAAGGCGCGTTGCCAACGAGATGATCGTCAACAACACGGCAAACCAGACCGCCCGCCTACTCCGTCGACTGAGCGCCCGTGCGCAGAGAATCAACAGCACCCCGACGGTGATCTCGATCGTGCGGCCACCAGGAGAGATAGGACCGGTAAAGATGCCGATCACTGGTCTGTTGAAGTCGACAGACCGTGGCAAGGTCCCGACCAAGAAATCGAGCATGCCAAGAAGTGCCACACAACCCGGAATGAAGCGCGTAAGGGTATTTTCACCGGTTGGGCGCGTTGCCATGATCGCGATCGCGATCGCGACAGAGGCTGCGGCAAGATAGACCGGCTCCAAGCCACGTGCCGCGCGTAACGCGTCGTCTATTGGGACCTGGCGAACAACAGAGATCGAAATCGAAGATGCCAGATAAAGCCAGAGAGCCGCGATCGCTCCAGTTACAAGTGCAATCTGTATGCCATCGAAATGTAAGGTTCTCGCAAGGCCCGCGATGACAAATGCTCCAACACAGATCGCGAAAAGAAAAACAACCAACGGAACACTAGAATGGCCGGCGAGTTCATCGAGGACAAGCGCATCACTTACTCGCGGTCCAGGCCAGTGCATTGTCGGCCCCTGCAGGAGATAGAGCCAACCGAAAGAGACAGTGACGACCACAATCGTTGTCAATGACAACGCGGCAAAGCGTGCGACGCCGATCGCTCGAGATCTCTCAGGCATGGCCATTGAAATAATTCGACGCGGCGGTAAGCGACTGAGGCATCCAGGTTCGCCACAAGAGCCAGTCATGGCGTCCGGGATGGATGGAATAGGCATGTGCAACGTGCAGAGCAGAAAGCTCGCGGACGAACTGTTTGGCTCCTCTGACGGTGTAATCGCGAGTTCCCGTGTAGAGCCAGACATAAGTGTGCTGCGCGCGTAGCTGCGCTGCGACAATCGGTAGCTGGACAGCGGGACTGTTGTAACGCAATAGACCTACCTTGTCGCCAAAAAATACCGGATTACGGTCGGCCATAAAGTACGGGGACCACCCTTCGATGAGCCCAAACTCACCGACGTGATGGAATCCAATATTGAGCGCGCCATAGGCGCCCTCAGACAGGCCCCCGATCCCCCGGCTCCTCCCATTCGATTTCGTACGATACCGATGTTGGATTGCCCCAACAAGATCACGGGCAACAAAGGTCTCCCAGGCATTGTCCCTCCTTACCGTATTTGCCCACTCCTCATCAGCAAAGAAACTGAACGCACCACTGGGCATAACGATGATCATCGGCCGAATCTTTCGCTCGGCAATCAATTTGTCAGCCGTGACCGCAATATCGCCAACGTTTACAAATTGACTCGGCGAACCTGGATTTCCGTGAAGGAGATACAGAACCGGATATCGAATTCCCGGAAAGTTGACGTATTGAGGAGGAAGGTAGACGATAACGTGATTCATTTTGTTGCCGAGCGCCGGGCTGCGAACAGAAATGGTCTGGATGGAGCCTGGATAGACACTGACGCGATACGCGCGATCCCCAGATCGCACCACAACAGAACTCAGCGCTGTCGGGCCTGGAAAACCTCGGTAGAGCCAGAACGTCTCTATATAACGGATCGTCCCGAATATGCCGGTGACAAGAAGCAGAAGCACTACAAATCCAATTGATGCGACAACCGAACGCCTGAATTTCAAGGCTCAACATCACCTTCAACCCGGCTCGTCCAGATGGCTCCACCGTTGTACACGCCTCCATTGAACCACGCAAGAACGACGAGGAGCATGTCACTCAGGAGGGTGATTCGGCCCTGATCGCTCGGTGTGCAATAAGCACGCTCCTTTCGCACACCGACAGTCAACCGATCAACAGCGCTCGGCACTCGATAACCAGATCAACTCAGAGCCGAAATACTTTCTCCACAAGACATACTCATGAGGCCCTCTGTTGAGAGCAAATCGATAGAGAAGGTGTTCGCGCGAAAGCAGACGCGAAAACGCTATGTTCTCAGACGCGAGGTGATCAGCAGGCGCGATGTAGAAGGAGATACGCAACGGAGTCTTTTTCAATTGAGGAATGAACTTCGCAAGTGAATAGAGCGGTGATGCCGCCCGCCAAGAGACAGAACCCTCGGGCCCATTCACCTTGGGAGTGTTCGCAACAAAGTATCCAGACCAAGACAACACTGCGCCGAAAATGTCAAGATTATCAAGCGCAGCATTCACGGCACCGAACGCTCCCATTGAGACACCGCCAATGGAGGTTGCCGTCCTTGACTGGCATACCGCGTAATGACGGTCGACGAACGAAACAAGATCGCTGGTAATGAACGTCCCCCATTGAGCCTTGGGATCGGTCACGGAGTTCATCCACTCGGTATCGGTTCTGACGGTGGGTCCGTCGGTCGGTAGGACAATGAGCATCGGCTTGATCTGTCTGGAATCGATCAACGCTGAGACAACGGTATTCAATCTCAGTGAAGCCGCCATCTGCGGTCCACTTCCTGGCTCACCATGCAGTAGATAGAGCACCGGGTAGCGAACTCCTCGCTGCGGATATCCCGGGGGCAGGTACACATCCACAGGCACACGACCACCGACCGCAGGCGATACGACGGTCACCGAAACATAACGTCCTAGATCAGGAGAGAGCGCCGAAGCCTGACTCGTTGCAGCAGGTGCAAAGATTGGCAATGACACGCCGATACAGAGGGTGCAGAGCAACTGGCAAATCGAGAGACGCCTGCGCTGGAGATGCTGATCTCGTTTCATATGTGACGTAACATAATCTGCCACCGAGATGCGCGCGCGGTCGCGCTCGGGTGAGCGTTACTCACACAGATCGGTTCGATCACTCTCATCTCATGAGAACACGACCGAACCCTGATCAGACACCCGTGTTCAAACTCGTGGCGGTATCAGTCTTGTCACTGGTTGTTGCCTACCATCTGCGCATCGCAAAGCTCGAGAGGGTCCCTTTCAGGGTATTCTCGCGCCGGCCTGAGCCTCGACAGCGAAGGGGGACAGGGACCAAGGGGACAGGAAAACGCGGAGACACTCGCCCGAACTGACGTCATCCCTCTCTCCCGACTCTAAAAAATCCCGAGCATCGGGTCATCGACTTTTGTCCTAGGATTGCGACTGCTGCCAGCGCGCCCTGCGGTCAATTTGGTCTGCGAGTGTTGGTGTGAGATTTACATCGCTGTAATAGCTAAAAAGTTCGAGGAACTATCAGATCCGGGAGGGTTCAGTGGCAACAATTGATGCGGATGCGCACGTCGTCGAGAGCGACGAAACATGGAAATACTTCGACAAGGACATCGTCAACTTCTGTCCGGCGCGCGTCGATGTCAACAATGCCGGTCGCAACACACACTTCTGGTCGATTGACGGTCGCCTTGTCTCCACAGGCCCATTCTCTGAGACTGACGCGATAAAGGCCGTGCGGGAGATGGCCGACACCTCCGGAAGGCTCGCCCAGATGGACGAAATCGGGACCGACTATCAGGTCATCTTCCCGACCATCTTCCTCCGTCCGGTAACCAAGCGCCCAAACGTTGAACGCGCGATGTGTCACAGCTATAACCGCTGGATGGCAGAGCGCGTCGCGGAGGGCGGTGACCGCTTCTCCTGGGTCGTCGTTCCCCCGACGATGATCATCGAAGAGGCCATCAAGGAGATCCGCTTTGGCTATGAGAACGGTGCTACCGGCGTCTTCTGGAGGGGCTTCGAGCGCGGCATGCTGCCAAACGACCCTTACTTCACTCCGATATTCGAAGAGATCAACCGACTCGGTATGGCCGTCACGGTTCATGCAGCAAATGGAACCTTCGAAATCCACGACCAGTTTCCCGATGACAACGGGATCTTCCGTTTCAAGGTTCCCGGCATCACCGCGTTCCAGAACATCCTCACCCACAAACTTGCCGAGAGGTACCCGAACATCCGCTGGGGATTCATCGAGCTCTGCTCACAGTGGGTGCCCTACGTGCTCCATGACTTTGTCCGTCGCGGCGAGCGCCGTGGACAAGACATCGACGTGACGACCCTGATGGCAAACAACAACATCTATGTCGCGTGTCAGACCGATGACGACCTTGCCTATGTGCAC